>JBEKGK010000325.1:0-3386 GCA_050012835.1 Solirubrobacteraceae bacterium | reverse complement strand
GGGCTCATATGGAGGGGCGTCTGTCAAGGGGCAGCGTTGATCGGCCGGGCGTGCGGCGGGGGTCGGCATGGGGGTGCGCGGGGGGCGGTTCCCGGGGCGCCACGAGCTGAAGTGCCGGCTTGGTCGACCAGGTCATGGTCAGGCTCATATGCGAGGGCTGGTTACCTCAAGACCCTTGTTCGTCGCCGGGCTCGCAATCTAAGATCGGGCGCCACCCGTTGGGTGAAACCGCGGGTTGCCCATAGCCCGTGTTCGCGGGCCCGTTGAGCGGCGACGTGGCGGCCTTCTGGTTGCTCGTAGCGCCCCGGCAGCCGCCGGAGCGTCGTTCGTGGTGGATGTCGTGCGAGGTCAGTCCAGGGTCGCGGCCTCCCAGCAGAACGCGGCGAGCTCACGAGCGCAGGCGATCGCGACCGTCCCGGTGCGCTTGCCGCGCGTGCCCGCGAGATGTGTCCAGCGCTCGTGAAGGCGGCGCTGGCAGCGCCAGGCGATCTGCACGACACGGGGGTCTTGGCCTGCCTGGCGAGCGGCGATGCCCTCGCCGACCGCGGGCCGGTGGCGGTAGTGGTGAGCGGCCTCGACGAGTAGCCGTCGGGCGTGCGGTGGCCCGGCCTTGGTGATCTGGCCCTGCACGCGCTTCTCGTCAGAGGTGTACTCGCTCGGTACCACGCCGAGGAACCCGGACAGCAGCGCTGGCTTGGCGAACCGGTGAAAGTCGCCGACTTCCGCGCACAGCCCGGCGGCGGTGAGCGTGTCGATCCCGCGGAAGCAGCGCAGCCGCGCGACCGTCTCGGCGTGACTGCTGCCTGGCACTGCTTCTTCGAGTGCACCGATCAGTGCACGGCGGCGCTGCACGAGCGCTTGGACCGCACACAGATAGTCCAGGAACGTCGCCCGGGAGGGAGCATCCTCGAAGTGGATCTGGCACAGCCACCGCTCGTGTGGCTGCGTCCACGCCTTGCTCGGGAACCGGTGGCCCCGGCGCAACAAGAACTTCGACAGGCGGTGACGGCAGCGCATCAGGTCCTTGCGCGCATCCTCGACACACCGCACCAGGTCACGAAAGTGCTCATCGGTCTCGCTCGGCACGAACGCATACGACAGCTCGCCCGCCGCGAACAGCCGCACCAGCCGCTTGGCGTCACGCCGGTCAGTCTTCACCCGATCCCCCGGCGCCCTCGGGATCGACCCCGGCGCCACGACCCGCACATCCAGGCCGCGCTCCTCAGCGACCCTCGCCAGCGCGAACCCCGTCGGCCCCGCCTCATACACCGCGCGCACCGGACAATCGAGATCCTCCAAGAACACCGGCACCACCTTCGCCGGCTCGCCCCGCAGCCGCTGCACACGCAGCTCGCCCGTACCCGGATCGAGCACCACCGCGACCGTCTGCGCCTGGTGAACACCTCCCATAGCTGGGGTGTCGGCGCCAGGACCACCCTGACGCCCAGTCCCCGCACATCTATGCGCGGGGTGCCGGCCGATCCTGCCTCAAACGCCGAACAGCCGAACCTCCATAGGGTCTAACGGTGCAGACAACACCGACGGCCTTCAACGGCCAGCTGCCCGACTGGGTGGCCGGAACCGACGCAACACTCACGCAGGCGCGGCAGAACTGCACGAGCGGTGGTTTCACCGGCGTGGCGCCGAGCCTCGCGCAGTACCGGATCGGCCCGTTCGACGCCGACCTCCGCTGTACTGGCACACGCTGACCACATCCCTAACGCGCCCGACGTCAGAGATCACGATCGCGTTGCCACGAACCCGATCGCCCGCATGATCGGACCTGCTGTCAGGTCAGGTCGGGGCGGGCTTCCGGTCCTACTCGTCGCCCGCCCCGCTTGGCGCGGAAAGGAGGGCGCGGAGCGCGGGTCCGGTGGCTGGAGGCGCATCGAGTCCGTCGACTCCGCACCTGGCGAGCGGCGGGGAGCGCGACCCTATCGGGCGTGAGTCCTGGTTTCAATTTCTCGGGGTATTCCCCGTATCCGTCAGGCCACCGCTCCCCGTACGTTCGTTGTCCCAGATCCGATGCCCGGGGCTGCGTTGCGCGGCGCGCTACTAGGCCTCACCCAGCGTCGGGCGGTGCGAGGACGTGGGATGCGCCAGCCCCCGCCCCCGCCGATGGCGACAATCAGTGATGCTGTGAATGTGTTCTGCACATACAAGCGATCCGGCTGTTTGGAGGCCCTCTCATGATTTCCAACTCCCCAGTTCTGACTGTCCGCCGAGACTTCGCGCGCCCCGACCCCAGTCTGATCGCGCGGTTGGCCGGCGTAGACGCCGTCCATGTTGTCGACGCGATGGGCGGTCGCGGCGCGCTCGACTACCGCATCAAGCCGCTGGACCCAAACACCGCCTCATTCATCGGTCCTGCCCTGACCTGCCACGCCGGAGCGGACGACAACCTCGCGATCCTAGGTGCGTTTGCGATGGCTCAACCAGGCGATGTGGTCATTGCGGCATGCGAGGCCTTCACCGGAACAGCGGTCGTCGGCGACCTGTTCGCCGGAATGGCCCGCAACTGCCAGGTCGCAGCCATCGTCACGGACGGCCTCGCCCGCGACACGACGGGAATCATCGCTACAGGGCTCCCGGTGTTCGTCAGCGGCGTTACCTCCAACTCCTCCGCCAAGTCAGGGCCCGGGACGGTCGGCCTACCGATTGTCATCGGCAACGTCCTAGTTTCGCCTGGCGATGTGCTCGTCGGCGACCGCGACGGCGTCGTGGTCGTGCCTCAGGCCGACATCGAGACCGTCTTGGGTCGCCTGGGAAGTGTGAACGACGCCGAGTCATCCCTTGAGACCGACGTTGCCGCGGGCCTGCGCGTCCCGGATTTCGTTCAAGCGCTACTGCGCTCGGACCAGGTTCGCTACCTCGACTCCCCACGTCAGCTCGCATGACTCCCGCCGAGCCGCTCAACACACAACTGTTGTTCACGCTGACGGGCACGGTGGGCGCACCCTCCGAGATCGGGGTGCTGCCACAAGGGCGGCGACGGATCATCCCGATCGAGGGCGGAGAGTTCGAGGGCCCCAGGATCCGTGGACAGGTCCTCCCGTTCGGCGCCGACTGGATGCTCATCCGGCCCGACGGAGTGGCCGTGATCGACGTCCGAGCGACGCTGCAGACCGACGACGACGCATTGATCTACATGCACTACAGCGGCTACCGGCACGGACCAACCGACGTGATGCAAGCCCTAGCCGACGGAGAAGACGTCGATCCTGCCACGTACTACTTCCGCATCGCAGTCATCCTCGAGACCGGGGCCGAGCAATACTCCTGGCTCAACCGGATCGTGGCCGTCGGCACCGGCCACAGGATCCCCGAGGGCCCCATCTACGACGTCTACGAGGTCCTGTAAGGGAGCACACTGCAACGCGCGTTGG
>JBEKGK010000324.1:0-2912 GCA_050012835.1 Solirubrobacteraceae bacterium | reverse complement strand
CAGTACATCGTCGACCATCTCGACGAGGCCGCCTTCCAGACCGCCGAGGAGCTGGCCCGGCGCGCGAACACCTCGAGCTCGACCGTCGTGCGCTTCTCCCAGGCTCTCGGTTTCGAGGGCTTTCCCGAGCTCCAAGCCGCTGCCCGCGAGGAATACCGCCGGGTCAACGCCAAGGCCGCCAAGGGGTCCGGCGGCGGCGCATCCACACCCCTCTTCTCCCTCGACCAGAACGAGTTCGAGTCGGCCCTCACGGCCGACCACCTGAACGTCGAGGACACCGCCCGCAAGGTCTCGCGAAGCTCCGTCGAGGCGCTCATCGAGGCGATCATCGGCGCCGAGAAGGTGCTCGTCGCCGGCACCGACCAGATGGCCTTCTTCGCCAGCTACATGCGCCATCTGCTGATGCTCCTGGACCTGCGCGTGGACGTCGTCGCCAGCCCCTCCCAGGAGGCGCTCAGCCGGCTCGGGCGGATCGACGGCGGAACGCTCGTCATCGGCCTCTCCGCCGGGCGCCCGCACCCGCTCGTCGTGCGCGCCATGAAGCTCGCTCGCCACCGTCAGGCACGCACCGCCGCGATCACCGACGCGACGCTCTCCGAGGTCGCAAAGCTCGCGCAGATCAAGCTCTACTACTCATCCAACAGCCCCGCCTACGTGCGCTCCCACACAGCCCTGTTGTCGGTCATCCAGGCCCTGGCCTATGGCGTCTACGCCCAGGACAGCGCCCAGTACGACGACCGCATCAAGGCCTTCCGGCTGAAGTAGTCAAGCGCAGAGCACTTGCTCGAGCCGCGCCCTGCGCCGGGGATGTGCTCCCGGCCGCAGGAAGGGCTCGCTGCTAGTGACCTGAGTCGTTAGTTCGCAGGTGCGGCTGTATCTGGCGGCGAACTGCCTTCTCATCCACGACGATGGGAGGTGGTCATGGCGAACCGTGTCGAGGTCGTTTTGAGTGACGAGGAGCGGGAGGTGCTCGAGCGTTGGGCGCGGCGCCCGAAGAGCTCTCAGGCGCTTGCGTTGCGCTGTCGGATCGTGTTGGCGGCTGCCGGCGGCGAGCAGAGCAAGGACATCGCCGTTCGGTTGGGCTGTGATAAATCGACCGTCGGCAAGTGGCGGGGGCGGTTCGCGAGGCGGGGCCTTGACGGTCTGCATGACGAGCCGCGGCCGGGTAAACCGCGTTCGATTCACGATGAGGATGTCGAGCGGGTGATCGTCAAGACGCTCGAGGAGAAGCCGAGGGACGCAACGCACTGGTCGACGCGCTCGATGGCGCAGGCGACCGGGATGAGCCAGAGCGCGGTCAGCCGGATCTGGCGGGCGTTCGGCCTAAAGCCCCATCAGAGCGAGACGTTCAAGCTCTCACCAGACCCTTTGTTCATCGAGAAGGTCCGCGACATCGTGGGGCTCTACCTGAACCCACCCGATGCTGCTGTCGTGTTGTGCGTCGATGAGAAGTCCCAGATCCAGGCGCTGGATCGCACCGCTCCGGTGTTGCCGTTGATGCCCGGTGTGCCCGAAAGAGCGACCCACGACTACGTGCGAAACGGCGTCACGAACCTCTATGCCGCTCTCGACGTCGCCTCCGGACAGGTCATCGCCGATATGAGTGCGCGCCATCGCGCCGAGGAGTTCCGCCGCTTCCTGAACACGATCGATCAAGCCGTCCCAGGGCACCTGGAGGTACATGTCGTGCTCGATAACTCCTCGACCCACAAGACGCCCTCGATCCAGCGCTGGCTACTGCGCCACCCACGTTTCCACGTGCACTTCACGCCCACCTACAGCTCCTGGCTGAACCTCGTCGAGCGCTGGTTCGCGGAGTTGACCACCAAATGGATCAAGCACGGCACACACCGCTCAGTCAGAGACCTCACAGCATCGAACCTGGATCAACACCTGGAACGAAGACCCCAAACCCTACGCCTGGCACAAGACCGCGGATCAGATCCTCGACAGCCTCGCCAACTACTGCCAACGAATCAACGACTCAGGTCACTAGGCGCCTGCGAGCATGGCGCGGCTAGGATCCCGCGACCCGCTAGTCTTTGGCGAGCAAAACGCACATGGAGCTGCCCGCACCCACATATGACCTCGTCCTCATCCTGGACCCCCGGGCCGAGGATGACGCCCGCGCGAAGATCGTCGCGGACACCCGCTCCACGATCGAGGCCGGCGGCGAGCTGCTGCGCCACGACGAGTGGGGCGAGCGAGCGCTGACCTACCCGATCGACAAACACGCCAACGGCGAATACCACCTGCTGCAGTTCCATCGCGCCGGCACCGAGCTGCTGAGCGGCCTGGATCGGACGCTGAGGATCACCGACGGCGTGCTTCGCTTTCGCATCATCAAGCTGAAGCCCGGCGTTCCCGACGCCCCCGACATGCGTGCAGCCTCCTCGCCCGTGGCCCGCCGCCCGGAGTCCGAGGAGCGCCCGAGCGCAACGGCTGCCGAGCAGGCGCCCGCCGAGCCCGCCGAGGAGAGCCCTCCGGTGCCCGCCGCCGAGGAGCCGCAGGCACCCGCCGAGGCTGCGGCGCCGGACGCCGGCGAGATTCCCGTCGGCGAGCCGGCCTAGGAATCGATGCAGGCCGCTCCGCGGCCGCAAGGTTGCTGCCGGGCGTCAACCAGCTGCCCGCGGCGTAATAAGATCGTCACGTGAGCTGGGCAGAGGACATGGGAGACCCCTCGGCGACAAAGCGCTCGGACGTCCTGCGGGCGAGCCCGCCGATGTTCGAGTCCAAGGTGCTCGATGCCCTCTCGCGCGTGCATCCCCTGGTGCCGATGCTCATCTTCGTGCCCGCGATCGCCGTGCTGCTGGCCTGGAGCCTCTCCTCGCGGAGCGTCCCGGCCACCGCGGGACTCGCGGTCGCCGGCTACGCGCTATGGACGCTGTTCGAGTACTGGCTGCACAGGATCG
>JBEKGK010000323.1:0-2518 GCA_050012835.1 Solirubrobacteraceae bacterium | reverse complement strand
CCGACACGCTCCTCGCGTTCCTGGAGGCACTCTGATTATGCCCAGCAGCCAAGCTTCCAACCCCGCAAACCACAAGGAAAACACGACCCGCTCAACATAACCGGCGCCACAACATAATGGGCGGAGCCCGACGACGCAACCGCCGATGTTGACGAGAACGAACGGCGGCGCAGTCGCAGGAGCGTCTACCAGTGGGATCGCTAGCGTCCACGCGCCCGGCTAAGTTGGGCTCGTGTCTCCCGCGCGCCACAACCCCTACGACGGCGACCCGCCAACCACGATGCTCGCCCGCGCACGGTTCAGCCGCGGCGTAACGCAGGAAGAGTTGGCGCAAGCTGTCGGCGTGAGCGCACAGACGATCCGCCGCCTAGAGCGCGGCGACGTAGACAACCCGAAGCTCCGAACGCTCGTCAACTGTGCCATCGCGCTCGGCGTAGACCTCTCCGACGTGTTGGAGGACGACTGGCTCGGCTGGCTCCCGACCGGCGACGCCAAGCAGCCGCCGGAACCCGACGAGTTCTGGCGCCGCCCCTACCGACCGACCAAATAGCCGCCGCCCGAAAACCGCTCCACTACTCGCTTTCCGGGGGCCGGCTCGAACAAATGTCGAGTCCGGGTGCAGGACTCCGAAGCCGCGAGATTCTTACCTAGCCCCACCGAAAACCCCTCCGCCCCCAACCGTTCAGCGCGGGGGCAACAAGTAAACGAGCCCGGAGGGCTCTCGTACAAACGTTGACCCATGCCGCTACTGCATCCCAAAAATCATAGGCTGTACACAGCGGAATTGTAAGGCTCTAACCTGTGCCAAAGCTTCGCTACCAACCACCCGACCGACTCATCGGCGCGACCGACTTCTCCAAGGACGACGCGCTTCGCGGCTCCCTGAACGCCGTCCGGCTCGTCAAGTCGCAGCCGTGGGCATGGGGCGGCCTGCGCGAAGCGTGCGCGGCTCTGGAAAGCGGGTACGCGCGCAAGCGCGAGCCTGGCCATTGGGAGCTAGCCGCTGTCGCGTTCGTCACCAGCCGCCACGTAGACATTCAGCCGTGGTGGGACGAGTCCAGCGACGACGTATGGCGCGAGTGCGGATTCAGCGAGAAGCCGCCGTATCTGCGCGTATGGCGTCGACTGCGCGAGTTGGAGCAGGTCTGCGACGAGTTTTTGAGCGCCGCCGCGCTCGTGATCCAGCGCTGCCGGATGCACGACGAGCGCGTCATGGCCCACGTCCATTTTGACTTCACCGAGGACGAGACACACGCCGCGCTGGTCCACGACTGCCAGCCCGGAGACAACTGCAAACGCCGACACTACAAGACACGCAGCGGACGGTGGCACTCCCGCCACGGCCACGCCCTCCGACCGCCGCGGCTGGCGACGAGCGAGGCGCGCAAGGAGCGTGAGGAATGGAACGAACAAGACCCCGCCGAAAGCGTCCAACACGCCGCCGAACGCGCGCCCGAAAAGGAGCAGCCGGCGCAGCGCGGGCAGCACGGGCGGCGCGTCCGCGTCGGCGGGTGTTGGTACAGGACACGCGACGAGCAGGCCGGCGTGCGCGCGTACACGACGGGGAACAAGGTCCGGCGCTTCTGGCACGGCTACTACTCCGGGAAGGCCATAGACCACTTCACGGGCGGCGCGATCCCGACCGTGGACGCAGCCGATCGCCAAGAGTACGACCTGTTTCCCGCGTTCTACGACCGCGTGCGCAATGCGATCGGCGAGGCGCCACAGACCGTGATTGCGGATCGCGGCTTCTCCGTTGAGTCTTGTTTCAAGCACGCGACGACGAACGGCACCGCGCCGGTGTTCCCGTGGCGCCAAACAGGTAGCCATCCGCGCCATGACAAGCCGACCCATGATCGGCACGGCGTCATGCGTTGCAAGCACTGTGGCGGCACGATGTATCAGACTCGCTACGCCGCGAACAACGGCAACGCTCTACCACGAGTTGAAGGAGTCGCATCAGACCTATGAGGGGGTTCACGACTACTGGCGCGACCGCTACCGCGTCGCCTCCGACACTCTGGCGAACCGGCCCAAGGTCGTCAGCTTGGATTGGCACCGGCTCCGCGCGAACGTCGCATGCCTCGTTGATTGGATGCGCATCGCGGCGAAGGCCGGATGGCTCGGCTCCGTTCGCTCCGCGAGGCGACACGACGGCGCACGCGGCTTCAAGAGCGCGGGACGGCGAGCGGCGAAGAACCTCGCCAAGACGCGAGCGCGCCAAGGACTCTACTCGCCATACGGCCCCGGCGCGAAGAAACGAGGCGGCGACGAAACGCCGCCCTCACGCCGACCGCGCGGCGCCCCGCCGGGTGCGTAGCAGCGAGTCTCGCCAGTCGGACCAGCCGCCCCGGAGGATCACTCCTGGGCGGCCTGCATGCATGCGACCCCCTCGGGGCTCTGCCGATCGCCTGACCACCGCTGGAATCGTGGCCGCGCTTCGGGCGGCCCGCGGTTCCGCGCCGAGAGCACGTCCCGCGGCCCTATTGAAAACTGAAGCGATAACTGTCGCAGAGGC
>JBEKGK010000322.1:0-2502 GCA_050012835.1 Solirubrobacteraceae bacterium | reverse complement strand
GCTCGCCGCCAGGTCCTCGGCCTTGCGCGAGGAGACGATCACGCGCGCTCCCGCCTGCACGAGGCCGGTGGCGATCATCAGGCCGATGCCCCGCGAGCCTCCCGTCACCAGGGCCGTCTTGCCGGATACGTCGAACAGGCCGCTCATGCTCAGTCCGCGAAGCTCGCCGGGCGCTTCTCCAGGAACGCGCCCGCTGCCTCGGGCACGCCCTTGCTGAACGTCGCCATGATCTGCTGGCGGTCCTCGAACTGGACGGCCGCCTGCTCGGAGGGGATCTCCAGGGCGCTCCACATCCCCTGCTTGGTCAGGCGCACTCCCCAGGGCGCCAGCGCCGCGATCTCCTGCGCGCCGCGCAGCGCCCGTCCCTGCAGCTCCTCGTGTGCGACCACGTCGGCGAGGAGGCCGATCCGCAGCGCCTCCTCGGCGTCGAAGCGCCGTCCGGTGAGCATCAGCTCGTGAGAGCGCGAGGCGCCGATCAGGCGCGGCAGCAGCCAGCTCGTGCCCATGTCGCAGTTGGACACGCCGATGTTGATGAAGGCCACGCGGAAGACCGCCTCGGCGCTGGCGTAGCGGATGTCGCTGCCGAGGCTCAGAGCCAGGCCGAACCCGGCGGCAGGGCCGTTCACCGCTGCGATCACCGGCTGGGGCAGCGCGCGCAGCCCGATCACGAGCTTTGACATGTGCTCCTGGTTGGCCAGCCGGTCGCGGGGCTCGTCGCTGCCGTCGTTGCCCGGCGCGGACCCGTAGCCGTGCAGGTCCAGGCCCGCGCAGAATCCCCTGCCGGCGCCGGTCAGGATCACAGCCCGGCAGCTGCGCTCGCCGGCGATCCGCCGCAGCTGCGCGTGCAGCGCCTCGCACAGCTCGGCGTTCATCGCGTTCAGCTGCTCGGGCCGGTTCATCGTCAGCCGGATGACGTGCTCGGCGGGCTGCTCGGCGACTACCAGGTCGGGCATCGGCTGATCCTATGCGCTTCCTCGCGTCAGGCGCTCGAGCAGCAGCACGAAGGACTCATAGGGCGCTCCGGTGACCCCCTGCAGGGCGAGCTCGCAGGTTCGGTTGCTGCACAGGTGCTCCACGGCCGGGTGCTTGGCCAGGTCCGCGGCGGCGTCTGCCAGCGCCGAGGCGGGAAGCTCGGGGTGCAGCAGCCCGCGGTCCCCGGCCATGCCGCAGCAGGTCGTTCCCGCGGGGATGCTCACCTCCTCGGCCAGCGCCCGGGCGATCGCCTGGAGCTTCTCCGTGGTGCCCATGCGGGTGACCGAGCAGGTCGGGTGGATCGCCGCCGATGGGGCCCTGCGGCCGACGCGCAGGTGCTCGAGCAGCCTGTCGTGCACCCAGGTGATCGAGTCGAGCACCTCGATCTGTAGGAAGCGCTCGCGTTCGGCCTCCGGCAGATGGGGCGCGAGCTCCTCGATCAGGCCGAGCGCGCACGAGCTCGCGTCGATCACCACGGGCAGGCTCCCGCCCTCGCTCCAGCGCCACATCGACCGAGCGGTCTTGACGGCCATCAGCTCGTGGCCTCGGCGGTAGCCCTTGGAGCTCCACGGCGTCCCGCAGCAGTGCCCGGCCACGTCGCCGGGGATCCACACCGGCTGCCCGGCACGCGCGGACACCGCCACGAGCGCCTCGGGCAGCGATGGCCCGCCCGCCCCGCCGAGGCCGTCGGGGTTGCCGAAGACGCGGTTGATGCATGCCGGCATGTAGACGGCCGCCGCGCCGGCCCGGGCGGTCTGTGGCATCCCCGCCGCGGCCGGTGCCGGCAGGCTGGCGGGGAGGGTGGGTATGAGCTCGGCGCTCACCCGCCGCCTGATCGCCAGCGGGATCGCCTCCACGCGCTCGCGGCCCAGGAGCGATGACGCCGCGCGGGCTCCCCTCAGGCCCGCCCGCGCCGCGGCTTCGGCGGCGGCGTAGCGCCGCGCCAGCGAGGCGGCGGCGGCTTCCTCGCGCTCGGAGCGCTCGCGGCGGCGGAACTCCTTCATCAGGGCACCCGTGTCGATCGCCACCGGGCAGGCCTGCTGGCAGGTGCCGTCGGCGGCGCAGGTCTCGATGGCCTCGTGCTCGAAGTCGGCCATCAGCGACTCGTACACCGGCGAGCCCTCGACCTGGCGCGCCATCTCGCGGCGGATGGCTATCCGCTGTCGCGGGGTTGTTGTCGTGTTGCGCGACGGGCACACCGGCTCGCAGAAGCCGCACTCCACGCAGTGCGCGGCGGACTCCTCGATCTCGGGCTGGCTCTTGAGGTTCCTCAGATGGACGCCCGGGTCGCGGTTGAGCACCGAGTCGGGGTTGAGCACGCCGCGCGGGTCGGCCAGGGCCTTGACGCGCCACATCATCTCCGTGGCCTTGGCGCCCCACTCCCGCTCCACGTAGGGCGCCATGTTCACACCGGTCCCGTGCTCGGCCTTCAGCGAGCCGTCGTACTTGCCGACGATCAGCTCCACGAGCTCCTCCAAGAAGGCCTCGTAGCGTTCCAGGCCCTCGCTCTGGTCAAAGGCGGGGGTCAGC
>JBEKGK010000321.1:0-2508 GCA_050012835.1 Solirubrobacteraceae bacterium | reverse complement strand
CGCGGTCGTGCTGGCGGTGCTGGGAGCCGCGGTGACCGTGTATGTCGCGGTCCGTGCCGATCTGCGTGGCCAGGTCGACGGGTACCTGCGTCAGCGCGCCCAGATATTCACAGGCGTTGGTGGTCTGCCTCCAGCAGCGGCGTTTGCTCGTGGTCGTCTGCCGCGTGGCGCGAAGTTACCGTCCGGGTTCCCTCGGGCCGTCAAGCCCCCTCAGTTCGGTGCCGCCTCCGGCTACGTCCAGTTCGTGTCCAGGAGCGGTCAGATCAGTGTCCCAGGCGGGCAGGGCTCCTCGCCGAGGATCCCACCGAGCGCTCGGGATCGGGCTATCGCGACGCGCGGCAGTGGCCGGGCAATGTCTGAACGCACTGTCAAGGGCACCCATCTGCGCGTGATCACGGTGGGCGTTGGTTCGCTGGGCGCGGTCGTGATCGCGTTACCTCTCACCCAGGTCGACCACGAGCTGAACGAGATCCTGATCCTGCTGGCACTCGTGGGTCTGGCCGGTATCGCGATCGCAGCCGTTCTCGGCGCCCTGGTGGCGCGTACGGCGCTGGTGCCGGTCGCGCGGTTCACGAGACGAGCGGAGGTCTTGAGCGACACGCTCGATCTCTCTCAGCGGCTGGATGTCACGGGCCATGACGAGATTGCTCGGCTCGCGGCGAGCTTCAATCGCACCCTTGACGTGCTGGAGCGCTCCGTGCAGGCCCAGCGACATCTCGTCGCCGACGCGAGCCACGAGCTACGCACACCGATCGCGACGCTGCGCGGGAACATCCAGATCCTGCGCGAAGCCGACCGTCTTCCCGCGGAGGATCAAGCGAGCATTCAGGACGACATCGTCGAGGAACTCGACGAGCTGACCTCACTGGTCAGCGATGTTGTCGAGCTCGCGCGGGAGACCCAGACAGAGCCGGCCAACGATGCCGTGCACCTCGACCAGATCGTCGAGTACGCGGTGCAGCGAGCCCAAAGACGCGGTGAGGTACAGCTGCAGGTGAGCCTCGAGCCGACCGTCCTCAGCGGCGAGGCGGATCGCATCAACCGTGCCGTCTCGAACTTGCTCGACAACGCCCGCAAGTGGAGCCCCGCCGGCGGTACGATCGAGATCAGCCTACGAGAGGGGGTGCTGAGCGTTCGCGATCACGGACCGGGCTTTCAGGAGTCCGATCTCCCGTTCGTGTTCGACCGTTTCTATCGAGCCGACCGGGCGCGCAAGCTCCCCGGTTCCGGGCTCGGGCTCGCAATCGTGCGCCAGGCCGCCGAAGCACACGGAGGCTACGTCAAGGCCGAGAACGCGCCCGGCGGGGGCGCCCGTCTAACCGTGAGCTTCGGTGCCCCGGTAACACAGAACGGCCGCCCGTACCCACCGACCACTTCGACGGCGTGAGCGACCGGGACGTTAGTCACGCCCCGGGTCGGTGACGGCGGCGGAGCTCGGCTTGGTAGCGACGGTCGGGATCGGCAACGTTGCCACCCGCGTCATCAACTGGTTCCACTGAGCGGCGCTCAGTGCGCTCGTGGCAGTCTCAAACGGCGTCGGCGCGTTGCGCCCGGCGCGCGCGAGGTGTGCGGCGGACGCCGCGGTCGGGCTGAACTGGAGATGGATCTCCTTCGCGGAAGACGCCTCGGCGCGTGTGTTGCTCGCCCCCGGGTACCGCGTCAGGCTGACGATTTCGTGGGGCACGAATCCGCTCGGCAGCGTCAGCAGCGCACGGATCGTCAGATCGGTGATTGTGCCCGCTCCTTGGTGGTGCGCGATCGGAATGCCGTTGATCGCCGCGATGTCCACAGCGTCGCCGTTGTATTGCGCAGAGAGGGCACCGGATGCCGTGTACTGATCCTGTCCGCAGCGCAGCGCGCTGACGGTCGGGGCCAGGCCGCTGCGTGAGAGGAAGGCAAGCACCGCGAGCACGCGCTTGTCGACCCTGCCGGCCGCTATTTCCCGGCGGTCGCAGGCGGTCATCGTGATATCGGGGTCCGCGAGCACGGTGCTCTCGAGCTGGTCCTTGGACATCAAAAAGAGATCGCTCGTGGTTGCCCCGAGCAGGGCGTTTGTTGCCTTGGCTCCCTGCGGGTGCAGTGCCGTTTGCAGTTGCTTCCAGTTGGCCAGCACCGGGCTCGGGTCGATCGTCCTCGTGTCGCCCGCGGGCTGAATAGCAAAGCGCAGGTGACCATCGCGATCGCCGCTGGGAATGCTCACTTGGCCGAGCACGGTGCCGCTTGCGACCACCGATCCGCGCCGCAGCGCGACATTCTTACCTGTGCCCTGCTTTGCCTTACTGGCCGTACGTGCGGCAGCGGCGCGGGCGGTGGACCTCTCGGCGGACACTTGTGCCTCGGCAGTCGACGACACTGACAGCTGGCCGAGGCTGGAGGAGAGGAGGCTGCTCTGCGGCGATGTGTCGTCGAGTGGCGGCTGGGTTCCCGCGGTGGCGGGCTGCGTTGGGATGGGCGCTCGGGTGCTGGCCGCTTCGACCACGGGGGACTTCGTCGGCGTGCTCAAGGAGT
>JBEKGK010000320.1:0-2527 GCA_050012835.1 Solirubrobacteraceae bacterium | reverse complement strand
CGCGCAGAAGCGGCTCCACCTGGCTGCGGCCCATGGAGTGCTGGATCTTGCGCCGCACAAGCCAGGCGGTCTTTGTGGTCACACCGAGCTGGCGGGCGAGCTCGGCCGCGGAGGGCGCCTTCTTGGTCGGAGCGAGCAGCCAGATGGCGAGGAACCACTTGCGCAGATCGGTGCGGCTGTATTGGAAGACCGTGCCGGCCGTGACCGAAGCCTGGTAGTGGCAGTGGGCGCACTCATACAGGCCGCGCCCGCGCAGGTACCAGGCGCGATCGTGCCCGCAGCGGCGACAGGCGAACCCGGCGGGCCAGCGGTGCTCGAAGATCGCCTGCCGACAGTGCTCCTCTGTGCGGTAGAGCTCCATGAACTCGATCAGCGTCTTGGGGTGGTCCATCTCAGCCTCCCTGCAGCCATCACTGTTCAGGAGCGTACGTGCCGCACCGGACGGAAGGGGATGGTCATGTGTCCGGTCATGAAAATAGCTCCGGGAGTCTTCGCGCCCGATGGCCATCGCTGTAGGCTGAGCCGACCGGGCCGGGGGCTCCGGGAGAACGCAGGACGGGCAGGCCGCAAATGCCGTGAGCTGCGAGCTCGATCTTGTCTGTGGCCGCCCCTGCGACTGCACCCGGGTGTGCCTCGAGCACGAATCCGTCGGTGTCGATTCGCCCGCCTGCTCTCCACCGTGCGACCGAAGGAAGGGAGAGCGCCCATGCGAGCGATCGGCATCGACGTCCACCGCGACTTCTGCGAGGTGGCGATCAGCGAGGGCGGCCAGCTGCGCTCGGCCGGCCGTGTGCCCTCGACCCCCGACGAACTCGAGCTGCTGGCCCAAAGCCTCTGCGCCGACGACGAGGTGGCCCTGGAGACCACCGGCAACGCCCTGGCCATCGCCCGCATCCTTAAGCCGCACGTCTCACGCGTCGTGGTGGCCTCAGCCAAGGAGCTGCACGCCATCTCCGGCGCCAAGGCCAAGACCGACCGCCGCGACGCGCGCACCCTGGCCAAGCTGCTGGCCGGCGGCCTGCTGGAGGGCACCTGGCTGCCGGACGAGGAGGTGCGCGCCCTACGCCGCCAGATGGCGCGCCGCGCGCAGCTCGTACGCCAGCGCAGCCGCCTGAAGAACGAGGTCCACGCCGCCCTCTACCGCAACCTGGCGGGTGCCGGGCCGACCAGCGATCTCTTCGGCGCGGCCGGACGACGCTGGCTTGCGGAGCTCGAGCTGCCGGCCGACGAACGCGAGACCGTGGAGGGCTGCCTGCGCGTGCTCGACTTCCTGGGCGCCGAGGTGCAGCGCCTGGAGCGCTCAGTCGCTCGTTACGCCTTGGGCTCGAGCGAGATCCGTCGCCTGGTGACCATCCCCGGTGTCAGCCTGATTACCGCCGCCACCCTGGTCGCGGTGATCGGCGACGTTAGCCGCTTCGCCTCGGCGCGCAAGCTGGTCGGCTACCTGGGCCTCGATCCCCGGGTACGCCAGTCGGGCTCCAGCCCGGCACGGATGGGCCACATCTCCAAGGAGGGCGCCGCGGCCGCCCGGCGCGTGCTCTGCGAGGCCGCCCACGCGACCATGCGCACTCCCGGGCCGCTGCATGCCTTCGGCCAGCGAGTGGCGGCCAGGCGCGGACGCCAAGTGGCCATCGTGGCGGTCGCCCGCAAGCTCGCGAGCCTCGCCTGGCGGCTGCTCACAAGCGGCGAGGACTACGCCTACGCAAGCCCCTCACGGGTGGCGCTGAAGCTGCGCCGCATCGAGCTGCGCGCCGGCGAGCCACAGCGCAGGGGTCGCTCGGCGGTGACCCTGGCCGCGCAGCGAGAGCGGGAGCGCGAGATCGCCCTGGCCGCCGAGCGCGCCTACCGGCGTCTGGTGGCCGACCGCCAGGCGACGGCCAGCAAGAGGGGTGCGGGCGCCGCAGGGGGGCGCGCATCTTCACGGGTCCTCGAGGGACCAAGCAGCGCGGCAAACGCATCAGCCCCTGCGTCTGCGCTTTAGCTCGCGGTCACCCGCACCCAGGAAACTACGTTTACACAGGGAGGTCGAGGCTGTCGAGAACCACTTGACTTTCATCCGTCAGCAGTCCATCGACAACCAGCGGTTCTTGGGAGGCCTACATGCCTGAGGAGATATCGTTTGCGCGCAAGGCCAGCGGCCTCACCCGAGGTCTGTCGACCTACGACGCGATGGGCATCGGCCTCATGGTCGTGCAGCCCATCGCCGGCATCTGGGGGATGCTCTACATCGGCGCGGGTCTCTACCCGGGCGGCAACATGATCATCGCCATCGTGATCTCGATCTTCGCCTGCGGCATCACCTCGGCGCTGGTCTGGGGCATGTTGGGTGGCTCGATGCCGCGCTCAGGCGGTGAGTACGTCTTCAACTCGCGCATCATCAACCCGATCATCGCGACCGGGGCCAGTGCGGCGCAGTTGATCGCCATCATCTACTGGAACTTCTTCATCGTGACTTGGTTTGCCAGCCCCTCGATGTCGATGCTCGCCGAGTTCATGGGCTGGACGAGCTTCTCCAACTGGATCGCCA
>JBEKGK010000319.1:0-2528 GCA_050012835.1 Solirubrobacteraceae bacterium | reverse complement strand
GACGCGAACGGCGAGATCAGCAGCACGCCCGCCGGGGGCTGGGTGGTCAGCGTCGCGGTCGCCGCGCCCGCGGGCAGTCCCGTCGCGGTCGCCGACGCGACCGAAGCGAACGTGACCACGATCAGGCCGCTTTCCCGGAAGTCCGCCGTCGCGGTGATCGTCGGCACGGTTTCCTTGAGGAAGTCGTCGGCCGCCGTCAGCGCGCCCGCTTCCGACGTGCACGACGCGCCAGCCGCTCCTTCGGGGCACGCCGGCTGCACGATCGTGTCGAGCAGCTGCGGCGAACTGCTCGCCAGCAGCGCCGTCTCGTTCGCGAACGCGCCGCCGTCGAGCGCCGACCAGCCGCTCAGCAGCGTCCCCGCCGCGATCGCCTGGGTGTCCATGTACGGGGCCGCCGCCGGCTGCGCGATCGCGTTGGCGAAGGACGTGCCCGCCAGCTCGATCAGCCACACGTGCGTGATCGGCGGCAGCGTGCTCGCCTTGGGTTTGCTCTTCGGCGCCGTCGACGTGGGCGTGGTCGTTTCCGTTTCCGAGGCCGGCGTGCTGGTCGCCGTGCTCGACGCTTCTTCCGCGGCTGCGCTCCTGTGCTTGCGTTTGCGCCTTTTCCTCGTCGGCGTCGCTTCGGCGCTCACCGGCGGTGGCTGCACCGCCGCGGCCCGCGCCTGCGCCGCCCGCGCCGCCGCGCCCCGGGCCAGCGTCTCGAGCAACAGCGGCAGGCTCGGGTCGGCCTGCGAGGGGGTCGGAGCCGGGCCGATCGCGGCGCCGACCGCCACGCCGATCGCGAGCATCGCCGCCGCCAGCGCTGCCGTCACGCGAGCCGACGGTGCGCGGAAGGACGACTTTGCGGGGGAGGGCGACTTCGGGCTCTGTGGCGTGTTGTTCATTAAGTAGGGCGGAATTATCGTGAAAAGCACGGTCGGTCTTCAGTAAGAGCACCGGCCGGGTTCCTAAGTTTTCGGACCTTATCCATAAAATAGCTAATGTCGATCAGGTCTATGTGGATATGCTATGTTGCGCCCTCCACGTTGTCAACTCTTTGTCAATCGATCTCGAAACGGAGCCTCTCTTCAATGCATCGAATCCGCCGTCTCTCCGTCGCCCTCACGGTGGCTGGCGTGGTCGGGGTTGCGGCGCCTGCAGCCGCCAGCGCCACCGCACTCATCACCATCAGTGGCGCCACGTCCTCGTACCCGCTCGTGTCACTGCTCGCGGCCAAGTACGTCAAGCTGCACCCCAAGAAGATCAGGTTCAAGATCACACAGGGCGGCACCACCGTCGGCCTGAACAACGTCAAAAACGGCAGTGACACGATCGCCGACGTCGCGCAGGAACCGAACGGCAGCGACGCCGGCCTGACCTTCTATCCGATCGCCAAGTACGCGATCTGCGTGGTCACCAACAAGTCGAACACGCTCAGCAACCTCACCCAGAAGCAGGTCACGTCGATCTTCACCGGCAAGACCAAGAACTGGGGCGAAGTGCCCGGCGCGACCGCAACCGGTCCGATCACCGTCTTCACGCGCACCGCCGTCGCCGGCGTGCTGACCAGCTTCAAGGCGCTACTGCTCGAAGGCAAAAGCGTCGAGTCCAGCGCCACCGAAGAGGCCACCGAGGGTCTGATGCGCCAGGAAGTCGAAAGCGCTCCCGCGGGCATCGGGTTCCTGTCCAACTACCAGGCCAACAAAGGCGGCCTGAACTCGGTCGAGTTCAACGGCGTCGCCTGCAACCAGACGACCGCAGCGTCCGGGCAGTACGGCGGCGTGGCGGTCTTCTACGAGGTGACCAAAGGCCCGGCCAAGGGCGCCGCGGCGGCGTTCATCAACTGGGTCGACCACTCAGGCGCGGCGAAGAAGATCATCGCCAGCCAGTGGGTCCCGATCGGCTAGCAACGCTGCATGAGCGGCTGAGAAGACCATGACCAGGTGGCTGAGAAGCCATGATTGAGCGGCTGAGGAAGCCGTGGCCCGATCACCGCGCCGAGCGTGTTCTCGGCGCGGTGTCGTTGCTGATCGGCGTGGGCGTGGTCGCCATGGCCGTGTTCGTCGTGACGCGCGCGTGGCCGCTGTTTCAGCACAACGGGCTGAGCTGGGTGCTGGGCGGGGGAGACTTCGAAACCGAGATCAACAACATGACCGCCGCGACGACCAACCCCGCTCCGGCGGTCTTTCACCTGCGCGCGTGGCCGCTGATCTACGGGACGTTGCTGACGACTGGGATCGCTGTCGTGCTGGGCCTGACGATCGCGGTGCTCTCTTCGGTCTTCATCGTCGAGCTCGCGCCCGCGCGCGTGAGAAGGGTGGTCATCCCGATGGTGCGCCTGCTCGCGTCCGTGCCGTCGGTCATCTACGGGCTGATCGGGATCCTCGTGCTCGTGCCGTATGTCGGCAACCACATCATCACCATCCATGAGAAGCAGTCGATGCAGGGCGTCGTGCAGCTGACGGGCGCCGGGCTGGGCGTGACCGCGGTGATCCTCACGGTCATGATCACGCCGATCATGATCGCGCTGATCTGCGAGGCGCTCGTCT
>JBEKGK010000318.1:0-2548 GCA_050012835.1 Solirubrobacteraceae bacterium | reverse complement strand
CAACAGGGTCAGGATCTTCAGGGCGGGAGACTCGCGGATGTCGCCGACACCGGGCTTGTAGCTGACGCCGAGCACCGCGATGCGCGCGCCTTTGACCGGCAGCCCGGCATGGTTGAGCGTCCGCTGGACCTTCGCGACGCAGTGGTAGGGCATCTGCTGGTTGACCTTGCCCGACAGCTCGATGAACTCGAGTGACATGTCGAGCTCGCGGGCGCGCCAGGACAGGTAGAACGCGCGTCACTCGCAGCGCCTAGCGCGTTGGACGCCTTCCCAGCCTCGCGAGGGCGGCGATGCGCCGAGCCATGCCATGCCATGCCATGCCATGCCATGCCATGCCATGCCGCTCGGCATGAGCGGTAGTCCGGACGGCAGGACGTCCTGTGTGATCTTCAGCTCCTGCGCCGGCGCCGGCTCGGGCGTTCCGTGTGGCTCCTCGGGGTCAGGCCGATGCGGAGCTCAGGACGTGCGGTTGATTCTGCGCACGCTGCCGGTTGTGCTGCGACGTAGCGGGGCTAATTGTTGGGCTAATTGAGCAGTCGCTCGTGACCGTCAGGCGAGTTCGAGGCCCAGCAGGCGCAGCGCTTCACGAAGGTCCGGGTCACGTGCCTCGATCTCGTGAGAGCTTGTCTGCGGCAGGTCGAGCCCTGTATCGGGCGGTGGCTCGAAGATCGCCCAGTTCACGAACTGGTCCCCCAGGCGGGAGCGATAGCAGATGCCGGCGCAACCGCCGTGGTTCTCATGCCACTCGTAGACCAGCCGTGAGATCTCCTGCGTAAACCGGCGAGGCGCGTCGAGCCTGATTGTGGCGGCGTCGATCTCGCTGAGACCATAGTGGATTGCCCGTCCCGCAAGATGGAGGCGCAGGGTCGCAAGGGAGCTGGCATCGCCGACGTCCACGAAGTTGCCTCCGGCGATAGTCTCTCCAAGTCGTCGGCCTTCAAGCCAGCGAAGTGGCACGACGCCCGGAGGTGGAGCGTCCTCGTCTCCCTCGATGGCCCCCAGGCCGGCCACGACGGACAGGTCTGGGCGGAAGCGGGCGAGCGTCTCGACGAAGGCTCCAACGCGCCGCGTCGAGGCATAGAGGACGCGGTAGCTCCCGATCGGATCGTCCCAGCGATTGCCGAACGTTCCGTCCAACCCGGCGTAGGCCCAGTCGGGCCACGCCCACGGGTCGGGTGCGCGAGCGAGACGGTAGAGCGGCCCGTCCGGCTGGACGATGGCGAAGCCGTTCATCCTCCGACGAGAAACGCCCGCTCGGCGGCGATGATCTCGGGTCCGACCTCGTCGATGTCACCCTCGCGCAGCAGTCGAGCGGGAGACTTGTCGTCGAGTTGGGGGTTCAGGCCTTGAAACCAGGCGCGCGTCACCTCTGGCCCGTCCGCGTTGGCGATCGTTTGCGCAATCTGCAGAGCCAGGCGTAGACGTCGCTGCGTCTGCTCGCTTGGGCCTCTTATGCCCTCCGCCCACTCGTTCACGGCCCTGGTCTCCTTGACCGCTCCTATGTAGGCGCAGAGTCGCGCGCCGAGGATCGAACGCAGCAAGTCGACCACCTCGGGCAGGGTCGCGCGCACCGCGTGCGCATGGGCCGCGTAATCCGGACGGGCGGAAGGGCTCACAGCCATAGCCCCAGATCATATCACAGCAATAGCCCCGAGGTAAATCACAATGCGAATCACATCCCGTGGTTGCGACGGCCTCTCGTGGCCTCAACGTCCCCGGTTGCGAGCCTCGTCCACCCGCGTCCCCGCCGGCGGGCCGCTGCGCCGCGCGCGGGGATGCTGGTGGCGCGTGGGTACCGGCTTGCGTCCGTCTTTTTGGTTTTGGGAGACGCGATGGCGTGCGACTTCGATAAACGATTGTGGCGCCGGCCACCACACCCCGTGTACCCCGAACATCAACCACCCGCGCGGGAGCCCTCGAAGCCCTGCGTGGAGATGTTGATCGTACGTTGCGTCCGTCTTGCTGGAGACGCGATTGCGCGCGCCCCCCTACAGCCGCACCGCCCCGGCGACCCCCAGCGTGCGCGTGACCCCGCGCAGGTCCACGAGCAGGCGCGCGCGCTGCGCGACGAGCCGGTGGTCGACCTCGGGGTGGGCGGTGACGATCAGCGCCAGGTCGGCGTCCTCGAGCGCGTCCTCGAGCGACACGCTGTTCAGGCCGTGCTCGCGCAGCGCGGGCACGTGCGGGTCGTGGTAGCGCAGCTCCGCGCCAAGGCCTTTCAATAGGGTCAGGATCTTCAGGGCGGGCGACTCGCGGATGTCGCCGACACCGGGCTTGTAGCTGACGCCGAGCACGGCGATGCGCGCGCCCTTGACCGGCAGCCCCGCGTGGTTGAGCGTCCGCTGCACCTTCGCGACGCAGTGGTAGGGCATCTGCTGGTTGACCTTGCCCGACAGCTCGACGAGCTCCAGCGACATGCCGAGCTCGCGCGCACGCCAGGACAGATAGAACGGGTCCACGGGCAGGCAGTGCCCGCCCATGCCGGGCCCGGGCTCGAAGCGCATGAACCCGTAGGGCTTGGTCGACGCGGCGTCCACGACCTCCCAGA
>JBEKGK010000317.1:0-2575 GCA_050012835.1 Solirubrobacteraceae bacterium | reverse complement strand
CTCGACGCGGCCGCGACGGATCGAGTCGACCAGCTTGCGGTGGGCGATCGTGAACAGCCACGCAAGCGCAGAGCTCTCGCGTTGCGGTCGGTAGCGCGGAAGCGCGGCGAGCGCCGCCGCGAACGTCTCGGCAGTCAGGTCCGCCGCGAGCTCGCGATCGCCTGTGCGTCGCAGGAAGAAGGCGAGCACAGCGTCCACCCGTCGGCGGTAGAAGATCCCGAACGCCTCCGCGTCGCGTCCGCCCGCCGCGAGCAGCACCTCATCGCCACGATCATCATCGCCGTCCACAACCACTACATCGTGAACGCGGGCGACTTGTGACCGTGCTCCGGAGCCGTCAGCTGCGAAACCGCCCCGTCGCGTGTGTCTTTCAGTCGGCTGCGCCGTCCAAGACGTTGATCTGGCGGATCACACGGCCGCGCTGCAGCTCGGTAGTCTGCACGATCACATAGTCGAGTGTCTCACCGGTCGCGCTCGAGCGATGGCGCAGTCGTGCTTGGCGCACGATGCGGCCGGGGGAGGCCTCTTCGAGAGACAGGTTCTCGATCGTGCTTTCGTCATAGCGGGCCAGCACGCCGCGCCAGAAGTCCAGTACGGCCGCGCGGCCCCGGAGCGGAGCGCCGCCGTGCAGCGGCGGCGGCGGACCGTACTCGACGTCCGGGGAGAACAGGGCGAACACGACCTCCATGTCCCCGCGGTTGAACGCATCGCGGGCACGGTCAAAGGCGGACTGCAGGATGCGCCGACGCAGAGATGCAGGCAGGCGCCCGACGGCCTGCGCCCCGTGCGCGGCCACGCGCGGCGCTCCCACCTCGAGACGATCGGCGAGTCCTCGCCGCTGGTCGACCATCGCGCGGCACCCTACTGGAGCTCAGCGTCGGGCGATCCAGCAAGCGCCAACCCCACGATCGACGGGAGACGATCGACGGGAGACGATCGACGGGAGACGATCGACGGGAGAAGCGGGCGGCTGACACGGCATCTACCCTCCAGCGGGTGGATCCCGCCCCAGCGTCGGCGTCGTTGCCCGTGAGCGCGCGGTGAACCAGAGCGCAGACCACCTCAAGGCCGGTCAGCTGGGCACGGCGGACGTGACGGCCTCGACGGTCGCCAACATCGGGCCTGGGATCGACTTCTACTTCGCCTTCGGGGTGATCGCGGTCACCGCCGGCGTCGCCGCCCCGTTGACGATCCTCGCCGCGGGCGTGGCCGTCGTCCTGCTCGCCTTCACGGTGGCCGAGTTCACCAAGGCGGAGCCCTCGGCGGGGAGCTTCATCACCTACGTCGAGACCTCGCTCGGAGCGAGGGCCGGTGTCGTCACGGCGCTGCTGGTGGCGGTGGGGTACTCAGTGGCGATCGCGGGCGTGTTCACGATGTCGGGCGGCATGGTGAGCCTGACGCTCGCCCACTACACGTCGTGGCAGCTCCCCTGGGAGCCGTTGACACTGGTGCTGACGGTCGGCGCGATCTGGCTGACGGCGCGCGGCGTCAGGCTCTCGACCACAGCGGTGGGCTTGGCTGTGCTGCTGCAGGTGGCGATCATGCTCCTGGTCTGCGTCATCGTCCTCGTCGACCGGCGCGCCCATCTCTCGGGTGTGCCGTTCTCCTGGGCGCACCTCAGCGGTGGCCTGGGTGGCCTGTCCGCAGGCTTCCCACTCGCCCTCTACATGTTCATCGGTTGGGAGAACGGCCCGGCGCTCGCCGAGGAGGCTCGCGACCCGCGGCGCACGATCCCGAGAGCGCTCTACATATCGATCGCGATCGGCACCGCCCTGTTCGTGTTCTTCGCCTACGCGACCGTGACGGGCTTCGACTACAACGTCTCTTCGATCGGCCGCTCGTCGGTCCCGTTCCTGACCGTGGCCGACCAGCATCTCGGCGGAGCGGCCGTGCTGGCGTGGGTCGCGGGGATCGTCTCCGTGCTCGCGACGCTGGTCTCGGGCGCGAACTCCCAAGCGCGGATGCTCTTCGACGGCGGCCGGTCCGGGCTGCTGCCGGCACGGCTCGGTCACGCGCGCCCACCGGTCGACGCGCCGGTGAACGCCCTGCTGGTGATGGCCGGCGTCGGCCTCGGGATCATCGGAGTTTGGTGGGCAGCCCACCTGATCGGCGCGGACACGGGATCGACGAACCCCGTCGGCCTGTACGCCGAGTGCTCGACCATGGGCACGATCGTGATCCTGTTCGTCTACTTCCTGACGACGCTCGCGCTCCCGGTGTTCATGTGGCGCCGCCACCGGCGGTCGTTCTCAGCTCTGCGACACGTGGTCGTACCGATCCTGGGGGCGGTGACCCTGATCGTCCCGTTCGTGGAGCTGTGCAAGCCGGGGCAGCCGGCGCCCTACAGCGAGTTCCCGTACATCGCGCTGGCGATCGTGGCCGCGGCCGCGGTGATCGCCGGCATCGTCGTGCGGCGGCACCCGTCGACCGGCTCGAGCGAGGGGACGACCTTCTCCGAGTCATGACGCCGAACGCTCGCACGCCAGGAACGCGTCGACCACCTTGGGGTCGAACTGGGTCCCGCGCGCGCGGGAGATCTCTGCGATGGCGTGCTCGACGGGGAACGCCGGCTTGT
>JBEKGK010000316.1:0-2575 GCA_050012835.1 Solirubrobacteraceae bacterium | reverse complement strand
ACCCCAAGAAGTCCGTTGACATATCCCGCAAGGCGGAGCTCTATGAGACCTCTTCGGGAATGATCACCATCACCGGCGGCAAGCTCACCACCTGGCGGCGCATGGCCAAGATGACCGTCGACAGGCTGGTCGAACGCGATGCCCGCGACGCACCCTGCCGCACCCACGAAATCCCGCTCGGCCAGGCCATCGCCGTGGAGGACCTCCCGCGCGTGGAGGGCGTGCCGGAGGAGTCCTACCAGGCCCTCGCATCCCGCTATGGCCACGCTGCGCACGAGGTTCTGGCGCTCGCCGCCGAACGCGGCGAGCTCGCCCAGCCGATCGTGCCGGGCCTGCCCGATCTGCTGGCCGAGGTCGCGCTGGCCGCCCGCCGCGAGCAGGCGCGCTCGATCGGCGACGTCATGCTGCGCCGCACCCGTCTCGGCCTGCTGGCCGCCAGGGAGCTGACGGAGCAATCCGGCCAGGGTAGCCCTGTGGAGCGCGTCGGCGACGTGCTCGCTCGCGAGCTCGGCTGGGACGCCATCCGCCTGGGTGCCGAGCTCGAGGGCTTCGCGGCAGAGGCACAGGCCGAGGGGATCCTCGCCACCGGCCTTGGCCCGTCGCGGCCGCAGGCCCCCGCCGAGCCGCTGCCGGCGGACCTGTCGCAGTGAGGCCCGCCCGGTCAGACGCCTGCCCTTCCCGGCCGGCCGCCGGCCATGGGCTGCCGGGCGCATGAGCGCGCCCCTGCGCACCCTGTCGCTGCCCGGGGAGACGATCCAGCTGGGAGCACGGCCCTGGCTGATGGGGATCGTCAACGCCTCCCCGGACTCCTTCAGTGACGGCGGCCTGCACCCCGACCTCGACGCCCGGGTGCGACTCGGCGCAGAGCTCATCGAGGCCGGCGCGGACATGCTGGACGTGGGCGGGGAGTCGGCCTCCACGGGGCACCCGCCGGTGGAGGTGGCGGAGGAGATCGAGCGCGTGGCGCCCCTGATCGAGAGGCTGGCCGGAGAACTCGGTGCGCTGGTCTCGGTCGACACCTACAAGCCGGCCGTCGCGGAGGCGGCGGTCGCCGCTGGGGCGAGGATCGTCAACGACGTCAGCGGTCTTCGCGACCCCGGCCTGGCCGATGTCTGCGCCCGCAGCGGTGCTGCGCTGGTCCTCATGCACACCCTCGCAGCCCCGCGCCAACGCCTCCAGGACCCAGATCTCTACGAGGACATCACCGCCGAGGTGCTCGAGTTCCTGGCCGAGCGCATGGACCTGGCGGTGATGCGCGGTATGCGCGCCGAGCAGCTCATCGCCGATCCAGGCCCGGACTTCGCCAAGACCCCCGCCCAGACGATCCGCCTGCTCTCGGAGATCGAGCGGCTGCACGAGCTCGGTCGCCCCCTGCTCATGGCCATCTCGCGCAAGGACTTCATCGGCGCGCTCACCGGTCGCGGCCCACGCGAGCGCCTGCCCGGCACGCTCGCCGCGCTCGACCACGGGGTGCGGGGCGGAGCCCACATCTTCAGGGTCCACGACGTCGCCGCTGCGGCGGACTTCCTGGCGGTCCAGCGTGCGCTGGCGGGCGATTCGGACATCCCTGCCGACCTGGCCCTGACCGAGGAGATCCGCTACGCCCGCCGGGACTCCTAGAGGGACAACCCGGTCCTCCGCACGCGAGCGGCGCGTGGTGGGGACCGGTCCACGCGCTAGGCTTGACCGACATACGGGTGCCGGGCCGCTGTCCAACGCGGCCGGGACGCCAACCGCCCATCACTACGAAAGAAGGCAATCTCATGCCAGTCCTCGACCGCTCCGAGCTGGAGGCGAGCCCGCTCGCCGATCTCCACGCAATCGCCGACCAGGTCGGCCTCGAGGGTTTCCGCCGGATGCGCAAGGCGGCCCTCATCAATGCGATCCTCGGCGAGGACGCGCCCGAGCCCGGCGAGCCTGAGAGCGGGGGAGAGGACGAGGCGGAGGAGTCGCCCGCCCCGCGACGCCGCCGCCCGCGCCGCTCGCCGGCTGCAGCCACGGCCGAGGCCGATGATCGGGATGAGGAGGCCTCCGAGCGTCCGGCTCGCCGTGGCCGCAGCCGCGGAGGACGCTCCACCTCCACCTCGAGCTCCTCCCCCGGCGGAGAGCGCGCACCGCGCCCCAGCGAGACTGCCGAGGACTCCGACGGTGCTCGCACCGCCGAAGGCGATGTGGAGGTGCTGGGCAACGGCTCAGCCTTCCTGCGCGTCGACCCCCCGGAGCCCTCCGATAACGACGTCTACATCTCCGCCGCCCAGGTTCGCCGCTGCGAGCTCGTCACCGGCGACCGCGTCGGCGGACCGGTGCGCACGCCCCGTCGCTCTGAGCGCTATCCCTCGCTGATTCGCATCGACACCATCAACGGCGCCTCCGCCGACGCTGTCTCCGACGGCTCCCGTTACGAGGATCTCCCCGTTGCCTGGCCCAGCGAGCGCCTTGCCCTCGACGCCGAGGACCCGACGCTGAAGGCGATCGAGTGGCTCGCCCCGATCGGCCTGGGCTCGCGTGCGGTGATCGTCGGCGCCAGCCAATCCGGCAAGACGGAAACTCTGCGGCGCATGCTCGAGTGTCTGCG
>JBEKGK010000315.1:0-2585 GCA_050012835.1 Solirubrobacteraceae bacterium | reverse complement strand
CCAGAAGACGACGACGACCTGAACCCATGTCCGCTTGCCTGTCCGCTCCTCGATGTCGCTCTTCAGCCGTGCCGCTGCGCTCAGCGCGCGAGGCCGGATCTGCCTCAGCGGCGTGTCCGCGTCCGGATCGAGCTGGCGGCGCAGGTGCGGCACGCCTCCACGCAGCTCGACGATGCCGTGCGGGTACTTGCTCTCCAACAGGAACACGCCCTGTGTTCCGATGGCGATGTGGTCGTAGTTGCCGCATGGCGAGTCGATGTCGTGTGTGACGGCTAGCCCGAGGCCCTCGAGCGGCTTCAGCACGCCGGCGGTTTTTCGCTCGCCTTCGGCGCCGCGCTGCCAGTTCTCGATGTAGGCCGGGGGCGTTTCGCGCAGCGCCGCCCAGGTGGCTGCGCACGCACCCGCTACAGCGCCGCCGGCCCATGCTAGAGGGTGTCCGTATACAACGAGCGCCGCGATACCGACCAGGATGAATGGCCCCAGCGCAGCGGCCAGGACCCCGCGTATCTTCGAGCGCCACCGCCGCGCCCCCTGCGCGTAGCGTTGCTGCGCGTACGTTCCGGCTCCCCGATGCGTCGCGTTTGTTGCCATGCGGAACTGTCGGCGCGATCACGCGTCGGCCTGAGCTGTTCAACACAGACCTGTGCAGGCCCCGCGAGGTGCGCGGGCTGCGTGTCACTACGCCTACGGCCCCGGCGCGTCCTGGAAGGTGTCGGTGGCGACTACAGGTCCACCTCGGAGCGAAACGTCGGCACGTAGAGCGAGGGGCCTCGGACGCAACGATCACCCCCGATTGGGGCACGCCTCCCGAGTCTACGTCAGCTTAGGCCCGGGTGGGCAGCTGGTGCTTACCCCGTCGTCTCGTGCCAACCCCGACCCTGCTTGCGAATCTTCCCTTCCTTCTGAAGTCTCGGGAGCACGCGGTAGAGGTAGTTCTGATTGATGCCCATCTTCGTGGCCAGCTCGGGGATCGTGATGCCTGGCTGACCCTGCATGAGGGAGAGCGCTTGCGTGGCGCGTGTGCGGCTGCCTTTGGGTCTGCCGGCGCGGCGTTTGACGGGGCGAGCGGCTTTGCGCGTCGCTGTCGCTTTGGGCGCGCTGCCGTTGGCGGGGGCGGCTGTCGCGGCTGCTGCCTCGCTCTTGCTCGGCGCGGCGGCGGCCCTGTGCCTGGCCGGCCCGCGCCGATGTCGGCGTCCGCGGTGTCGGACCGCGGCGTCTCCGGCGTCTGAGGCAGCCGACCCCACCGCGCTCGCTAGGGCTGCCGCAGCGGCCTCCAAGCGGTTGAACTCCTCCACCAGAGGTTTGAGCTCGTGCAGGCGCTCGGTGATCTCTCGGCGCTTCTCGTCAAGGAAGTCGGTCACGGCTTAAGTCCTTAGCTCGGGTGCGGGAGTGACCAGCCTATACACGAGGTGCGGCCGGGAGCCTCGACCGCTGCCTGTTCGCCGCCGTCCCGGTGAACCAAATCGACGCGGTCCCGGGCCGCCTGAGGAACCCGCCCCGGCTCGCCTTTCGGCGCCCCGGCTTAGGTGGCGCAGCCTCACACCTCGGTGGCCTCGCTCTTTGCGGCTCGGTTCCGCGTCTGCGGCGAACATAGGCATGACGCGAGTCGAGTGCAACCCCTCAATCTCGGAGTTACCGCAACGACCGAAAATTATGCCGACGTCGGCATAACGAGAAATCGCTCACGTGCCACTTGAGGAGCCTGCTCGCCACGACAGCTACGTCTATCCGCACGCGATGCGTGCCATCCGGAAGCGGCCTCCTCGCTCGCGTGTGCACACGGCCACCTTTCGCTTGTGCGCCATCCACGTTGCGGCGCCGTGGTCCGGCTATGCCAGACCAGCTGGCGAAGCTGCATGGAAGGGGCGGGGGTGGGGGACTCCGGGGACTGTTTGCACGTCCGGCCCCGAGCTCCCGGTGAGCACTGGGGGCGGCATCGGTATCACGGACGCTGCTCTCTATGGCCACCCCGCGGTACCTTGACCGGACCCCGTTCATGGGTCCACCTGTTGTGAGAGTCGGTGGGTGTTGGTCTGTTGAAGGGTAGGGGTGTCGCCGTCTCGCGGAGTGAGCCCGTAGGGCGAACGCAGCGAGGTGGCGAGCGGCTCGTGCTGGGCCCTCCAGGTCTTGGCGAACCGGGCGGGTGTGTTCATGCCGAGCGCTGAGTGGGGCCGGTGCTCGTTGTAGTCCTCGCGCCAGTCCTCGACGAGGACCTTCGCCTCGGCGAGGCAGGAGAACTGCTCGACGGCGAGCAGCTCGTCACGAACCCTGCTGCCGAACGACTCGACGTAGGGGTTCTGCCACGGTGAGCCGGGGTCGATGTAGCTGCTGCCGGCGCCGGCGAAGCGGCACCAGTCCTTCAGGGCGTTCGCGGTCATCTCCGGCCCGTTGTCGCAGCGGACGAACTCCGGTGCCCGTCCACGGAAGGCGGTCAACGATTCCAGGACCTTGACGGTCGCGTCTGCGTTGATTCTCCGAGCGCACTTGATCGCGAGCGCCTCGCGGGTGAACTCGTCAACGACGTGCAGCAGCTTCAGGATGTGCCCGTCGGCGGTCTGGTCGAACTGGAAGTCAAACGCCCACAC
>JBEKGK010000314.1:0-2595 GCA_050012835.1 Solirubrobacteraceae bacterium | reverse complement strand
TGGGCGCCCAGCAGCCACTGCGGATGCTCGACCGTGCTCGCACCGAGAGCGTCGTGATCGGCGCCGAGACGATCGTCGTCGAGAACACCAGCTACCGCTGCTATGAGGACTTCTGCGAGCTGCTGCGCGAGGTCCTGAGCGCCGCGTCCATACACGAGATCGCCGGCTTTACGCGCATCGGGCTGCGCTACATCAACGAAATCCGGATCCCGGACGTCGTGGCGCCGAGCGACTGGGAGGGTCTCGTCCACCCCGCGCTGCTCGCCGGCGGGGGGCTCTGCCACCAGGACGTGAGTGTGCAGCGCCTGAGCGGCGAGATCGAGTACGCAACGAGCACCAGGCACAGCGTGGTGATGCGCTACGGATCCTTCCAAGGGCGCGTCGTGAACCTCGAGGGGCCGCTACGCACCCGCACCAGCGAGAGCGGCCCTGCGTTCCTGATCGACCTCGACAGCTACTGGGAAGACCCGGCACGCATCGAGCTGCCTGAGTTCTCGATCCAGGAGATCATGAGCACCACCTCCGAGCTTCGGGCACCCATCCACGAGCTGTTCGAGGTCGCGATCACAGACGAGCTGCGCAAACGCTTCAGAGAGGAGCCGACATGACCCCCGAGCCCACAGGAACTGGCACCGGCACGATCACCGAGACCGCTCAGCGCTCAGCGCCCGGCACCGTCGAGGGGCTGGTGCGCAAGGTCGGCGAAGTCCGTGACGAGGTTCGCATCGTCGGCGAGGACGCCGAGGGTCTGCACGGCACGCTGCAGTCCCATGCCCTGGAGGCCCGCACCGCTGAGCTCGCACAACGCGAAGCAGCGAGCCTACTCACCGAACTCGCAACAGAACGAGGTCTCTCCTGGACTCTGATCGGCAAGCTCCTTGGCATTAGCCAGACCTCGGTGCGCAAGTGGCGGCGCGGGCAGACGGTCTCCCCGGAGAACTGGCGCCAGATCGCGAAGCTGCTCGCGTTCCTTGAGACGCTGCAGGCGAGCTGTCCGACTATCTGTGACCAGGCCTCCTGGCTTGAGATGCGCATCTCCGATGAATCGACGCTCACCCCCGCCGACCTGTACGCGATGGGCCGCTATCAGCTGCTGCTGGACCTCGCGGGTCTGCGCTACGCCCCACACGAGGTGCTTGCTGCGCTTGACCCAATGTGGCGTACCAAGTACGGGGTGGATGACCGCTTCCAGGTCGTGCTCGGCCCCGACGGCGAGTCCTCGATCGTGATCCGCGAGCAACCATAGGGGTGCTTCTTGCTCGACTCGCCGGCCTCCGAGGATGAGATATACCTCGCCCGTGCCGGCGACATCGACCCCTACCGGCCAGTCTGTCAAGGCGACGTCTTCGCGGAAGTCCAGCTCCCATGCGAGAGCAGTCGCACCTACGCGATGGTGCTCAGCCACCCCTGCGCGATGCGTGCCGGGCCCAGGCTGCGCGCCCGTGTCACCGTGGTGCCCGTGAGCGAGCACCAAGCGATTGCGCTGGCGCAGTGGACGGATGGGCACCTACGGGTCATGCCGCTGCCGGATCTGCGCGAGGACGGACGCCCTCACGCCGCAAATCTGGAGGAGCCCACGACGATCGCGTCGGGGAGCCTCGCCCTGGAGGATCGGATCGCGAGCCTGTCCCATGACGGGATCACGCTGCTCCAGCAGCGCTACATCCACAATCACAGCCGCCTGAGTGTCCCACTGGCGATGCTCTATGAGGTTTCTGCAGCGGTGCTCGAGGAGCTTGAGTTGCAGGAGAGCTGGAACCTCGCGCTTGTCGCACCCGCTGTAGAGGGCGGCAGCGATCTGGCGGCGTGCCTGGAGCAGGAGGCCGCGGCCTTCGATGAGCTGCTGAGCGCCAGTGCCGATGGACCGAGCTTGCGTGAGCTGCTGAAGACGCCACGCGCGAGGGCCGAGGTGCGGCGCACGATCAACGCCGCGATTGCCGAGAGGGTCCGCTGAAACTCATGCCCGGCGTACCCTCCCCGTCGATGCCACAGGTCGGACAGCGCGTCCACGTCGATGTCTCGGGCATGCAGACGTCCAGTGGCGTGGTCGCAGCGGGCACGGTCGTGCCGGGCACGGTCACACACATCAGCGCCGAGGGACGCTTGACGATCCGCCTCGACGCCGCGGTCGCCGGCAGCACCCTCGTCACCGCCCCCCTCGGGCGTATCCGCATGATCATCTGACGTTCGCGCTTGGCGAAATCAAGCGATCCAACGCCTGGCCTCCAAATCCCAACGCCCTCGGATCTCGAAACCAGTCGCGGGTACTGGTTTCGACCCCGCCCCCGCTATATACGAATCCCCCGACCGGGTCGTCGTCATCGGTCGGGGTTTTGTCCTATTGTGACCACACGGTGACCACATGAAGAGTGTTGGTGTCAGGGAGTTTCGCGATCGTGCCACGACCTATCTGTCGGGGCCGGAGCCGGTCGCGGTCAGTAAGCACGGTCATGTGATCGGCTTCTACATCCCCGTCGAGCGCGACGAGGATGACGTTCGGCGTGCCGTCGCCCAGCTGGGCGAGACAGTCGAGCGCGTGCTGAAGGACACCGGCATGGGCGAGGAGGAGCTAGCCGGTCTACTCGACCTGCGCCG
>JBEKGK010000313.1:0-2599 GCA_050012835.1 Solirubrobacteraceae bacterium | reverse complement strand
GTCGCAGGAACCGTCAGCACGTTGCGCCGCACGCTCTTGACGAGTTCGACGCTGACGGGCGCCTCGTCGAGGTGGGCGACGTGGTGGTCGAGCGTGATCGTCACGGGGATCGTGGATTCGCTGCTTTCGCCGCTGGGACTGCCTTTTCCTTCGTTGCCCGAGCTGCTGGATTCGCTGGCGACCGTGCCCACATCGGTGACGCGGCCGGGGGTCTGACCGCCACCGGGCAGCAGCACGGTGACGCTCTCGCCGAGCCTGGCGAGCTGCTGTTGTTCGGGCTTGACCTTGAGCTGGACGATCTGCTGGGTGGAGGTGGTCGTCAGCACGACCTCGCCCGCGCCGGTGCCCGCTCCTCCGCCAGGCGATTCTTTGCCCGGGTCGCTTTTCGCTGGTTCTTCCTTGGCGGGCTTTCCTTTCGCGGGTGCTTCTTTGGCCGGCGCTTCTTTCGCCGGTTTGCCTTTCGCTGGCGCTTCTTTGCCCTTGCCGGGCGACCCTTTGCCTTTACCGGGCGATTTGCCCTTGGGTTTCTTCCCCGGCGATTTGCCAACTCCGGGCGTGTTCGCCGCGGGCGTCGTGGCGGCGGGCGTCGTGGCGGCGGGCGTCGTGGCCGTGGGTGTCGTGGGTGTTTTGGGTGTCGCGGGTGTTGTAGGGGTGGTGGTGCTCGTGGCCGCGCTGGCACCGGGCGGGTCCTGCCCGAGGGTCACCTTCACGGCGGTGACGCGCCGCGCGCCGGGGGCGAAGATCACCCGGCCGAGTTCAACTTCGCCGGTCTGTGCGAGGCCCTCGGCCTTCTGCCAGCGCTTGACGGCGGCAGCGGTGGCGGCGCTGAAGGATTCGTCGTCGGTGATCGCGCCGTAAGGGTCAAAGCCGAGGTCGATCAGGCTCTCGTTCAGCTCGGTCACGTCGGGACCATCGCTGACGCCCTGCTTCAGGGTCCGGTAGGCGGGCATCGAACCGTACATCAGCGCGACGGGCAGATCGTCGATCCGCCACAGCGTCCCGCCACGGGCGATCACGGCGCCGACGGACGGCAGCCAGGTGAAGGTCCCGCCGACCCGGTCGTAGAGTTCGAGCGTCGAGCCGTAGCCGAGCGTGCCGTTGACGGTCGAGCTTTCAGAGAGCGTGCGCCGGGTGACGCTCGCGGTGGTGTCGCCGGCGGGCACGCCGGTGTCCGCGCCGTGATGCCCGCCCGGGCCGGACCGAAGCAACACCACCGCCAGCACAGCCACCGCGACGACCGCCAGAGCGCCGGCGGCCAGCCAGCGCAGGCGCCTGCGCCCCGAGGAGCCCACGGCTGCTCAGCCGCCGGTCGCGGAGGGGCGACTTTCCGAGCCGCCCGGCCCGCCGGTGCGCTGGGTGCCGGGCGAGCCCTTGCCCTTGAAGGGGAGCAGCTTCTGACAGGACTGCTGCGCTGTCTGGAAGGCCGGGCTTTCGGGGTTGGGACCGCCACCGCCCGGCTTGCCGTGGATCTGGATCGAGACGCGGCCTTCGGAGCTCGAAGCGTGCACTTCGATGCCGTGTTCGCGCATGCACTTGGCGAACTTTTCGACGGCTTCCGCGCGTTCCACCTTTTCCTGTGGGGAGAGGTCGAGCTTCTGCGGTTCGGGCTGGTACTTCTTGCAGGCCTTCTGGGCGGCGTCCATCTTGGCGGGCCCGCCAGCGCCCTTGACTTGCAGCCCGTGTCCTTCGCCGCCGGGTCCGGTCGCGGCCGTGGCTTCGATGCCGTGTTCGCGCAGGCACTTGGCGAAGTCGGCGAACTTCACTTCGGCCTGCTGTTCCTTGGCGGCAGAGGATGTCGAGGACGGCGAGGAGCCGCCGCAGGCGGCCAGGAGAAGGCTTGCCGCTGCGACACACAGGACAGCGAGCGGGGCAAGCGGCGAACGACGGGACATCGAGGCTCCTTTGCTGAGCTGTGATCGGCGACGGTGGCGCCGATCGGCCTGCGAGCGGCGACCCTCCTACCAACATCAAGCCGCGACTAGCTGAGAATCACCTGAGAGCAGGCGAGGAACTTGCTGAGCCGCGGCGCACACGCGCCGCCGAGGGCCGACCCGTCAGACGACGGCGTCGACTGACGACGCGGCGGACTCCGAAGCGCTCATCGCCAGCGGCTGCAGCTCGAGCGTCAGCCGGGCGCCGCCGCCGGGATCGTTGGCGGCGTGCACAAAGCCACCATGAGTCTCGGCCATCTGGCGCACGATCGCAAGCCCCAGCCCCGAGCCGGGGCGCGCACGGGCGGCGGGCGCCCTGAAGAAGCGGTCGAACACGCGCGGGAGATCCTCGGCGGGGATCCCGGGGCCGTGGTCGCGCACCTCCAGGCGCCCGTCGCGCACGCGCACCTCGACCGGCCCGGCGGGCGGGGACGGCGGGTTCCATTTGCACGCGTTGTCGAGCAGGTTCGCGATCGCGCGATCCAGCCGCGACGGCGAGGCACGCACCATGCACGGCTCGGCATCGAGGCTGAACGCGCAGTCGGGAGCGTGCAGTCGCGCACGCTCGAGCGCGTCGGCGACGGCGAGGTCGAGGCGCACGTCCTCCACCTCGATCTCCTCGACCTCGGTCTTGGAGAGGTCGACCATGTCCCCCACCAGCACCGTCA
>JBEKGK010000312.1:0-4552 GCA_050012835.1 Solirubrobacteraceae bacterium | reverse complement strand
GTGTACTGGACTCCGCATCGCCGCAAACGCCGGTGGCGAGTCAAGGGTCTCGCCCGCGCGGGATTTACGGAAGACGAGATGAGCAAGGCCGCCTGCTTCGCTGGTCAGCCAGGCCTGGTGGCGCGCCGAGCGCGCGCCTGCATCGGAGGTTCTTCCGCCGCGCGGCTACGGGCCGAACCCCGCTCCCATGCAGGTCCAGCCGCGGGGGATCGTCATGCGTCGCGCGCCTTCGCCTGAGCCAACGGTCCCGACCTGCGTAACGAGAGGCGCCCGCTGCGCCCGCGCATGATCTCGCATCGGGCCCACGCGTGCCTTGCAGCGCCGATTCCCTGCCCCGTCGCCATCTGCCCCGGTGCGTATCGTGGCGGCAGTGGAAAGTCATGACCAGGCCGTCATCGACCCAGATGGCCGGCGAGTCGTATTCGACGCCGGCTCGCACATGCACCTCGCTCAAGGCGGCCGCGCATGGCTGCTCGATCACGTCGAGACGATCCTCACGGCGGTCTCGCGGCCCGACTACCGAGACGACGATCCACGGCCAGCACGCGAGCGCTTCTACCGCCAAAACGCACTCACGCCCGGTCGGTGGATGCGAGTTGTCGTAGACTTCAATGAAGTCCCTGGCTGGGTGGTAACCGTCTTGATCCAGGACGACGATCCTCGACCACGGCAAGTCAAATGAGCATCACGATCGCCGGCACCACCTTCGAGCACCACCACTACGATCAGCGCGGGGACGTGCTGTATCTCAGTGTGGATCGCTACGCAGGTCCACCGGCACGCGCCTCCTCAACACCCGAGGGCCACAACGTCGAGTACGACGTCGAGGGCCGCGTCATCGGCATGACTCTCACGAATGTGTCGTGGTTGCTCGATCGAGATGGGGAGCTCGTCATCACGCTCCCCGCAGGGCACGTGAGCCCTGACGATCTCGCCGAAGCTCTCCAGCCGGCCGCGTAGCCCGACCGCGCTCCAAACCTCCGCTGACCGATCGTCCTGGCTTCGCGAGCTCGCAGCAACGCCATCCTCAGCGACTTCGCGAAAGGCGACGCCAGGTCGCACACCGAGGAGCGCTCTCCCCAAACTCTCCCCAAACGAGCGAGTTCGTAGGTCACATGAGAGCACCTGAGAGACGCAGAAAGCCGCCCAAGTAGGCCTAGAGCGCCGCTCTCCGGCGCACCGCAAAGCCGTCTACACCGGTTCGATTCCGGTCGTCGCCCTGCTTGAGTCCGACGGGGACCGGCTGACGCCATCGCACTCACGTATGGTGCCCTCTGCTGCTCGCCGTCTCGTTGCTGTCGAGCCAAGCGATCCCATGCTGCGCCGTGAGCCAGTGATCGTGAGATAGCGAGAAGTCCTGTGGCCAATTGTCCTTGCCATCCACCACCAGGAGACCTCTATGGCCGATTCCACCACCACCGCCCCTATCCGCCTCATCGGCGTCGATGAGCTCGGCGAGCGTCAGGTCGCCGTCGTCGAGACGTCCCACGGCGCGCTTGCCGTCGGTCTCAGCGGCGGCGAGCCGTTCGCGGTGTCCAACCGCTGCCGGCATCTCTTCGCCTCGCTTGGAAACGGGCACGTCGCCGAGGACGGGGGCCTGGAGTGCCCCTCCCACGCGGCTCGCTACGACGTGCGCAGCGGCGCGATGACACGCGGCCCGCAGGGTGCCTTCAAGCCACTGGCGGGATTTGTCAAGGGCACGACCGGCGCCCGGCCGCTCAAGACGTTCCCGGTAGTGCTGCGCGACGGCGCGATCTGGTTGGAAGGCTAGCGGCGAGCGGCACTCGCGTCGATGATCCGCACACGCTCGCCACCGCCGCCGATCTCACTTGCATCGCCGGAAGCGGGGAGCACCGATGCAGCCGAGAACCCGGCTCCGCGGAGCGCCGCGGCGGCGGCGTCGGCGTCGGCGAAGTGCACATGGACGCGTCCGCGTACGAACGTCGAAGCGGCGCCACATCTCGAGCACGCGATCTGGCGGGAAGTAGCTCAACAGTCCCTCGGTGATGATCGCGAGGCCCCGAGTGCGGTCGAGTGGACCGGCGAGCTCGGCGAGACTTGCAGGACCGGACTCGACGAGAGCGTCGAGCTCGGTGACTCGATGCGTCTCCGAGAGCGAGCCCATGCGCTCGAGCGCGCGGCGCTTACGCGCAGCCATCGTGGGCAGGTCCGCCTCGAGGTAGGTGAGCCGCTCACCGTAGTGGCGCGCGAAGCGCCAACCACGTGGCGACATGCCGCACGCCACCTCGATCACCTGGGAGATGCCGTCCTCCTCGATCGCCTGCGTGAGCAGGCGATCGATCGCGCGGTGACGGGCCACGAGAAAGCTCTCCAGGGTCGTGCCGCCGAGCGCCCGGCTGAGGTTCATCGCCGGCTCGAGCGCCTCGAACAGCAGGCGCCCCTGCACCGTCGCGAGGGCTGGGTCGGACAGCGCGTTGCGCGTCCAGATGTGGCCTGTGTAGTGAGCAGTCGGACTGATCGCGTCCGATCCGCGGCTGAGGCGAAGGCGACCAGGCACGCCTCGTAGTATGGCTGGCGTCTCGACTCGCAAGCGTGGGCTCCGAGGACCGCCGTGCAGTGGTGGCGTCAGCTGGACCGCTGTGTCCACGCTCGCACTCCGAGCGCTTACAATCGAGCGCGTGGAGTTCTGGGAGCTAGATCGTCTTCGCGTCGCAGCTCACCATCCGAAGATCCTTCGCTCCGACGACGACGCCAACCGCGTCATCGCGCTGCTGCTGCCACAGGGCGAGTCCCTTCAAGAGCACCAGGTGCACGAGCACGCGCTCGTATTCGTCATAAGGGGCGAGCTCCTCGTCAGCGCCGGCGCCAGCGAGCGGACGCTTTCAGCACCGAGCCTGATCCATTTCGAGCCAAGCGAGCGTCACGAAGTCCGTGCGATCAGCGAGTGCGAGATCGTCCTATGCCTCGCCCCCTGGCCCGGCCCCGGACACCCAAGCCAACCCGACACCGCATAGGCCCAAGGCTGAGCCAAGTGCCTCGAGCAGCACGCCAATCAGATCTTTCCGGGCTCTACGTCGGGTCGCCCGGAGGCTGTGGCACGAGAGCGTTCTCTGTGGCTTGGTCCCCGCCGGCTTCGCCCATCTTGCGGCGACGATCGACCAGCAGCACGGCCGCGATCACGACTATCACGACCACCAGGATCCCAGCTGCGACGTAGCGCAGTTTGTGGTGGACGGGCGCCTTGACAGCCTTCGGCTTGGCCGCAGCGATCGCGACCGTCGTGCCGTCCTTGCCCGCCAGCGCGACCAGCTGCGCCTGTTCGGCAGTGGCGTAAGGGACCGTCATGTGCCGGCCGTCATTCAGCGAGACGTGGATGTGACCCGTGCCCGTCGCCGGATGGAAGGTCAACGCGTGCACTTCGTGATGGCCCAACTGGCCCTTGAGGGCAGGCAGGCTCTCGGGCTGGAAGTGGATCACGCTCGCCGCGAGCGCTGTCGTTCCCGCTGCCAGGGCGAGCGTGGCACACGCCAGGCACAGGGCGACCGTGGCGGTCCTTGCCATCAGAGGCGCTTTTGTCGAGAAGATCATCTGCGGCACGCTACCGCAAGACCGCTTCGGCTCAACAGCCTGGGCACCGCCGCGCCGGCGCCGGCGCGTTCGCGAACCGCATTCGCAGCGTTGCGGTTGTGCGAACATCCAGGTGTGAACGAGACGGCGTTGGCGGCCTGCGCTGAGCGCTTGGAACGGGTGTCGGCGACGCTCCGGGTCCTCGTGAGCGCGACCGTGCTCGCGCTCGGGCTGGGCGTCGCATCGCTGATCTGGGCGCCGGGGATGACTGCGGCGCTGATGATCTCGGCTGCGGTGTGCGCGGTGGCAGCCGCTTGGACCAACGATGTCCGCGTCGAGTATCTGGAGCGCCTGGCGATCGATCGAGACGCCTACCAGATCCCCGCGGTACGCCGCTTCGGTGAGCGTCTGGTCGCGCCTGCGGAGCGCCGCCGGCTGGCTGCAGGCCTCCTCTGCGCCGTGGAACGCGCCAGCGGGCATTTCGGGCTGGCGGCGCCGGCGCGCCTGGATGCGTGTGCGGGCGAGCTCTGCGACGTGGCCCGGCAGCTGCACGATCGGCGCACGGACATCGCGCCGACCAGCGCCGCGGCATGTCGCCGGCTGCTCGGCCGCGCGGCGGAGAGCCCGCTCTACAACGAGGATCTGCCGCCCGAGGATCTGACCGCGGCGCTGTATCGGATCAAGGCGGGGATCACCTCGTCGTAGATCGCCGAGGGGCCGCCCGCCCTCGAGCAGGCGGCCCCTGCAGCGGCTCTTGGAGGTCCGCCTCGCTCAGACCGCGACCAGCGGCTCGAGGTCGAGCTCCGTGCGGTTGGCGCGGCTCGCGTCCTCGTTGATGGCGAGGATCTTCCACTCGAGGTCGCGGGCGCCATCGAGCGCGTCGATCACCGGCAGCGCCACGTCCTCGAAGTAGTGACGCGCGGACTCGCGGTCGGTGAACAGGTGGATCCCGCCGCTCGTCTTCGTCTCGGGGTCGCGGATCCACAGCTTCCACTGCAGGCCGGGGATGCCGTTGTAGCGCTCG
>JBEKGK010000311.1:0-2606 GCA_050012835.1 Solirubrobacteraceae bacterium | reverse complement strand
CGCGCCGGCGATGCCCACGTACTTCGAGCGTCAGCTGAGGGCACTGGAGGAGCTCGATTGCCCGATCGACCCCGCTCTCTTCAGCGAACTCGCTGCAGCTGAGACGCGACTCTCGGACCGTCCGCCATCGCGTAATGACACCTGGGAGCATCATATGGCCGGGGGCTTGACCGCCTCAATCACCGCCAGAATGGGGTACTCCAAGAAGGCTGGCTTTGAGTTCCTGCGTGAGGTTGTCACGCGGCATCGTCAGGCGTGGGCGAGCCGGCATCTAGAGCGCTACCTCAAGGGTCGTTGGGAACACGAGCTCCGACGGGTGGGCGATGCCTACCATCGGCACGTTGCCAACAAGGGCAAGTCGCCCACGCCGATGCAGTTTGCCGCACTTGGTGAGCAAGCCGCGAACCACTGGTTCGCTGGTGATCTCGCCCAGCTCGCTAGCGCGCTCGCGTTGCCCGCACCCGAGCCGCAGCAGTACCGCCGTCTGATGCCAGCAGACTGTGGTGCCTTCGTCGCGGCGGTCAGCAGTCTGCTCGAGGTGCCGCATCGGCGGTTGACTTGGGGGAACGACGAGCGCGAGAAGAGCCGAGCGGATATGGCACATCGCGCCCCAGAAATCGTGCAGATCTGGGAGGCCACCGACGAGAAGCCTCAGGCCAACAGACCGGATGGGCGCAAGACCGCCTCGATGCTGCGTTCGGGGCCGATCGCGACGCCGGCTGGGCCTTCTATATCTCCGGATAGGACAAGCACTGCGTCAATCCGCCGATAGACAGGCTCCCGTGGCTGGGCGCCACCTCGACGGCGGCCCAGTTGTCGACCTCGACGAGACCGGCGCTCGGGCGAACCCCTATGGCGGAAAGACATGAACTGCTACACCCTGGGGCCATTGACGGCCCGTCAGCTTCTCGGAACCGGCTGTGCTCGTCGCCAGCGTTGCGGCTTGTCAGCGGGACAGCTCAACGATGCGTCGAGGCTCGACGAGTTGGCGGTCCACTCGCAGGCGGGCATCGTGAGGACAGGAGGCACGTCACCCGGAGGCGGTGGGCGAGCTGGCGGTCCGTGCACCGCGCAACACTTCACCGGCTGATGCCCCCAATCTTCAATGACCTGTTCGCGTTCGACAGTGGACTCTGCCATCTGCGGGTCTATCAGAGCGAGCCCTCGCCGCTCGCGCTAGCGACCGAGCTTGCGGATAACCCCGGCCGCTCGCTCACCAACGCAGCTGAGGCGTTCGCGAGCCGCGTCAGCGACGTCTTCGGCGCAGGGCACCGGCTGTTCATCTTCTTCCCTGAACCCGCGGGCACGTGGACGGAGATCCTGACGGGCCGCCAGGGTCGCGCCGCCCAGTTTCGTCCCGGCGTTGCGCACGAGGAGATCGAGCGGCTCGCGGGGGAGACCGTAACCCTTCCCGCGGTTGAGGCAAGCAGCGCCATCGGGCTTGGCGGGCCCGATCATCCTCTCCTCGCGCTCATCCCCCCGCCCGAGCCGGATCCCCCAAGCACCCTGGAAGAAATGCAGATCGTGAGCGTCGCCGACCTGCCATGGCCTCACAACCCCTCCAGGTGCGCGCACCACGCACGCTACGAGACAATCCGGCCCCTCTACGACGGAGGCGCGGACGGACACATTCCCGCGGGTGCGCATTTCTTCCTGACTCTGCGCCGCGACGATCTCGCGGCGTGCCGCTACCACCAGAACGACTGGCTGGCGATCGCCGCCGCCTCGGTGGAGATCCTCGCGGGGCTCGCGCCCGGCGCTGAGCCGGGCGATGTAATACGTCGAGCTGAAGAGCTGCTGGCCGAGGGCCCCGACCAGCGAGAGCTTTGCTGGCTTTTCTCGCACCCGATCACGTGGGCGCCCGGCTCGGGGACCATCACCAACGGACAGCACCGTACCTGCGCGATGAAGGCTGCTCAGGCCCCGCACTGTGCGGCCGTCATCTATGGGGAGACCGTGTACCAGCCGCAGAGTGGCGAGCCGCGCCGGCGCGCTCAGAGCACCCTAGCCGGCTACTGGGCCGCGAGGCTTGGCGCCGCCTGATCGACGCGCCGTCGGAGGCAGTACAGCTCCCCGACCGCCGTCATTCTCCGCGCAGCCCCAGATGACTTCGGCCTCGGCCGCGTCTAAGCACCAAGCTCCCGCGGCCCCTCGCGGTACACGCGCCTGCCATCCGAGTCTCCAACGTTCCATCCCGACGAGCAGCAAAGGCTTCCCTGCCGCACTGCGTCGCTGCGCTCCGCTTCGCAGCACACAGTTGCAGCACGAACGCTGCTCGTCGGAGCTCCAAATAGTCGCGGTGTGCCGCCTCCGAGTATCGCGCGGGCATCGCCCCCTCGTCCCCTGTGGCCCGTTCGGCGAGAAGTCGGAGTGCCGCATGCTTCGTCTTTTGAGGCGGGCCCAGCAGCGGGCTCTCGCCGCTGGCCTCTTCCTTACGTACGGAAGTGCGTGTGCCCTCCCAGTACCCTCGAAGGCACATCGCCCGCGTGCGGTCCCACGAATGCATGGCATTTGCAGGCCCTTCCGCGCAAGCCCAGCATCGGACTCGAACCGATGACCCCTTCCTTACCATGGAAGTGCTCTACCAACTGAGCTAGCTGGGCGCA
>JBEKGK010000310.1:0-2611 GCA_050012835.1 Solirubrobacteraceae bacterium | reverse complement strand
GAGCGGCGAGCCCTCGCCGAACATCGGCGAGGCCAAGCGCAGGATCGGCGAAGCGGATGAGCACCTTAAAGGGCACACCCCCTGCGGGGGCGCAGGCAGGCGAACTGCTTGAGATGACGGACGTCAGCAAGCGCTACCGGCGCGGGTCGCAGAGTCTTCGCGTGCTGGAGGGCGCCAGCCTGCAGGTGGGACGCGGCGAGGTGGTCTGCGTGCTCGCAAGCCGCGGTGCGGGCAAGACAACGCTGCTGCGCATCGCCGCCGGCATGGAGAGCGCCGATGAGGGCCGCGTCAGCTTCGACGGCCAGGACCTCGCGGCGCTGTCGGACGGCGAGCTCTCGCGCCTGCTCGGCTCCCGGATCGCATGGGCCAGCAAGAGCGGACCGGGGATGCGCACGCGGATGCTCGACTACGTCTCGATGCCGCTGCTCGTCAGTCAGGGGGCAGACAGGAAGGTGAGCTTGCAAGGGCGCTGGCGAGCCAAACAGGGTGTCGATGATCGTGCCATGAGAGCACTTGAGCGGGTCGGAGCCGAGACGTGCGCCGGACAGGAATGGGAGAGCATGAGCGACTGGGAGCGCGCCTTGGTCGAGATCGCGCAGGCCATCGCCGGGGAACCCGCGCTGCTGCTCGTCGACGACCTGACCGACGCACTCGGGATACGCGAGACGGACGAGCTGACAGCACTCATCGCCTCGGTGGCTCGTGAGTCGAAGATGGGCGTGCTGATGGCAGCCTCGGACGCCCAGGCGACGCTGCTATCGGACCGGATCGTGACGCTCGCGGGCGGACGGCTCACCCAGTGCCCGCAGTCGCCCAGCGGCAACGTGATCGAGTTCCCGGACCTTGCCGTGAGTCGCCGCGACGTCTCCTAAGGATCGATCCAGTGCTTGAGCTGCGCGAGCTGGTCAAGCACTACCGGGTCGGCGAGGGCGAGCCGATCCGCGCGGTGGACGGGGTCTCGCTGTCGATCGAGACCGGCGAGCTGGTCGCGCTGTACGGGCCGAGCGGCTCGGGCAAGTCGACGCTGCTGACGCTCGTGGCGGCGCTGCTGCGTCCCGACAGCGGGACGGTCCTGCTCGACGGCCGGGAGATCTCCGGGCTCTCAGAAGAGGAGGCGGCGAGATACCGCCTGCACGATCTCGGGTTCGTATCCCAGACCGCCGACCTGCTCGCGGGGGCGCGCGTAATCGAGAACGCCGCGCTGAAGCTGTGGCTGTCCGACCGCCGCGGCGCCGAGGAGCGCGTGCGTCCGCTGCTTGAGCGCCTGGGCCTCGGCGGGCGACTGAAGCACCGGTCAGAGCAGCTGTCGATGGGCGAGCGCCAGCGGCTGATGATCGCGCTCGCGCTGTCGATGAAACCGCGGCTGGTGCTGGCCGACGAGCCGACAGGAAGCCTCGACACACAGCGAAGCAACGAGGTGCTGGCGCTGCTGAGGGAGGTCTGCGAGGAGCAGCAGGTGGCCGTGCTGCTCGTCACGCACGACCCACAGGCCGCGGCGTTCGCCGACCGTGTGCTCGAACTGCGCGACGGGCGGCTAGGGCCTTATGAACCCGCCGCCCCGCACCCCACCACGCTCAGCGCGGGCGCAAGCTAACCGGCGGTCACAGCTATGGGGCTGACGAGCATCCTGCGGATCTACCGCGCCCGCCTGCGCGTGCGGATCGTGCTCGTACAAGAGCTGCTCGCGGTCACCGGCCTCGCGGTCGGGGTCGCGCTGCTGTTCGCCTCCCAGGTCGCGAGCACGAGCCTGGACAGATCCGTCTCACATCTCACCAGCGACCTCGTGGGGAACATGCAGCTGCAGCTACAGGCGCGCAGCCCGCAGGGGTTCGACAAGCGGCTGCTCGCCACGGTGCAGCGCATCCCCGGCGTGTTCGAGGCGCTGCCGGTCCTCGAGGAGCAGGCCGACGTGATCGGCCCGCGCGGACGGGAGTCCGTCGACCTGCTGGGGACCAGCCCGCAGTTCGCGCACGCCGGCGGGCCGCTGCTGCGGCACTTCAGCACCGAACAGCTCGCCCACCAGAAGGAGCTCGGCCTGCCCGCACCCGTGGCGAAGGCGATCGGCGCCGAATCGCTTGAGCCGATCGAAATACAGGTCGGCACGCACGTCACGAGCACACTGGTTGGCGCGACGCTGCAGGAAGGGGACATCGGCGGGCTCGTCAACAGCCCCGTCGCCATCGCCCCCGTCGGCTACGCCGAAGAACTCGCCGGCACCATCGGGCGCGTCACACGGATCTTCGTGCGGACCGAGCCCGGCCGAGAAGCCGAGGTGCGAGCGGCGCTCGTGCGCCTCGCGGCGGGGCGGCTGAACGTCGAGCCGGCCAACTTCGACAGCACCCTGTTCGCCAAGGCAGCCGCACCCGCCAACCAGTCCGCGGAGCTGTTCTCGGCGATCACCGCGCTGGTGGGCTTCATGTTCGCGTTCAACGCGATGCTGATAACGGCGCAGCTGCGGCGCGAGCTGATCGGAGAACTGCGCCGCCACGGCGCGACCCGCTGGATGACGATCAGCACGCTGCTGTTCGACGCGCTGATCCTCGGGGTGCTGGGCTGCATCCTCGGCTTGGCGCTCGGCGACGCGATCTCAAGCGCGCTGTTTCACACCAAC
>JBEKGK010000309.1:0-2631 GCA_050012835.1 Solirubrobacteraceae bacterium | reverse complement strand
CCGGTGGGGCGCTCTCGCCGCTGAGCTCGCCTGAAGTCACGTCGGGCTCGGGGCCGTTGGCGATCGCGGTCAGCCCCGACGGCACCAGCGTGTACGTGGCGAACAACAGCGAAAACAGCGTGTCGCACTTCTCGGTCGAAGCGAGTGGGGCACTCTCGCTCAAGGGCTCGATACCGACACTCAACCCCGCCGCCGGTTCCCAAGCGCGTGGGGTCGCGGTTGGATCCGGGCCGACGTCCGAAGGGGAACCGCCAGTCAAGACGAACCAGCAGCCGTCGACATCCGGCCCCAGCGCGGGATCCTCATCCTCATCCGCCGGCAGCACGCCCGGCATCGCCTCGACCCCGCAGGCGATCGAAGAAGTCCTGCTCGGCTGCAGCAAAAGGCAGCTCGTTCTCAACGATGCCTTCATCCACGGCGGCCGCGTGGCGCTGAGCGGCAGCGCCGCCAAGAGCCTGGCGGGCAAGAAGGTCAAGATCCTGTTCAACGAAGGCAGGCAGGTGGCCAGTGCGACGATTGGCGCGAACGGGCAGTTCGCCACCACGGCACCGCTGCCGCCGGCCAAGATCCGGGAAAGCCTCACGACCCGTTACAGCGCTGAGGTGGGCAGGCTGCGCTCGCTGCACCTGAAGCTGACCAGGCGGCTGCAGCTCGAACCGCCGAAGGCCTCGGGCACAACCGTCACCCTGGAGGGACTGGTGACGCCGCCTCTGACCATGCCGATCACGCCGGTGGTGGTGGAACAGCAGCTCGAATGCGGCAAGACGACGATCGCAAAGACCTTCACGCCGCCGGCCAGCGGCCGCTTCCACATCACGGTCACGGTCCCGGCTGGCGCTAGGGCTGGGATCTTCACACTCAAAAGCAAGGTCGCTGCGAACAAGCACGCGACCGCCCACGGCTTCACCACCTACAGCCTGCCGCTGCCGGTGGCGCTCGGGTGATGGCGATGCGACGGGTGCTGGTGCTGGTGCTGCTGAGTGTCAGCGTCGCGCTGCTGGCACCCGTCACGGCGCAGGCGACGCCGGCGGGGACGATCACCACCCTTGTTGGCGGGCCCGTGTTCGGCCCGGTATCCGCGACGTCGGTCGGGATGCGGCCTGCTGCGGTGGCGACCGCGGCTGTGGGCGGGATGTCGTTCATCTACGTGGCCGACGGCGAGAGTCACGTCGTCCGCCGGGTGGAAGTAGCCAGCGGCGCCGAGCAGATCGTCGCCGGTGGCGCTGGCGGCTTCAGCGGCGACGGCGGGCCGGCGGTCGGCGCGGGGATCGGCTACCCGGAGGGCGTCGCGGTCGACGCCGCCGGCGATCTGTTCATCGCGGACGGCGACAATGACCGCGTGCGTTTCGTGCCGGCGAGCACGGGCAGCTTCTTCGGCCGGGCGATGACCGCCAACGACATCTACACGATCGCCGGCGACGGCACGGTCGGCTTCGGCGGCGACGGTGGGCCGGCGACCAGCGCGGAGCTCGGCATCGAGCCGACCTTCGGGGGTACGGGCGGCATCGGAGTCGACGCGAACGGGGACCTCGCGATCGCTGACGCGAGCAACAGTCGCGTGCGTCTCGTGCCGGTGAGCAGCGGCACCTTCTTCGGCCAGGTGATGACTGCCGGTGACATCTACACGATCGCCGGCACGGGCGAATACGCGTCCTCGGGCGACAAAGGGCTTGCAACCGCCGCGAAGCTGAAGTCGCCTGACGCGGTCGCGTTCGACGCGCAGGGCAACCTTGCGGTCGCCGACAACCAGGACAGCACGGTGCGCTTCGTGGCAGCTCACGCCGGCACTTATTTCGGACAGGCGATGGCCGAAGACGATATCTACACGATCGCCGGCATCAGCGGCTCCTTCGGCTACAACAGCGACGGCATAGCCGCCACTGGCGCAAAGCTGGACCTTCCAACCGGGGTGGGGTTCGACACCGCCGGCGACGTCGCGATCGCCGATGACTCCAATGGGCGCGTCCGGCTCGTGGCGGCCGCGGGCGGCACCGTCTTCGGCCAGGCAGTGACCGCGAATGACATCTATACGGTCGCCGGCAACGGCACGTTCGGCTCGACGGGTGACGGCGGCTCGTCGACCAGCGCAACACTCGAGGGTCCGTCCTCTGTGGCCCTCGACCAAGGCGGCGACCTCGTTGTCGCCGACCAGTCCGCCTACCGCGTGCGCTTCGTGGCCGCCAGCGGGGGCACGCTGTTCGGCCAGGCGATGAGCGCCAACGACATATACACCGTCGCCGGAAACGGCTCGGTGGGTTTCGCCGGCGATGGCGGTCCGGCCACCGAAGGCGAGCTCGCCTTCCCGGATGGGGTGGCGGTCGACGCGCACGGCAACCTTGCGATCAGCGACTTCTTCAACAACCGGGTGCGCTACGTGCCAGTCGGCTCGGGCACGTACTTCGGCCAACCGATGAGCGGCGGTGACCTGTACACGATCGCCGGCAATGGCATCGCAGCCCATACCGGCGATGGCGGTCCGGCGGCGAGCGCCTCTTTGAGCGAGTCGGCACAGGTCTCGTTCGACGCGTCCGGCGATCTGGTGATAGCCGATCGCTTCAACAATGCCGTGCGCTTCGTGCCCGCGAGCAGCGGCAGCTTCTTCGGCCAGGCGATGACCGCGAATGACATCTA
>JBEKGK010000308.1:0-2638 GCA_050012835.1 Solirubrobacteraceae bacterium | reverse complement strand
GGCCGGAGCGCCGCTCGTAGCGCGCGATCTTCTCGGCCCGGCTCGGAAAGCCTGGAAGGCTGGTGACCCTGTGCAAGTTGAAGCGGCTGTCCGAATCGCCGGCCTGAGTCCAGAAGATCATCAGGTAGCCAAGGTCGGCGAGCGGGTCGCCGATCGTCGCCATCTCCCAGTCGAGAATCGACATCAGGCGCGCGGGGGAGCCGGGCGCGAACATCGTGTTGCCGAGGCGGTAGTCGCCGTGGACGATCGTCGCCGGGCCTGAGCTCGGCATGTGCTCTGCCAGCCAGGCCCCGACGCTCTCGACGGCGGGGATCTCGCGCGTCTTGTTCAGCTCCCACAGCCCGCCGAAGCGCCGCAGCTGGCGCTCCAGATAGCCGGTCGGCTTGCCGAAGTCCTCCAACCCGGCGGCGCGCCAGTCGACCGCGTGGATCTCCACGAGCGCGTCGATCAGCTGCTCGCCGATCCGCTGGCGTTGCGCGGGCGTGTCGAGTGCCGCCGGGACGCTCGCGACGATCGCCTCGCCCTCGATCCGCTCCATCACATAGAACGGCGCGCCGATCGTGGTGTCGTCCTCGCACACGGCCAGCACCTCCGGCACCCGCGCCCGCGTGCTGCGCAGCGCGCGCAGCAGCCGCGCCTCGCGCAGCACGTTGTGCGCGCTCGGCGGCAGCGGCGGGCGGGGAGGACGGCGCAGCACGACCTCGCTGCCGCCGCGCTCGATCAGGTAGGTGACGTTCGAGTGGCCCTCGCCGATGGGGGTCGCCTGGAGCTCGCCCTCGCCGAGGCCGTGCTCGTCCAGGAACGCGCGCAACGGCTCGACCACCAGCAGCGGCGGGCGGCTGTTACCCTCCGCGTCCGCTGCGGTCGGGACGATGTCGTCCGGTGCGATTGGGGCGCTCATCGACCCGAAAGCTACATAGACCGCAACCTTCTCTGCGCCGAGGTGTCTCAAGCGACCATGCCCAGAATCCGAACGCTCCTCATCTCAACGCTCGCCTGCGCCCTCCTGGCGGGCGCCGCGGGCGCCGCCCAGGCGCTTGCCTCTCAAGGCCAGGTCACCTACTTCGAGGCCGCGGCCGACCTGCTCAAGCCCAATACCCGTCATCACACGCTCGAACAGCTGCAGCATCTCGGCGTCAAGGCGCTGCGCATCGAGTTGAAGTGGTCCGAAGTGGCGCCCGGTCCCACCAGCGCGACGAAGCCGAGCTTCGAAGCGGCCAATCCCGGCAGCTACGACTGGGGCGCCTACGCCCCTGTGCTCGCCGAAGCCAAGCAGCTCGGCTGGCCGGTGCTGCTGACCGTCACGGCACCGGCGCCGCGATGGGCGACCTCCAACGGCAAAGCTCCGTACGTCACCCGCCCGGACGCCAAGGACTTCGAAGAATTCATGACCGCGGTGGCGCGCGAGTTCGGCTCAGAGGTCTCGATCTACGCGATCTGGAACGAGCCCAACGAGCCCGTGTTCCTGATGCCGCAGTGGCACGCCAACGGCACGCCCGCCTCCGGGTACATCTACCGCGGCCTCTACGAGGCCGGCTACGCCGGCCTCCAAGCCGCGGGGCTGGCTCATCCGCGGGTGCTCTTCGGCGAAACGGCGCCGGCGGGTTACGACACCGTCAGCACTCATAGGGAAGGCTCGAAGGCGCTGCACCACCCAGTTGCGCCGCTTGCGTTCATGCGCGAAGCGCTGTGCCTGAACGCCGCGTACAAGAAAGCCGGCTCATGCAGCCAGCTGCAGATGGCGGGCTATGCCCACCACGCCTACACGATCGCGGTCCCTCCCTATTACAAGCCGCCCGGACGCGACAACGTGATGGTCGGCGCGCTCTCGCGCCTGTCGAACGCCCTCAACCTGGCCGCGAACGCGCACGCGATCCCCGGAGGTGTGCCGATCTACCTGACGGAGTTCGGAGTGCAGAGCCTCCCGAACAAGTATCTCGGCGTGTCGGCGGCCAAGCAGGCCGAATACGACGCGATCGCCGAGCACATCGCCTACGACAACCCGCGCGTGGCCGCGTTCTCGCAGTACCTGCTCAAAGACGACCCGGTGGGCGGGGCCGAACCGGAAGCGAGCTTCCAAACGGGTCTGGAGTACTTCAACGGATCACCCAAGCCGCTGTACTTCGGCTGGCCGATCCCGTTGACGGTCACCAAACAGCATCGCGGCGTCGCGCTGTGGGGCCTGGTGCGCCCGACGACGGGAGCGACCAAGGTGACCGTGCTCGTGCGAGCCAAGGGATCCAAGCGTTTCCGTACGCTGCGAACGGTCGAGACCAACAGCCGCGGCTACTGGAGCTTCAACTCCTCCACGCCCGGTGAATACTGGCGCGTGCGCTGGACCAGCCCGGAACACGTGAAGTACGAAGGTCCCCCGATCCGCGCCTTCTGAGGCGGCCGTGGACTCGGCGCGAGGCGTAGCGCGCAGATCGGCGTACTGACCAGCGCGGCCTACGATGATGGGCGATGCCGGAGCTGCCCGAGGTCGAGATCACCGCGCGGCTGCTCGACGCGGCGCTAGCGGGCGTGCGCATCGAGTACGCGCGCGCGCCCGGGATCAACGCGCTGAAGACGTTCGCGCCGCCGCTGTCGGCGCTCGAGGGCGAGCGGATCACGGCCGTGCGCAGGCGCGGCAAGCACC
>JBEKGK010000307.1:0-2670 GCA_050012835.1 Solirubrobacteraceae bacterium | reverse complement strand
ACCGAGCTGAGCGGCATCCGCGTGCGGGAGACGATCCCCGACGCGATCCTCGGGCGGGCGGATGAGGTCGTGCTGATCGACCTCACGCCGGAGGCGCTGCTCGAGCGCCTGCGAGCCGGGAAGGTCTATCCGGTCGAGCGCATCGACGCCGCCCTGAACAACTTCTTCCGGATCGAGAACCTCTCCGCCCTGCGCGAGGTCGCGCTGCGCCAGGTCGCCGAGGAGGTCGGCGCCAAGCGCCTGACGACCGAGCTCGTGGGCTCGCGCGTGGAAAGCCTTGCCTCGGAGGCACCGCAGGCCGTCGGGGAGCGGCTGTTGGCTCTCGTGGAGCCCTATCCCGGCGCACAGCGCCTGGTCAGGCGCGCATGGCGCTCGGCCCAGCGCCTGGGGGCGGGCCTGGACCTGCTGTGGGTGCGCACGCCCGGCAAGGAGCTGACCGACGAGCAGCAGCGCTCACTCGTGGCCCTGCGCCAGCTCGCCTCCGTGCTCGGGGCGCGGATGCTCGAGGAGGAATCCGATGACCTCCCCGGGGCGATCGCCGAGGTGGTGGGCAGGCGCGGGACCACCTACATCCTGATCGGGGCATCCCGGCCGCCGCGCGGGCTCGCCCGCCTGCGGACGCCTCTGCCCCAGCGACTGATGGCGAGGCTTCCAGGCGTGGACGTGCGGATCGTCGCCGACCGCTCCCAGCGGCCGGGCGGGGAGGGCCAGTGAGCATCGCGGTTCTCATCGGCGTGGCCTGCGCGGCGGCCCTGCTGGGGATCGCGGCCGGCTACTGGCTGCCCCCGCACGGGCGCAGGCCTGCCCTCAACGAGCTGCATAGGGCAGGCCGGCGGATCCTGCTGCCGTTCAGCGGCCAGGAGATCTCACGACGCTCCTTCGAGGCTGCCGTCCGCCTTGCCAAGGCCGAGAACGCCACGATCATGCCCGCCTTCCTGGCGCGCGTGCCGATGAGCCTGCCGCTCGAATCGGCCCTGCCGGTGCAGTGCGCCCGCGGCATGCCCCTGCTCGAGGCGATCGAGCAGCGCGCGACCTCGCTCGGAGTCCCCGTCGACTCGCGCGTCGGGCGGGGCCGCTCGGCACGCGACGCCCTGCGGCGGCTGCTCGAAGAAGAGGACTTCGACCGCATCATCATCAACGGCGATGAAGACCCCCGGGCCGGGCTGAGCTATGAGGATCTCAGGTGGCTGCTGGAGCACTGCCCGTCTGAGATCCTGATCCTGCGCCCGGCCTCCGAGGACACGCGGCGGATCGGCACCGAGGGCGTGAGCGGGCACTTCTGAGGCTGCCGTGGGCGGGCGCGCGGGCCAGTTCCGCCGAGGGCGCCCGGTATCGTTGACGCCGGTGAGCCGGGAAGCCTGGTCGGCAGCTGCCCTGCGCTGCCCGCGACCATGTGCCCGCCTCCCGCTCAAACCACCCTCGCACCCGTCCCTGCCCCTGGGCTGGGCGAGGCACGCGCAGCATGAGGGGACAGCCGCCACTGCCCTCGGCCTGGCGCCGGGAGGCCCTGCGCACGAACCTATGGCTGGTCCCGACCGTCGAGATCGTCCTGGTGGTAGCGCTGTTCGCGCTCACCTACGCGCTCGACCGTTCGGCCTACGACAGCTCGCTGCACCTGCCCTCATGGGTCATCAGCGGCAGCGCCGACGCCGCCCGGCAGATACTCACCGCGATCGCGGCCGCGGTGATCACGGTGGTGACGCTCGTCTTCTCGATCACGATCGTGACGCTCACGCTGGCCTCCACCCAGTTCGGCCCGCGCATGCTGCGCAACTTCATCCGCGACCGGATCACCCAGTTCACGCTGGGCAGCTTTGTTGCCACGTTCGTCTATGCGATCCTCGCGCTGGTCTGCATCGGGCCGGGGGCGCACGGCGAATTCGTCCCCCACCTGACGATCACGGTGACGATGGCACTGGTCGTGGGGGATGTCGCCGTGCTGGTGCTGTTCATCGACCACATCGCCAAGTCGATCCAGCTGCCGCAGGTGATCGCGAGCATCGCCGGAGACCTCGGCCGGGCGATCGACGCGGAGCCATCGATCCCGGCCGCGGGCATCGTGAAGACCGGCGCGTCGCTCTCGGAGATGCTCGTGCGGCTGGATGAGGACTCCGGGGTCGTCCGCGCCCCCAGAAGCGGCTACCTGCAGTACGTGAGCATCAGCACCCTGATCGAGATCTCCTCCAGGAGCCACGCGGTGATCCGCCTTCTGTCGCGGCCGGGCCACTTCGTGGTGGAGGGGGAGCCGCTCGCCGAGGTATGGCCGGCCGCGGCCGCCAAGGAGGTGGCGCGGGCGCTCGGGGGGGCGCATGCGACCGGGCCGCACCGGACCCTCACCCAGGACGTCTCCTTCGCCGTCGACCAGCTCGTGGAGATCGCCATACGGGCGCTCTCACCGGCCGTCAACGACACCTTCACGGCGCTCGCGTGCATCGACTGGCTGGGTGACGGCCTGGGCAAGATCGCCGAACGCTGGCACCCGGCGGCCGTGCATCGCGACCCCGCCGGACGCGTTCGCGTGATCGCCGCGCCGGTCAGCTTCCGCCGCCTGGTGGAGCGGGCCCACGAGAAGATCCGCCAGGCCAGCCGCGGGATGCCGGCGGTGATGATCCGCCAGCTGGTCGCCCTCGCGAAGATCATGTCGCATACGAGGACCGCCGAGCAGCGGGA
>JBEKGK010000306.1:0-2698 GCA_050012835.1 Solirubrobacteraceae bacterium | reverse complement strand
CTGGTGCTGGCGCGCTCGGCGATGCACCACTCGGCCAACTACCGCTCCGCGATGCTCCTGGGGACCGGCCGCCCGGTCGAGGACCCGGCCGAGAAGGCCGCCGCCCTGGAGGCGGTCGTGGAACACATCGTGCCCGGACGCTGGCCCGACGTCCGCTGGCCGACCGAGAACGAGCTGAAGGCGACCGCTGTCGTGGCGATCGGAATCGAGGAGGCCTCGGCCAAGATCCGCACGGGCCAGCCGGTCGATGAGGAGGCTGACTACGAGCTGGGAGCCTGGGCGGGCATCATCCCCCTCGCCTGCCGGCCCGGCCCGGCGGAGCCCGACCCGCGCATGCCCGCGGAGCGGGCCATCCCCCCCTACCTCGCCGCCTACAGCCGCCCGAGCGCCGGGTGACCGCGCAGGTATGAGCCGCCGTCCATGAGACGCCCGCCCGGGGGTTGGACCTCCAGCAGCTCCAGCGTCCCTGGGTCGCAGATCAGCATCAGGCGCCCGCCGACGCCGGCAAGGCCCTGGGCCTCGGGTCGGGCCGGCCCAGCTGCGCCCGGCGACCGCGCGCCGGCGTGCGCCGGCGGCGGCTCGGCGAGCGCCGCACGACGCACGCCGAGAAAGCTGCCGTCCGGCAGCGCCAGCCGGGCGCCAACGTGGGGATGCAGGGCGCGGACCCGGCGATCGAGCTCGGCGGCGGGGCGGCGCGAATCGAGCAGGCGATCCTCGGGGGCGAGCTTCTCGGCGTAGGTCACGCCCTGCTCGGGCTGCTCGCGAAAGGCCGGGGACTCCTCGAGCGCGCGCAGCAGCAGCTCGCCCCCCAGCTCCTGCAGTCGCTCAGAGAGCGAGCCGTAGGTGTCCTGCGCCGAGATCGGCAGCGCTCCCTCCAGGCACACCGGGCCGCTGTCCAGGCCCGCTGTCAGTCGCATGATCGAGACGCCGGTCCGTTCGTCCCCGGCCATGATCGCCCGCTCGATCGGGGCGGCGCCGCGCCAGCGCGGCAGCAGGGAGGGATGGACGTTGAGGATCTCGTGTTCTGACAGCAGCGGCTCCTTGATGAGAGCACCGAACGCACATACGACGAGGGTGCGGCGCTCCCCTTCCGGCCCCGCCGCGGCGATCATGACCCTCGCATCGGCCGCGTTGACGCTGGCGGGCTGCTCGAGCGGGATCCCGAGCGAGCGTGCCCGCTCCGCGACGGGGGGCGGGGTCAGCCGGCGGCCGCGGCCGCTCGGGCGGTCCGGGCGGGTGATCACGAGCGCGGGGCGGTGACGGGCGCTGCCGGCGAGGCGCTCGAGGATGTTGGCGGCGAATTCGGATGTGCCGAGGAAGACGATGCTCAACTGCTCGTGCCCGGCCGGCGGCGCGGTGCGCTAGGCGCCGCGGGCCGACTCCTGCGCCTCGCGCATCGCCCGCATGGCCTCCTTGCGGGCCTGGCGCGAGATGTGATCGAGAATCAGGACGCCGTCGAGGTGATCGATCTCGTGCTGGATGACGCGAGCCTCCAGGCCCTCGGCCTCGAGCTCGAGGTCGCTCCCCGTGTGGTCCTTGCCGCGCACACGCACGCGCGCCGGCCGCTCGACCTCGACATGGACTCCGGGCAGACTGAGGCAGCCCTCCTCCCCCAGCTCCCGCTCCTCGCTGACCCATTCGAGCTCTGGGTTGACGAGCGCCCGCAGGGGATCCTCCTCATGGGCCTGGAAGACGAGCACTCGGTGCAGGATCCCAATCTGGGTGGCGGCCAGACCCACGCCGAGCGCGTCGCGCATCAGCTCCCCCATCCGCTCCACCTCCGCGCGCAGCTCATCGTCGAAGCGCTCGACGGGCAGCGCCCTGGCGCGCAGGACCGGATCGCCGAACTTGCGCACGTGCCGCAGCGCCGCGTCGCGCCTGGCGACGGTCTCGGCATCGAGCTCGCTGGACTCGGGCCGCTCTCCCTGCAGCTCCTCGCCCATCTGCGGCTCTTCCTGGACTGGAGCTGTGCGCTCATCGGTGATCGGCTCGGCCATATAGGGCTGAGTTTACGAGCAGTCGAGCCGCATCGCGGCCAAGCCGCCCCCGGCGGGACGGGCCTGCCGCGCGCTAAGGACGCGCGGGGTGGCCGCTGAGCGTGGCCGATGCGTACCCGACGTAGGCGACCCCGGCGGGATCGCGCGCCGCGATCCCCACTCGGAGTTTGATGCTGTGCATGCGCCGGAGAAGCGCCATCGACTGGTGCGAGAGGTGGACCAGGACCGTCGCGGTCTGGCCGCCGGCGACCGAGAAGGAGGCGCTGGAGAGGGCCAGGACCGCCTTGCGGCGCGGGTCCGCGCGGACGGCCGCGGCTGTCCGCAGCGTGACGATCCCGATGCACCTCGTCTCCCCCAGGGGGCAGCTGATCCGCAGACGCACCAGGCCGGAGGTGCCGGCCCGCAGGGAGAGGCCGACAAGCTGGGCGGCCGGGATCGGCCGGATGTTCAGCCCTCCGATTGGGGTGGGCTTGACGGGTGAGGCCGGCGAAAGCGAGCTTTCCCGGGCGCGCTGTTCTTCAGCGCGTCTCCTTTCGACTTCTTCCTGGCCGCGGCGGTAGATCCTCCGGACTTCTTCTTCTTCCGTGGCACTGGCTTCCTGCCCCTTGCGCGTCTGTTCTTCTTCCGCCTTCTTGGCTTCGGCTTCTTCTCGCCTCTCGGCTTCGGCTTCTTCTTCTTGCTTCTTGGCGGCCGCTTCTTCT
>JBEKGK010000305.1:0-2707 GCA_050012835.1 Solirubrobacteraceae bacterium | reverse complement strand
GCACGACCGCCTGATGGCATGCGTCTCACATCTGCCGCACGTGCTCGCCAACCTGCTTGTCGCCCAGGCCACCAGCCTGCTCGGCGAGGAGTCGGAGCGCCTGCCGGCGGTCGGGCCGAGCTTCCGCGACGCCACCCGCGTCGCCGGTGCCAACAGCGCGATCTGGACCGACATCTACATGTACAACCGCGACGCGCTGATCGCCGGCATCGACGAGTTCGCCGGGCGCCTGCACGAGGTGCGCGCATGGCTGGCGGCCGGCGACGCGCCTGCGGTGAGCGCCTGGAACGAGCGCGCGCGCGCCGCCCGCGAGGCGCTGCTCGGCGCCGGCCTGGTCGGCGGCGCCGGCGGGGAATCGGTGCTCGAGCTGCGCGCGTCGGTGCCCAACCGCCCGGGGGTGATCGCTGAGATCGCGCTCGCGCTCGGCGGCGCGGGCGTGAACATCCTCGACATGGTGCTCTCTCCCTCCCAGGACAACAGCCAGGGGGTGGTGGCGCTGTGGATCGCGGGCGAGCAGCAGGCACGCCGCGCCGAGAAGCTCATCGCCGACCTCGGCTTCCCGGTCGTGACAGCATGAGGGCCAGCCCATGAACATGCGCTTCGAGCCCGCGCACGGACTTTCCGGCGAGGTGCGCGCGCCGGCGGACAAGTCGATCTCCCATCGCGCAGCGCTGCTCGGCGCGATGGCCTCCGAGCCGGTGCGCATCGAGCGCTACCTGCACGCCGCCGACACGACCTCGACGCTCGATGCGGTGCGCGCGCTCGGCGCGCTCGTCGAGGTCCACGGCGAGGACCTGATCGTGCGCGGCACCGGCCTGCGCCAGGCGTGCGAGCCGCCGGCGCCGATCGACGTCGGCAACGCGGGCACGCTGTTGCGGCTGCTGCCCGGCTGGCTGGCCGCGCAGGAGGGGTGCGCGTTCACGCTCGACGGCGACGAGTCGATCCGGCGCCGCCCGGTGGACCGGATCGTCGAGCCGCTGCGTCAGATGGGCGCCGAGCTGCATGCGCGCGACGGGCGCTTCCCGCCGCTTGAGATCCGCGGCGCGCGGTTGCGCGCGATCTCCTACGAGCTCGACGTGGCCAGCGCCCAGGTCAAGTCGTGCATCCTGCTCGCCGCGCTCACCGCCGACGGCGCGACGACCGTCGGCGAGCCCGCACGCAGCCGCGACCACACCGAGCGGATGCTGCTGCGAGCGGGTGTAGCGATTCACCGCAACGGCCTGCGCGTGACCGTCGTCAACGCCGATGAGCTGCTGCTGGACAGCGTGAAGGTGCCCGGCGACCCGAGCTCCGCCGCCTTCCTGATCACCGCCGGCATCCTGGTTCCCGGCTCGCGCCTGGTGATCGGCGACGTGGGCGTCAACTGGACCCGCACCGGCTTCATGCGCATCGTGCGCCGCATGCGCGGCATCGTGCTCGGCGATCTCGAGGGCGAGGCCGGTGAGCTGGAGGCGGATGAGCCGGTGAGCGATCTCGACGTCGCTCACGGCGCGCTCGAGGGCACCGTCGTGGAGCCCGACGAGGTGCCGCTGGCGATCGACGAGCTGCCGCTGGTGGCCCTGCTCGGCTGCTTCGCGGAGGGCGAGACCGTGGTGCGCGGCGCGCAGGAGCTGCGCGTGAAGGAGTCCGACCGGATTGCCGGCGTCGTCGAGGGCCTGCGTGGCCTCGGCGCCGACATCGAGGCCACCGACGACGGCTTCGCCGTGCGCGGCAGCGGCGGGCTGCGCGGCGGGCGCATCGACGCCCGCGGAGACCACCGCCTGGCGATGATGGGAGCAGTGGCAGGGCTCGCATCGCGCGAGGGCGTGGAGGTGCTGGGGATGGACGCCGCCGCGGTCTCCTACCCGGGCTTCGTCGATGACCTCGCGCGCCTGTGCTCGTAGCGATCGACGGCCCCGCCGGCGCCGGCAAGTCGACGGTGGCGCGCGCGCTCGCGCGCGAGCTCGGCTTCACCTACCTCGACAGCGGCGCGATGTATCGCTGCGTGGCGCTGCGCTCGCTTTGGGAACCACAGCGCGAGCCGGCGGAACATGCGCGGGAGGCACAGATCCAGCTTCTGGGCACGCCCGAGGGCGAGGCCGGTCCGGTTCTGCTGGATGGCCGCGACATTAGCTGCGCGATCCGTACTCCCGAGGTCTCCGAGGGGGCGTCGCGGGTCGCCGCGGACCCGGGCGTACGCGAGGCGCTTGTCGCCAAGCAACGCGAGCTGATCGCCCACGGAGACTGGGTGGCCGAGGGTCGCGACATCGGCACGGTAGTTGCGCCCGATGCAGCCGTGAAGGTCTTCCTCACCGCCGACCCGCGCGAGCGGGCGCGCAGGCGTGCGGCCGAGCTCGGCGCCGACGTCGAGACCGTGCTCGCGGAGCAGGTGATGCGCGACGAGCGCGACAGCGCCCGTGAGCACAGCCCGCTGCGAGCCGCCCCCGGGGCGGTCACGCTCGACACCACCGGCCTCGGCATTGACGAGGCCGTGCGGCGGATAGCCGAGCTCGTGGAAAGGAAATAGTGCCAGTACGGGACGCTAGCCTTGGCTGCAATGGCGGCCGAGACGGTGACGATCCGCGTGGCGCGGAGCACACGCGACCTGCTGGCCAAGCAGGCGCGGCAGCAGGGCATGTCGTTGGCCTCGCTACTCGCGGATATCGCACGTGAGCGAGAGACGAAGTCGATCTGGAGCTCTGAGCACGAGGCCAGCCGCATAGACGCT
>JBEKGK010000304.1:0-2708 GCA_050012835.1 Solirubrobacteraceae bacterium | reverse complement strand
CGTCGCTCGCGCATCCCGAGCTGGCAGACCGCGAGTACGGCAGCGGCTACCGGCGCCCGGTCGTGCCGAGCCGCAGCCGGCTGCCCGGAGTCACGCGCACCATCAGCCGCATCGTCAAACCACCAACGAAGGAGCGATCACGATGAGCCAACGCATAGGCATCGTCTTACCCGACCCCGTAGCCGATCAGCTGCGGGAGCTCGCCGCGGGCACCGGCGACCCGCCCGCCACCCTGGCCGGTCAGATGGTTCGCAGCAGCGTCGCCGTCGCGGCAAGCGACGGCAAGGTCCGGCCCCTGCGCCAGGCGCCGGCACTCGTCAAGCGCAGCGGCAGCGAGCGCGCTCCGTGGCTCGCACCATACGGCGGCGACCGCGCCTGGCGCAAGGAGATGTGGGGCGCCATCGTCGCGCTGCACGGCCGCTATCCACGCCACCTTGGGGACGTCAAAGAGGGCTGGTGGACCGACGAGGCCCACACCGAGGTGCTCTGCGCGCTCGCGAGCTGGCGCGCAGAACTCGACGACGCCGGGCTCGACCCTCGCGACGAGCTGGCGTTCCACACCCACCTCGCCGACTACCAGGACACCCTCCGCCAGGAAGGCGGCTCCGTCGCGAACGCGTGGAAGCCGGGAGCACCACCAGAGGAGTGGATCGCCGCATGATCGCCCCCGCGACGCCGACGTGAGTGGGCAGACGTAGCGGTTCACATCTCGTGGCCGGTTTCGCCTGCTCGGGGTCTATACACAAGACAGGTCTTCTCACGAGGAGCATTCATGGCAGCCTCAGTGCCTCGCATCAGGCGTGCAACCGACATCGACCCGCTCGCCCTGGTCGATGGTGACACCATGAGCCCGCGGCCCGCCGGCATCCTGCGGGAGCCGCTGCTTGACGCCCAGCAGGCGGCGACGCTCCTGGGCATCCCGCGCTCCTCGGTATACGACTACGCCAAGCGCGGCGAGCTGCCGCACGTGAGGGTCGGCAGGCACGTGAAGTTCATCCGCAGCGATCTCGAAGTCGCCATCGCTGAGCGGCGCATGGGCATCTAGCTCGTCGAGCCGGCGAGTGCCGGCCCGGACTCCTCGGCGAACGCCGCCGAGATCTTGGCCGCGTCGGAGTCCTGCGGGTAGAACGCCGTGTAGATCTCGGTCGTCGCGAGGTCAGAGTGACCCATCCACTCCTTGATCGTCGTCTGCGGGATGCCCTTGGCGGCGCACACGGTTCCGAACGTGTGCCGCAGATCGTGGATGCGGATGCGCTTCAGGCCGGCGCGGTCAAGCGCGGCGTAGTAGCGCAGCCGCAGCGCGTTGGCGTCGACGTGCCGGCCGTCTCGCCCGACGAACACGAGGTCGGCGTCGGACTTCACCGGCCCGACCTTGGAGTGCTCGGCGAGCGCGCGAGCGACGTCGGGGGCCATCGGCACGGTTCGGCCCATGCCCGACTTCGGGGTGCCGCTGGCGTTGCGGACGTAGCTGGACTCGACGTGGATCGAGGAGCCGGCGAAGTTGACGGCTCCCCAGCGCAGGTCGAGCAGCTCGCCGAGGCGCAGGCCGCAGAACGCCGAGGTCATGAATATCGCTCCATCCTGCGCGTTGACCTCGGAGGCGGCGCGCACGAGGGCGTGTACGTCGACGGGTCGAAGGAACTGCGTGGTCGCCAGGGTCCTTCGCTTTCTCAGACGCCCGGGCCGATCGACGAGCGTCACCGGGTTGCTCGTGATCGCGCCGAGCTTCATCGCGCGCTTCATGATCCCGTTGAGGTTCACGAGGTACTTGCGCCTGGTGCGTGGGCTGGCGGGCGTGAGCTGTACGAAGCTGCCGTCGGGGAGCTGGCGGATGCGCACTCCGGCCTTGCGGCGCTTCCTGGCCTCGGCGGGCGACAGGCGCCGCTCGGCCTGCATGCCGTCGATCCATTTCTCCAAGCCCTTCGTGGTGAGCGACGCTACGCGGGTGCCTGCTCCGAGGTCTCGGCAGAGCCGGTCGCAGACGTTGCCGTAGTCGCCGAGGGTGGAGCGCTTGACCTCGCTGTCGGTCTCGGCCCACGTGAGCCAGTGATCGCATGCCTGACGGAGCGTCATGGACGTGGCGGCTGAGGTGCGATGCACCCGGCGTGGGGCGGCGGCCAGCATCTTGCTCAGGATCTCCTCGGCCTCGGCGGGGGTGAGGTAGCCGTCGGGCTTGCTGCCGTCACGCACCGCCCACTTCACGGCGCCGCGGGCAGTGCGCTTGCCGGAGTCCTTGACCCAGGCCGGCCCGAGCCTGGTTTTGCGCCGGCCGTCGGCGTCTCGCACGAGGGCATAGAACGCGCGGCTGCCGCGGCTGCCCATAACCTGAATGTGGCCCGTCGGCCGGGCTGAATCCTCTGCTCGCAAACCGCCGCTCCTTCGCTTTCGAGTTCCCCAGAGTTCCCTACGAGTTCCCAAATCGGCTAAAGCAACTAGAATTGCTGACAGGAAACCGCATGGGAAAGCCTTATTCTACGGGGTCCTGCGGATGCTTTCCAGAACTTAGGAGCCGGTGGGCGAAAGCCCTTGGAGGTTCGAGTCCTCTCGCCCGCATCAACGAAAAGCCCTGCAAATGGACGATATTGAACCTCGGACGTCGCCGACGGCTACGGCGGCCAATCGCCGTGGGTAACACTCGTGGGTAACAAACGGCGGAGCTATTGCAGACGCTGCGCGTCAGCGTCGTCGAGCAGTTGAGCTTCGATCTT
>JBEKGK010000303.1:0-2709 GCA_050012835.1 Solirubrobacteraceae bacterium | reverse complement strand
GAGGTCCGTCGCGCTGCACGCGCCCGCCTCGCTGCACTCGTTGGCGGAGATCGTCGATGAGCTCACCGTGCCACTGGCGCCGAAGCTGATCTGGACGCCGTTCTGGGCGATGTAGGGGCTGACCCCTTCACCTGTGACAGTCGAGGAGCTCACGCTCAGCGTCGATCCCGTGCCGACGTCGGTCGGGCCGTTCTTCTCATACCCGCTGACGGCGACTTTGGTGAGCAGCGCGTGGCCGACCTGGGTCGGTTCGAGCGAGCCCACGAGCACGGCGATGCCGTGCTGGCAGCCCTTGGCGTTGGCCTTGGTCGTACCCGCCCCGATGATCGCCAGGTTGGTCGCCCGCAGCGTGCCTCCGCCGGCCACGAAGATGCCGTCGAGACCTCCGCCGCAGGTTTCAAGGGGGATCTCCGCTTCCACGTTCAAGCCCGTGATGCTCACCGTTTCCGTCGTGCAGATCGAGATCTCATCCCGCTCTTCGGAGCTCACCTGCCTCGCGCAGCTGTCCGTCGCAAAGGCTGGGCTCGCGGGCATCGCCACCGTGGCCGTTCCCGAACCGTCGATCGCCGTCAGTTTGGCGGCGCCTTTGATGGCCAGCTGTTCGGTGTATGTGCCCGGGCACACAGCAACCGTTGCGCCTGCGGCGCTTTCGATGGCCGTCTGGATGCTGCTGTAGTCGGGCTGGGCGCAGCTTTTTCCGCCGACGACGGTGGGTGCCGACTTCGACACGTATACGTTCGCCGCGGAGGCGCTGGCCGTTCCCACGGCCAACAGCGCCAACAGGGCTGCGCAGATCGCGGTCAGCCGAATTGCTCTCCTTGACACGGGTACCCCTTTACTCGTTTGCATGCATAGGCTCGGGCATGAGCACCGAGACACAGACGAGAAGGCGGACCGACCCGCAGCGCCGGGCGTGGCGCTTGACCGCTCTCGCAGTCCTGAGCGCCTCTCCACAACATGCGTCCTTGCCCGCTCTCTCTCGATGAGCGTCCCTCTCCATCCCCTCTTCATTCTCTCGTCTCCCGGCGCTGGTGCGAAAACGCACCAAGCCGACCGGGGAACCCTACACGCTCACGTCGGTCGGTGCCAAGAATCGTTGCGAGGACCGGGCAGTCTGTCTCTGTCCGTGCTGCGAGATCCGGCCACGCGTGGGCCGCTGGAGCATCGGCATCGCCCAGCAGGCGAAGCGGGGACTCCAGGCCTCTGGATGGCGGGGGCAGGATTCGAACCTGCGAAGGCAGAGCCAACGCGTTTACAGCGCGTCCCCTTTGACCGCTCGGGAACCCCGCCGGGGGCTCGTCAGTCTACGACCTGACGCCCCGGCGGGTCGCCGAGGCGTCAGCTCTCCTGCAGCGGCTCCGATCCTTCAGGAGGCCTCGCGCAGCTGCTGGGCGTCGGGGAGCGTCTGGAGCTTCTTCAGCGTCCGGTTCTCGATTTGGCGGACACGCTCGCGGGTGATGTTGAACGCGCGGCCGACCTCCTCCAGCGTGCGCGAGCGGCCGCCCACGATCCCGTAGCGCATCTCGATGACCTCACGCTCACGACGCGGCAGAGCGGCCAGCACGCGCATGATGTTCTCCCGGCGCAGGGACTCCGAGGCGACCTCGAAGGGCGAGGCCGATGAGACGTCCTCGACGAAGTCCGCCAGGGCCGAGTCGTCCTCCTCGCCGACGGGCTTCTCCAGGGAGATGGGCTGCTGGGTGATGCGCATGACCTCGCGCACCTCCCGGACTGTGCAGTCGAGCTCCTCCGCCAGCTGCTCGGGGCTCGGTTCGCGCCCGAGCTGCTGGATGAGGCGCCGTTCGGCGTGCAGCAGCTTGTTCAGGCGCTCCACCATGTGCACGGGGATGCGGATCGTGCGCCCCTTGTCCGCCAGTGAGCGGGTGACGGCCTGGCGGATCCACCAGGTTGCGTAGGTCGAGAACTTGTAGCCGCGGCGGTAGTCGAACTTCTCGACCGCGCGGATCAGGCCCATCGATCCCTCCTGGATCAGGTCGAGGAATGTCATACCGCGCCCCAGGTAGCTCTTGGCGATCGACACCACCAGGCGCAGGTTCGCCTCGATCATGTGCTGCTTGGCCTCCATGTCGCCGCGCTCGATGCGCCGTGCCAGCATCACCTCCTGCTTGGCGGTGAGCAGGCCCACGCGCCCGATCGAGCGCAGGTACAGACGCAGCGAGTCGAGGCTGGGCTCGACCGTGAGATCGACCTCGACCTTCTTGCGCAGCTCTGGGTTGCTCTCGCGCGAGGCCGCCGCATTGGCCTCGACGGTGCTCATCTCGGAACGGGCAAGACGCCCGTCGGCCTCGACCACCACGATGCCGTGCTCCTCGAGATACGCGTGCAGCTCCTGCACCTGCTCCTTCGTCGCCTCGATCTCCTCGAGGCAGGATGCGATCTGCTCGAAGGTCAGGTAGCCGCGCTCCGTGCCTTCGGCGATCAGCGGGCCAAATTCGTCGAGCTCGGCGATCTGCTCATCGGCCTCGAGCAGCGCCAGTGCCTGATTGGTCACTCCCTCCGAACTCCCTCCACTCAGCTTCGAGCACCCCGTCAGGGGCGCCCCTCTCAAACTCCCTCTCTGTCTCTTCCGAGACCGCAGAGTGATACCACAATCTCGTCGATCCGCCAATGTTAGGCTCGGCGACCGCCGCAGGCGGCAACGGCGCCCCGGTACGCTAAATACCGAAATGCCGATCGAAACCCAAACGG
>JBEKGK010000302.1:0-2739 GCA_050012835.1 Solirubrobacteraceae bacterium | reverse complement strand
CGCCGAGAACGGCAACCAGGTGCTCTACTCGACGCACGAGCCGGTGTTCCTGAACGTCGGGCGGCTGGACGAGCTTGCGCTGGTGGAGCACAGTCCGCACACGGGCACGACGGTGATCCAGCCCGAGCCGCTGGGGGCGGATGAGAGCTTCCGCGCGATCAGCGAGCTCGACGCCGAGCGCGGCGAGCTGTTCCTGGCGCGCGCGGTGCTGCTGGTCGAGGGTCGCACCGAGAAGCTCACGTTCCCGTTCGTGTTCAACGCGCTGGGCTACGACGTGGACCGCGAGGCGATCACGATCGTAGACTGCGGCGGCAAGCCGAACATGCGGCTGTTCATTCGCATATGTCAGGCGGCGAGGGTTCCGTGCGTCGCCGTGCACGATCGCGATGCGGCGCCGGGAAGGCGCCCGAGCCAGGCGCAGCGGACCGTCAACGAGGAGATCGCCGAGCTCGCGGGCTCGCGGCGAACCGTCGTGCTCGCCCCGGACTTCGAGGCCGTCACGGGACTGCGCGGGCACCGTCACAAGCCCACCCACGCCTGGCAGCACTTCTCGGACATCGAGCGAAGCCGGGTGCCGCGAGCGCTTGTCGACGCGGTCGAGAAGGTGGTCACGCTGGCGCGCGTGTGAGCGTCGCCTACGCCGACGCTCGCCCGGCCGCGTTCGCGGCTTGCGGGCGCGAGGACACGGCTGTTAGCCTTGCCGCGGTGCGCTTCAAGATCACACGCCACTCGGGGTTCGCGCCGCCTGACGACGCGCTCGAGCTGCTGACGCAGCGACTTGGAGCCAGGCGCGAAGACGTCTCGTTCTCGAAAGTCGGTGAGGAGATCTGGGCGATGCTGGAGGCCGACGCGCCGGTGTCGATGACGCATGACGAACGTGTCGACATCGGTCGTCGCACGGTCCTTGGGGTTGTGCGGGAGGTCTGCGAGGGAGTGCCGGAGCTCAAGTCGGATTGGTTCGCGGTGAGCTCTGAGCGCTAGCCGCCTCCACGGGAGCCGTGCGGGCGCCCGCACGCACGGGACGTTCGCTGCGGCGTTGGCTGCGCTGCTGCTCGCGGCGCTGATCGTGGTGTCGGCTGCGGTGGGGACGGCTCACGGCGAGCCGCCCCGATCGACGACCGCGAAGCTCACAGCGACGCCGGCGAGGCCAGCGTCGGCGCGAGCCAAGCGCCGGTCGATTCCGCTGAAGGACAGGCCGATCCCGGTGTCGGTGTCGGCCGAAGCGAGCGAACCCGGCCCGGCCGTCCCACGGAACTTCCTGGGGCTCTCGTTCGAGGTGGGCAGCCTGTCGCGGATCGCGAGCTACGCGGGCGCCGGTGATCTGGTGACGATGCTGCGCTCGCTGGGCGTCGGCGTGCTGCGCTTCGGAGGTGTGACGGCCGACGAACAGATCGCGTGGACGGACGAATCCACGCCGCGCCCGCCATGGGCCTGGGGCGTGCTGGAAGCGGGGAGCCTCCGCCAGCTGGGCAGCTTGGCGGCCGCGAGCGGATGGCGCATCCTGCTGACGCTCGGCCTCGGCCACTTCGAACCCGGTGCGGCGTCGCAGGAGGCGGCGGCGGCGAAGGCGGCGCTGGGGGAATCGCTCGAAGCGATCGAGCTGGGCAACGAGCCGGACTCCTACGCCAAGCATGGCCTGCGCCCGTCGCCGTGGACGCCCGTGCAGTACGGCGAAGACATCGCGGTCTATCGCAATGCGATCGAAGCGCTCGCGCCCGGCATTCCGCTCGCCGGCCCGGACACGTCGGGGTCGAGCGCGTATGAAAAGTGGGGGCTGACCGAGTCGATCTACGAGCGGCCGGCGCTGCTGACCGGACACCACTACCCGCTCGGCTGCGCGGAACAGCCGGCGCCGAGCATCGCCCGCCTGCTGAGCCCGCGGATCCGCCAGCTGGAGGAAGTCTCGCTGCGTCGCTACCTGTTCATCGCGGCGGAGACCGAAGTGCCGTTTCGCCTGGACGAGACGAACTCCGTGTCCTGCGGCGGCGTGCCCGGCATCAGCAACACGTTCGCCTCAGCGCTGTGGGCGGTCAGCTATCTGACGCAGGCGATGAGCATGGGCGTGTCGGGAATCAACTTCGAGGGAAACCCGGCCAACTGTGGAGGCTACACGCCGGTGTGTGCGCCGAGCCCCGAAGCCCTTGCCAGCGGCGCGCTGGTGGCGCAGCCGGAGTGGTATGCGCTGCTGCTCGCCAGGGCGCTGGTCGGCGAGCGCCCGCTGCACACGACCGTCAGCCCCACGCACCGGCCCAACGTGGAAGCCTCGACATTCATGGCCGCCGACGGGACGCTGCAGTTCGTGCTCGTCGACGACGACCCGCCGGGTGCGCGCAGCGTGGCGATGCATCTGCACGTCGGCAGCGGCTTTCACGGCGCGAGGATCCTGTCGCTCACCGCTCCCTCGCCCGAAGCGCTGTCGGGCGTCGAGCTGGGGGGCCAGGCGGTGGCGGCTGACGGCTCGTGGAGCGAGCCGTCGAGCCTGCCGCATGCCGCCAACAAGAACGGCTTGATCACGATCGACGTCAAGCCGAGCAGCGCGGCACTGGTGACGGTCGCGCCGTTGGGCGGGTGAGCGCCCTGCCAGCCACCGCCGAGCCGGAGCTGATCGACCTGCTGCACCTGGGGCGGGCGAAGGTCGTCGGCGCCTGGCGTGTGGGCGAGGTGATCGTCGATCCCGGGCCGAGCAGCTGCCTGGGCACGCTGCTGCCGCTGCTCGAGCGCCGACCGCCGCGGGTGCTG
>JBEKGK010000301.1:0-2745 GCA_050012835.1 Solirubrobacteraceae bacterium | reverse complement strand
TGTTCAGCATAATCAATCAAATATGCCTGTTGATTTTGATGTTACCAAGTATGTTATGCCTTTTAGTAAAGAAAGAAAGCACTTGCAAGCCGGCAGGGAAGAATTAGCTGAAATGTCGTAAGCCCTTTTGCATCACTTCAGGGATTGCGCCTTCTTTAAGAAATTGTTCAATCTTCTTACGAAATAGTTATTTCTCAGTCTGTGGGTAGCTACGTACAACTTCTTGGTAGCTACCTACAACCTCTGGGTAGTTACCTGCAGCCCCTGGGTAGCTACCTGTAAGCTGTGGGTGCGCACCTGTATCACAGAGGTCTGCGCTCGTAACTCGTTGTGTTGCAACTGTAAATTGTGATTGTGTGCCTGTAATCCACAGGTTTGCACCTTTATTCTGAAAGTTGATGATTTCGATCTGGAACCCTCTTTTTGCTCTACAATATTTTTTCCTTTTTTAATGATAACGGATATTACTTTTAGGTTTCTATGATTGACAATGGTTTCCGCGGATTATTTTCAAAATTATTTGCTACAGGATAAGTGAATCCCTATTTATTTTAAGCACATTAAAAATTTCCTTTTGCAGATCAGATAAATCAGTGATTAAAATTTGCTCATGTCGTTTGTCTATTTTAAGGACATTTAATTTAACCATTTTCAATTCTTCTTCAACGTCTATAAGTGATAGTTGTGTGTTTTTGTTTTTATTATATTGCTTTAGCCAATGGAATATGGCATTTTCAAATTCTTTTATTATAGCATAAGCAAACATGGTTATAAAGACATGCCCTCTTGTCGTATCCTCGTTTATATGAAAAATAGGACGTATATCTAATTGTGTTGTTTTCATATCGCGAAAAGCATGTTCTACATTTTGAAGGTTTTTATACTCTTGCCTGATAGTTTCTTTTGTCATTCTTTCTTTAGGGACATTAGAAACTATTACATACTTTCCGTCTAATTGTTTGGCTTGTGTATATTTTTCAAATTTAAATTCTACCTTGAAGTTTTCCTGGGTAATTGATACCTCATAAAATGATTGTACGTGGTATTTCTCTAATGCTTTTCGAACCCTGTATTTGTAGCTGTCAATTTGTTTCTCTGAAAATTGAGTTACTAAATTTTTATTGCTGTTACCTTGAGCAAGTCTGATCTTATTGTTATTGTTTTTTTGTTGACGGGCATCGTATGATAATTTTATATCATATAGTGTGTCCTCAAATTTTGCTTTCAATGATGCTCTCGTATCTGAATGTTCTTGTTCTAAATCCGGATTGTTACATAATATATATCTCACACCATCGACTTCAACCTCTGCTAACTCTTTTGAAAATAAATTCAGTTGCAAGTCCCCTTCATTTAGAAGGCAACGTATTTCTTCTAAACTTAATGCGGTAATATATTCTATCCCTTTACTCTCTTGCTCATCCATTTGGGCTAAATTGTATCGTATGCGCATTCCCCTGTCACCTACAAATATTATATTGTCTACCCCAAAATCATTTTTGATTTTTCTTAACTGCGATATTACTGTTTTGTGATCATTCTCATTTCCTTCAAACACTTTTGTACTCAAAGGAAAACCATCACTGCCTGTTAATAAGCCAACCACTATTTGCAGCTTTCCCTTTTTCCCGTCTCTGTTATGCCCGAATGCTGCCAATGCATTGTTTACCCCTTCAAAATAACTACTTGTGATATCGTATAAAAACACTTCATCTTTCCCTGTCTTGTGATAAATGTTCCATTTATTCTCAATCTTTTCTTGAAGATTTGACAAATCTCCTAATACATCATACAGCGTATCTAATTTTAATGTGCTTGTTTCTATACCTATTTTTTTTGCAATTATATCATTGCGTTTTATCCAATTAAATATACAGAGTTTGCTGCCTCGTGTGACTATCTTTCCTATTATCATCAACATGGCTATGTTTACACGGTATGGATCTTGTAATATCTTTTCAAAAGCTTCTTTAATTCGAAGCCTTTCCATTATGGATAAAAGGGCAAATACAAATCCGTAATCGACACTCTGCTTTATGGATATATCTTTCAGTGGAACCATTACATCTTTCTTATTTCTGAAAGCAGCTTCTATTGCCATTACTGCCTCTTTTGGAAACTTTGATAAATTTGCAATAGTTCTGGTTTTAATCTTCCCACTTTCCCTATATTTCTCGACTATCAATGGATAGGTATAGGATTTCCCGTTTTGTTTGTGTGTGCAATATTGTAGAAACATGTCGCAAATATACAATTAATATTCGCTATGAAACATATTTCATATATCTATTTACAAACATGTTATGAACAATATATATTCGCTACATTGCTGAAAAATATATTCGCTTTCCATTGCTATTACTCATTTTCTAGAAGTAATATCCGTTATAAATATGCTACTTAATTCACACATTTATCAACTCTTTTCTTTGCAAAGTCTTATATGTTTACCTCAATCTAAACAAGCGATGATCGTTTCAATCACCCGTTTTGTTTCTATAATATCTCTTACCTGGATTGAAACAGTCCCTGCTTCTTTGGCGGGATAGTCATTACCGCCCGGGAACAGAGCATCTCCTATAAAAATCATATCCTGAATTGGAATATTAAGAGTGTCGCGGAGTTTTCTAATTCCGTAACCTTTGTCGATGCCAGGCTTGGTGATGTCTATGGAAGTCATACCACCCAAGCGTACTGCAAACTCCGGAATAAGTTTATCAAGATATGCTTTCATGTTTTTCCGCT
>JBEKGK010000300.1:0-2755 GCA_050012835.1 Solirubrobacteraceae bacterium | reverse complement strand
GGTCCGTCTGCGCGAAGATCAGCGCGAGCTTCGCGTAGCTGGCCATCGAGATCCACATCTTCGCGCCGTTGATCACCCAGCCCGAGTCCGTCTTGGTGGCGCGTGTCTTCTGGTTGGCGGCGTCCGAGCCCGTGTCGGGCTCGGTCAGCCCGAAGCAGCCCAGCCACTCGCCCGAGCACAGCTTCGGCAGGTACTTGTGCTTCTGCTCCTCCGTGCCGAACTTGAGGATGCCCGAGCACACCAGCGACGTTTGGACTGAGATGACCGTTCTGATGGAGGAGTCCGCGCGGCCGATCTCCTCGACGACCAGGCCGTAGCTCAGGTAGTCCAGGCCCGCCCCGCCGTACTGCTCCGGGACGATCGCGCCGAGATAGCCCTGGTCGGCGATCTTCTTCACCATCTCCAGGTCGAAGTGGTGATTGCGCGCGTTTTCACGCGACTGCACCACGATCTCCTTGTCCGCGAACTCGCGTGCCGTGTCCTTGATCAGGCGCTGCTCGTCGCTCAGGTCGAAGTCCATCCCTCTCCTATCGGTTCAGTGCCGGGTGCGTGTCTCTCTTGAGGTCGGCGGGTGCGTATGCGGTCGGCTGGTGCGTACGCGGTCGGCGGGTACGTACGCGGTCGGCTGGTGTGTATGTCATCTTGCGCGCGCTGTATCACCATCGCTATACGGCCCTCAGCTTTGGTGTCGTCCACGGCGCGAGCATGCGCCGCTCGATCTCATCCGCGATGCCGTCGATCGGCAGTCGCTCCTGTGCCAGCGAGTCGCGATCGCGCAACGTCAGCGTGCGGTCCTCGATGCTCTGGTGGTCGATCGTAAGACACAGCGGCGTGCCGATCTCGTCCTGGCGGCGGTAGCGCTTGCCGATCGCGCCGCCCGCGTCGTACTCGCTCTGCACGCGCCCGCGCAGCGCGCCGTGCACCTCGCGCGCGAGCTCCGGCTGGCCGTCCTTGCTCACCAGCGGCAGCACCGCCGCCTTCACCGGCGCCAGGCGCGGGTGCAGGCGCAGGACCGTGCGCATCTCGCCCTCGCCCGTGCCCTCGCGCTCGACCAGTTCCTCGTCGTAGGCGTCCACCAGGAACGCCAGCGTCGCGCGGTCCGCGCCCGCGGCCGGCTCGATCACATGGGGCACGTAGCGCTCGCCCGTCGCCTGGTCGAAGTACTCGAGCTTCTCGCCCGAGAACTGCGCGTGCTGCGTCAGGTCGAAGTCGCCGCGGTTGGCGATGCCCTCCAGCTCCGACCAGCCGATCGGGAACAGGTATTCGACGTCGCTGGTGCCCGATGAGTAGTGCGAGAGCTCGTCCTCGTCGTGCGCGCGCAGGCGCAGGTGGTCGGGGCGGATGCCCAGGTCGATGTACCAGCGCTCGCGCTCGCCCAGCCAGTGCTCGAACCACTTCTGCGCCTCTGTCGGCGGCACGAAGAACTCCATCTCCATCTGCTCGAACTCGCGCGTGCGGAAGATGAAGTTGCCGGGCGTGATCTCGTTGCGGAAGGACTTGCCCACCTGCGCGATCCCGAACGGCGGTTTCTTGCGCGAGAACTGCAGCACGTTCTTGAAGTTGATGAAGATGCCCTGCGCGGTCTCCGGGCGCAGGTACGCGGTCGCGCCGGACTCCTTCACGGGCCCGATCGTCGTCTCGAACATCAGGTTGAAGTCACGCGCGTCCGTCAGGTCGCACTCGTCCGTCTCGCCCGGGTGCTTGGACGGTTTGCGCCCGCACGCGAGCTCCGCCAGGTGGTCGGCGCGGAAGCGCTGGCCGCACGTCTTGCAGTCCACCAGCGGGTCCGTGAAGCCCGCCAGGTGTCCCGAGGCCTCCCACACCTTCGGATGCTGCAGGATCGCCGAGTCGATCGCCACGATGTCGTCGCGCTCCTGCAGCATCGCGCGCCACCACTCGCTCTTGACGTTCGTCTTCAGCAGCACGCCGTAGTGGCCGAAGTCATACGTAGAGCCGACCCCGCCGTAGATCTCCGAGGAGGGGAACACGAAGCCGCGCCGCTTGCACAGCGCGACGATCTTCTCCATGGTCACGACGTCGGCGTCTGTGGGCGATGGCTCGGGCATGGCGGGCAGCGGATGGTAGTCGAGCCTCTGCGGCTCCGCGCTCGGCGGGCGCCGTGGCGCGGTCTCCAGCGCGGTCTCTAAGATGGCGCGCCGTGGCGCGGATACTGATCGTCGCCGGCGGCTGCAGGGGTCGACGGCTGGCCGCGGCGATGGTGCGCGAGGGGCACGCCGTGCGCATCACCACCCGCAGCGAGGACGCGCGCGGGGCGATCGAGGCGGCCGGCGCCGAGTGCTGGATCGGCACGCCCGACCGGCTGGCCACGCTGCGCGGCGCGCTCGAGAACGTGACGGTCCTGTGCTGGATGCTCGCCACGGCCGCCGGGCCGCCCGAAGAGCTGCGCGCGCTGCACGGCTCGCGGCTCGAGTACTTCATGACGCAGGCGATCGACACGACGGTGCGGGGCGTCGTGTACGAGGCTCGCGGGGCAAGCGCAGTGGCGCACATGCTCGCCGGCGGCGAGGCGATCGTGCGCACGATCGCCGAGCGCAATGCGATCCCCACCGCGTTCCTGACCACCGACCCGCAGGACGGCGATGCCTGGCTCGCCGACGCGCTCGCGGCTGTCGACTCGTTGCTCTCGCGCGCATGATCGTTCACCGGGGTCAAGCACCCGGCGCTCGTGACCGATGCTGCGAGCACGATGGCTGGCGAGCGCTCCCGATACGGCCTGCTGGTGTCCGCGCTCGGC
>JBEKGK010000299.1:0-2782 GCA_050012835.1 Solirubrobacteraceae bacterium | reverse complement strand
AGCAGCAATTTCGACGCATCCTGCAGAGCCCGGCGATCCCGCTGGAGCGCAGGGTCCGGATGGCCTGCTCGATGAGCGCCATCATCGGCACCCTGGCAACAGGCGAGGCAGCGTTCGGCAACATACCGATGGCCGAGCTCGCCGAGCACGTCCGCAGCGCAGTACACGACCTACTCCGTTAGCCGCCGCGCGGCCCGCTTTGTGCGCAAGGTCCAGGCCCGCGAGCGACCCAGACAGCTTCCCGACGTCCGCTTCGAATACAAGAAGTCCCGCCTTCACTGCATTCCCACTCGGACGCCTCGCACGCTACCCGGGGCGCACCTCCTGTTCCGCGCAACTCAGGTGCGTCGTCGGGGCGGTGGCCGGGTGGGCCGTGGCGCGAAACCGGGTGTGCGCACTGGCCGGGGTACCCCAGACCTCAGCGTGTGCGCTCGCTACGGGGCGGTCCGGGAGGTTCTGCGGAAGCGAAACGGGCAGCACGGGCCGCCGGTGCCGATCGTCGTCGGGCGCTCAAACTCAAACCCGTCACGGTCGGAATCGATCGCGTCGATCCAGTTAGCATCAAACGAGCAGAACACGGCGGTCAGCCTCTCCGCGCCGTTCGCCCGCAGGACATCGTGGTAGAAGCAGCGCTCCACCTGCGAGGTGAAGCGCTCGGGATCGTCGTCGGGATGGGTGAACTCGAACCCCGCGCCGAACGCCTGGTGCTCACGATCCCGCGTCAGCGCGACCATCGCCGCGAACGGGTCTGGCGCCTGGTCCAGAACCGATCTGGTGGCGTCCCGAACGAACGGCTCAAGCGGCTCCACAAACGCCGCCCTGAGGGCCGGGAGTAGCTCGTCCTCGCCATGACCTGCGCCGAGCTCCTGGTAGGCGCCCAGCACGGCGAGTGTCATCGCCAGGTTGTACCGCGATGGCTCATCAACGACCAGATTCTGCTGCTCCGCCATCAGGCGCCCGTGGCGATCGCGCAGACGATCCGCCAGCCCAGATTCCTCCGAGAAGCGCTCGCTCAACGCCTGGAAGAACGCGTCGATCAGCATCGCCGTCTCGGTGGCCGGGTCGGGGACGTAGCCCGAGGAACTTGAAGACCCACTCATTATTGCCTTCCCTTCCACTATGGTATAGCTGCTGCATACAATAGTGAGTTAGGAGACCACATGCCGACAAGCACCCTCGGGGTAACCATTCGCGCCGCACGAGCCGCGCACGACCTCTCGCTGCAGCAGGTCGCCGACCGCGCCGGCTGCTCACAGGGATACGTACACAAGCTCGAGATGGACCGTGTCCGCACCCCCTCGCCACGAGTTCTCGCCGGACTCGCCGAGGCACTCGGACTCCCCTACGACGAACTAATGAAGGCCGCCGACTACGAGCCGACCGCGACCACACCCACGCCTCCCGCGATGCCTGGTGCCATCAAGCGCTACAGCAACGCCCACATCGTCAAGCTACTCGAGGAAATCCAGACCGAGCTGGGGAGGATCCATAAACTAATCGCCACGACCACAAGCGCGAAGTAGCACCCGCCGCCGCGTAACCCCGCGATCCATGCGAGGGGCCTTGGCTAACAGATACCTGCGCTCCGCGCAAGGGAGGTCCGGTACCAGACGGTGGCAACGCGTGGTGTGAGACCGAAGCCGGTGTATTAGGCGATGCGGAGGTGCGCCCGGCAGTCAGTCGGCAGACTCCGGACCCCACGCGCGGCTGCTCGGCCAGATCTAGGCGATCCTTGCGAGCGCGGGGTTGGCGACGGGTCGATCCGGAGGCACACACACCATTCCCTTGCTGAACCCGGCCGAGCCGATCGCGAACGCGGCGTTGAACCGGTCGAGGTTGACGACCGTGAGGTGCGCGGTGATCTCGACGAGCTGCTCATCGCTGAAATCCTCCTTCATGCGGGCGAACAACTCGTCCGTAACCTCCACCGGCGTGCGCATCACCGCGACCGTATAGTCAAGCGCCAGCTTCTCGCGTTCGGTGAACAGGTCGCTCTGGCGGTAACGCGGCAGGGCCAGCAGCTCCTCGTCGGAGAGGCCGGAGTTGCGGCAGATCTGCGAGCCGAGATCGACGCAGAACTTGCAACCGATCATCTGCGCGCCCTTGAGCTCGACCAGGTTCTTGAGCCGCTCATCCACGGACTTCCCCTTGCGCACCGCCTGGTTGAACTTGCCCATCCCCACCATCATCTTCGGCTGATAGGCCCAGATCTCGATCGGCTCCATCCCGCTCCCCGTCTGGGGTGCGCGTCCGGTCAGCTTCCTCATCATCCTCGGCCCGAGCCTGTAGACGAGCCTGACCATTGGCCCGGCCTTGCGCTTCGATACTCCCTGGACACGTGCCATCGGGTACCTCCTGTCACATTGGTTAGGGTTGCCGGGTCTACCCACTATGACCCGCGAGACCCGGACGATGTGACAGCGGTGAACGAACTAGAGCTCGCGGACAGCTTTGACCGCCAGCGGCCCCACCTGCGCGGAGTCGCCTACCGCATCCTCGGCTCGGTCAGCGAGGCCGACGACGCTGTGCAGGAGGCGTGGCTCCGCTTGGCGCGGACCGACGCCGGGCAGATCGACACCCTCGACCGGTGGCTGACTACAGTCGTCTCCCGGATCTGCCTGAACATCCTGCGCTCCCGACGGACCCGCGGCGAGCAGCCGCTCGACAGCTGGCGGCCGGAGCCGATCATCGACGACCCGGCGGCCGGGACCGATCCCGCCCATGAGGCGTTGTTGGCGGAGTCGGTCGGGATCGCTCTGCAAGTCGTTCTGGACGCCCTCAG
>JBEKGK010000298.1:0-2817 GCA_050012835.1 Solirubrobacteraceae bacterium | reverse complement strand
CGTTCTCCCCCATGGGCCAGCGCCAGGCCCGCCGACAGGTTCCCCTGGGAGGCGCCGTTGACCAGGAACCACGCCCTGCGGGCACCCCACGCCTCGGCCGCCAGCTCCTGTGCCCGTTCGAAGGGCGTGGGGTCGACCCCCACGTCGACCCCGTAGGTCAGCGCCGGGATGTCCATCCGCAGCGCGAGCTCGCCGATCGCCTCGATCAGGCCGGCGTCGGCGCCGTCGCCCCCCTTGTGTCCGGGGACATGCAGGCGCGCCGGGTGACGGTCCGCGTAGGCCTTCAGGGCGTCGAGGTACGGAGTCTGCTGCTGTCGTTCATCCATGCCCTGAGCTTCGCATCTTCGGCGGCGCTCGGCGGCGTGGAACGCCCGCTCTGACGGCCCGGAGGCCTTTGCTAGGGTCATGCGCGAGGTGCCGCACTGAGATTCAGCCGAGGGGGATCGGCCCACGACGATGGGCCCCAGAAGGGGCTGCGCCCCGTGGAGAGCGCTCCTCCCGACTTCGAGGAGTGGCAGATCGAGTTGCACGGACGGCGGGTGATCTACCGCGTGGCCGGCAGCGGCCCGCCGATCGTCCTGATCCACGGCATGCTCAACTCCTCGGGCCACTGGCAGGCCGTGGCAAGGCAGCTCGCCGCCGCCGGCCACACCGTCATCGCCCCGGACCTCATCGGCCACGGCGACTCCGCGGCCCCGCGGGGGGACTACTCGCTGGGGGCCCACGCCGCGAGCATCCGCGACCTGCTGGCCGCCACCGGGATCGAGCGCGCCACCATCGTCGGGCACTCCCTCGGCGGCGGAGTGGCGATGCAGTTCTTCTACCAGTTCCCCCAGCGCGTGGAGCGTCTCGTGCTCATCTCCAGCGGCGGCCTCGGCCGCGAGGTCAGCCCGCTGCTGCGCACCGCCGCCCTGCCGGGGATGTCGGGCCTGCTGTCCATGACCATCCACCCGCGCCTGCTCGGCGGTATCCGCGACGCGGGTCTGCGGCTGCGTGAGCGCGGCGCCTCGGCCGGGGTCTACCTGCAGGCGCTCGCCAGGGCGCTGCGGCCGCTCGAGAGCCGCGAAGCGCAGAGCGCCTTCCTGCACACCCTGCGCTCGGTCATCGACGTGCAGGGACAGCGCGTCAGCGCCACCGACCGCCTCTACCTGCTCGCCACCATCCCCACCCTCATCATCTGGGGCGAGCGCGACAACACGATCCCCATCGCCCACGGCCGCCTGGCCCACGAGGCCATCCCGGACAGCCGCTTCCAGACCCTTCCCGGCGTCGCCCACTTCCCCCATCTCGAAGACCCGGACGCCCTCTCGGAGCTGCTCGCCGCCTTCATGCACGACACCGAGCCCGGGCACATCCCCGACGCGGACTGGGGCGCGCTGCTGGCCGGCCGCTCGCCCCGCTCCCGCCGGCTCGGCGCCGCCTAGGCTCTCCTCGGCTCCAGGTGGCGCAGGGCCGGGCTCGCCGCAAGGACGAACACCCCGGCGACCATCGCAGCGAGCCCCAGCAGCTGGCCGCTCACATGCAGAGCGCCGCCGTCCACATGCTCGTGGAAGAGCGCCTGGCCGATCAGGATCGCCACGAGCGGCTCGAGCACCGTGATCGCGGGCAGCGACCATTTCAGGTCGCCCGCCTGGAAGGCGCTCTGGTTGAGCACCAGGCCGCCGATGCTCACGACCGCCAGCACGTAGGGCGACCAGTCGCTCAGAGCGAACCCCAGCGAGACCCCCAGGCGATGGCTGGTCCGCTCGGTGATCGCCGAGGTCACCCCGAGGACGATGCCGGTGGCCGCACCGAGCGCGAGCGAGCGCCGCTGCGGCGACCCGTCGCTGAGAGCGATCAGCACCGCCACCATCGCCGCCGAGGTGGCGGCGAGCAGGATCCAGCCCAGCGTCGATCCGCGGGGATGGCCCGGCCCGGGCTGCGCGGCTGCGATGTACAGCGCCACGCCGCCCAGGATCTGCGCGTTCGCCACCCATTCGCGCGGCGAGAGCCTGCGGTGCTGGGCGAGCGCGCTCCCGGCGAGCGCCATCACCAGACCCGTTACGAACACCGGCTGCACGAGCGCAAGCGAGCCGCGGCGCAGTGCGAGGAACTGCATCGCATAGCCGGCAACCCCGGCCGCCATCCCGAGCAGCCAGACCCGCCGGCGGGCCAGCACCACCAGCAGCTTCAGCCGCATCGACTGGTCGGGATGCTCCCCGCTTGCCGCCTGCTGCTCGAGAACCGAGGACAGCGCGTAGAGGCCGGCGCCCGCGAGGGACTCCACGATCACTGTTGCCGGGATGTATGCCCGCCCGAGCCGCTCCCGCAGGCGCGCCACGAGGCGTCCGGGGAGACCCAGGGCGCGCGCGAGCCCGTGCGCCTCGTGCACGCTGGCAAGCAGGATGGAGGTGACGGTCACCGCCCGCGCCCTGCCGGGGAGCGGCCGGCCAACACCGCCCAGCCGATGACCTAGCCCCCGCCCTCGCCGCCCTCCAGGCGCCAGGCCGGCGGGTATGGCAGCGGCGTGAGCGTTGCTTCCAGCCGGCCTCGCAGCTCCTCGAAGCGAGGCGGCAGCGAGAGGCGCTCGCCGATGTGGGCGGCGTCCTCGTCGACGGCGAACCCGGGCCCGATGGTGGCGATCTCGAACAGCACCCCGCTCGGCTCGCGGAAGTAGATCGAGCGGAAATAGAAGCGGTCGATCTCCGGCGTGGGCTGGGCTCCCGCCTGGGCGACCCGCAGGCGCCAGGCCTCGTGGTCGTCCATCAGCGACGCAAAGGCGACGTGGTGCACGGTCCCCGCGCCCTGGCGGCGGTTGATCTCCGGCGGGGAAGGGTC
>JBEKGK010000297.1:0-2857 GCA_050012835.1 Solirubrobacteraceae bacterium | reverse complement strand
CGCTTACGCGCGACCGCAAGACCGGCGCGCTCGGCGAGCGCTCTGACCTGCGGCTTCTTCATGTCGCCCAGGGGGAAGCGCATACGCGCGAGCGAGTCCGGCGCGAGCGCGGAGAGCACGTAGCTCTGATCCTTGCCCACGTCGACAGCGGTCCTGAGAAGCGGAGCGCCCCCGCCTTCGATCATGCGCGCGTAGTGGCCGGTGGCGAGCGTCTCGGACCCCAGCCGGCGGGCGAGCTCGAGCATTGCGTCGAGACGGACGTTGCCGTTGCAGCGCACACACGGATTGGGTGTGAGCCCGGCGGCGTGATCGGACAGCCAGCCGTCGACGACCCCGGCGCGGAACTCGGCGCGCAGATCGATCGACAGGTGCGGCATGCCGAGCTCGTGCGCGAGCTCGCGCGCGCCGCGAACGGCCTGCGCCGAGCAGCAGCTGAGATCGCCGTCGTTGTGGGCGTCCGACCACAGCTCGAGCGTCACGCCGACGGTCTCGCCGCCCGCCTCGCTGACGAGCAGCGCCGCGACGGCGCTGTCGACACCGCCGCTCATCGCCACGAGCGTGCGCCCAGCATGCGCGCTCAGGGACGCGCACGCGCGCGCGGCGCCGCCAAGCGCCCGGTGCAGCGCGTCGGCTGCGAGCTCGGCCGCATGGCGCTTGGCCATGCTCAACCCACCGAGCTCTTGCGCGATCTCGCGCGCTCCGATGCGCGCCGCCGCGAGCAGCGGCGTGCCGCGCAGCAGGCTGACGGCGGCGCTGCCGGCGGCGAGCGTGGCGCCACAGCCGCTCGCGTCGAAACCGGCGTCGCCGATCCGTCCGTCGGGGCTGAGCGGATCGAGCGCGAGCGAGATGCGGATCAGATCTCCGCACGCCGCCCCACCGGCCGCGCCGGTGAACGCGCCATCCGGGGAATGGCCGCGCCCGAGCGGGCATTCGAGATGGTTGACCAGCTGCTCGGCTGTGGCGCTCACCCGAGCGAGTGTAAGGCTATGAGTTGCGGGATTCGTCGATCGCCTGTTCGATCGAGAAGGCGTCCTGCAGCCCGCTCAGCACGGTCGTCTGTCCACGCTTGTTGATGACGAAGATCGTGGGCGTCGCGTAGACCTGCACGCCGCGGGTGATCGACCCGTAGGAGGTGACCTGGTTCGCGGTCGACGCGAACGCGGCAAAGCGCTTTTCCAATTCGAGACCGGAGGCCTGGAGCGCCCGGCGCAGCTGGGGGGTGCGGGCCAGAGGCCTGATCAGATGGTGGACCGCCTCGAGCAGCCTCAGTTCGTGGTTGACGATGGTGTCATCCGTGCCCTTCGGGTTCCAGAACAGGATGACCGCGATCTTCCCTTCATGCAGCGCGTGTTCCACGAGCACCTGCCTTGCCGGCGTGCGGCCGGCGCCGCTCTGTGCCTTGATCGGCTGCTGCTTGACCGTAGCGCTGGGCACCGCCGGGGTGGATGTCGGGGCGGGGTGCTGCGTGGTGGCGGTCGCCGAGGAGCCCGCGTGGCCGGCGGCGGACGCCGGGGCGGAGGGGGTGGCGCCTGCGGCTGCGACGGCCCCGTGGGCGCGGGCTATGTCGCGCGTGAGGCCTTCCAGGCCGGGGACGGGACCGTGATAGATGTGGCCGGTCTTGGCTTCGGCCTTTGCCCGAGCGGTCACCGACGCTTCCGACCCGCTGTTCACGGCGCCCGAGCTCGCCGGCTTGGAGACAGACGGCGCACTGGCCGTCACTGCGGGCGAGGAGCCAGAGCCGCCTGTGCTGGTCGAGCGTCCGTGCAGGGCGAAGAACCACACGCCGGCGAACAGGCACACGGCTAGCAGCGCGATCTGAAATGGACGGGAGAGCTGCTCCATCTCCCCCAGTTTCGGCATCTGCGGCGGAGAAGTTGAACGGCGCATGCGGCGTTGGACGGTCGATCCTCGCGCAGAGCCCGGCTTGAGAGTCCCGGCGGGGATGCCGATACGCTCGTCATGAAGCCGCGACGGTCCTGCTTGCGGGCGGCCTCGATTTCCGCGGCATGCTTGCTCCTGTCGGCGTGCGGCGGTGGCCGGGCACATCCGGCGGGCGATGCTGCGAGCGCCTCTAACGTGGTCTCGCACGACGCGGCAACCGCCGTCGGCTCAGGTGGCGTCTCCGCTGCCGCTCGCGTGCGCTCCCGCGCCGCGCGAGCGCATCCGCTCTGAGCAGCCCGCCCGAGCGAACGCGCTCGCTCGCGGGCGCGCTCGCTCGCCCGCGAAGCTCTCGCGCGGTCCTCAGAGGGCGTTGTGGCCGCGCAGCACGGCGTGCACGACGGCGTTCGTCGCGACCGCTTGCTGGCCGCCGCCCTGCATGTCCTTCAACACGGTCTCTGCGTCGGCGAGGATCGCCACGTAGCGGGCGCCGAGCGCGTCGGCGTGGCCCAGCTGTCCTTTGAGCGAGCGCCCGCCGAGGTCCATCTGCGCTGTCAGGCCCGCCGAGCGCGCCTCGCTGAGCAGGCCGAAGGCCGCGACGCGCAGGTCCTCGCGCGGACCGTCGAGCGCGACGAACAGCTCCAGCGGGACCGGCGCCGGCGCATGCGCGCCACCGCTCGTGCCGGCGGCCTCGCCGGCGAGCATGATCCGCTCGATCCCCGCCGCCCAGCCCATGCCCGGCGTGGGCGGCCCGCCGAGCTGCTCGACGAGGCCGTCGTAGCGTCCGCCGCCGCCCACGCCGCTCTGCGCTCCGAGCGCGTCGGAGGTGAACTCGAACACGGTTCGCGTGTAGTAGTCGAGACCTCGCACGAGCGTGGGGTCGAGCTCGTAGACGACGCCCGCGATGTCGAGCAGCTCGCGCACGTGTGCAAAGTGTTCGGCGTCCTGTTCGCTCAAGTGCTCGCGCAGTAGCGGCGCG
>JBEKGK010000296.1:0-2873 GCA_050012835.1 Solirubrobacteraceae bacterium | reverse complement strand
GGCTGCGTCGAGACTGAAGTCCTGGCCGCCGATGGCGAACGGCTCGCGCAGCGCATCGTGCAGCTGGCGCATGACCATCGAGACCTCGGGTGACAGGTCCAGCCAGCCGGCGCTCGGGACGCGTTCAGACGGGCGCTTGAGGTCGGCGATCAGGATCAGGAATTCGTCTCCGCTGTGGCGGGCGATGAGATCCTCGGCCCGCACGGCGCGGCGCAGTCGCGCGGCGATCTCGCGCAGCGCGGTGTCCCCCGCGGCGTGTCCAAGGCTGTCGTTGACAACCTTGAAGCGGTCGATATCGACGTAGGCGACGGCAACGCCGAGGTCGTGTCGCTGGGCGCGGGCCAGCGCCAGCTCCAAGTGATGTCCGAACATCGCCCGGTTGGGGAGATCGGTCAGTTCGTCGTGGTAGGCGAGATACGCAAAGCGCTCCTCTGAGCGCTTTCGCACGGTGATGTCCTGCATCTGCGCGATGAAGCAAAGCGGGTCGTGGTCGGCCGCGCGGGCCCTCGAGACGCTCAGGAGCGCCCACACGAGGTGACCATCGGCGTGCAGGTACCGCTTCTCTGCGTGGTAGTTGGCCACCGTGCCGCTGAGCATTTTCTGCATGTGCTCGAGATCGCGCGCCAGGTCGTCGGGGTGGGTGAACTCAGGGAACGCCATTCCCACGAGTCGCTCTCTGGGGTAGCCGAGCATGTCGCAGAGAGCCTGGTTTGCATCGATGACTCTGCCCTCGATGTCCTCCAGAGCCATTCCAACGGTCGCGTTCTCGAACGTGTCACGAAAGCGCATCTCGCTCTCGCGCAGATCGCGCAGCGCGACCCAGCGCACGATGGATTTTCGGTCAAGCTCCCGGGCCAGCACCCAGGCGAGCGCCGCGACCGCACCAACCGTCACCAGGATGATCAGCAGCAGCCCAAACTGTGAGCCGTAGAGTCCAAGCGTCTCGCCAACCCGGCTGAGCCCAGCGAGCGCGGGAGGGACGATCACCGCCGCGGGCAACAGCCTCCGCGCCAGCTGTCCACCAGGACCGCCAGAGACCAGGAGTCTCATCGACCCTCGCACGGGCCCGCCGGCAAGCAGGCCGGTTCCCAAGAGGGCGGAGCCGAGCGCCGCAGGGACCGACATGCGGGCCGCGCCGCCCACACCCGACAGCGCCGAGGCGCCGATCAGATCCCCGATCAACGCGACCAGCCCGATGGCGAGCACCGCGACGCCCAGCGGGTTCCTCGGCCACACACCTCCCAGTCCGCGACGCCAGAGCAGCGCCCCGAATCCGAACAGCATGAGAGCGAACGCGGCGTTAGGCGCCATGCGACCCGGGTCGAGTACCGAGGTGTGGTCGGCAAACAGCGCCTGATCGATGCCGAGATCAACCCCGAACACGTACTCGGCCAGCGCCGCTAGGCCGTCGATCAGAACGAACAGAGCAGACATCATCGCGATCTCCTGCGCCCGCCGGCCTCGGCGCGCCAAAGCGAGCAGGCACACTGCGGCAGCCAGCATCGCCAGCGAGGTGTTGACCTTCATCGTCGCGCTATCCAGGCCCAGGCTGCTCAGAGCCCGGGATCCCGTCATCCAACCGAGGAGGACCACTAGGCCGATGCTCCCAGCCAACAGCGCACTGAGGCGGCTCACCTTCGCGAAGCGCGCTTCCATCACCGGGTCCACCCGCGACGATTCAAGGCCATCGCCACTCGCCGAAGCATGGTTATGGGCCGGCGAGATCTCTCCCCGTCTGATCCTCAGGTCACGGCGCGCGCGCATTGGCGTCCTCGTCAGAGCCATGATTCCCTGCTGGCGAGAAGTACGGCCTGGGCGCCGCTGACGACGCCAAGCTTGTGGTAGACGTTGTGGAGGTGTGTTCGTACCGTGCTCGGGGAGACAGCGAGGTCCTGCGCGATCTGCTTATAGACCCTTCCTTCTGCCAAACGCCGGAGCACCTTGAGCTCCTGTGCAGTTAGCGGGGAGGGATCGGCGTGTCGCTCGCGCTGCCCAGAGTGGCTCGACAGCTCAAACATCATCCGCCGCAGCTCCCGGGGGCGTAGCCCCACGGGGTGAGCACTCTCAAGCAGCGCAGTCGAGGAGATGTGCGAGCCCTGCTCGTAGTGCGCGAGCATGTCGGCTAGCCGGATGATGGCGGCCTCGCAATCGTCTTCGCGAGCGGTGCTGTGGTGGCCGGCGATTGGGCCCGCCAACGACGCCGGGAGTCCCCAACGGCCGATCAGGACACCACCCACGAGGGCGTGGTCGACGCCGAGCTCTCTGCGCTCCTGATGGATACGCTCCTCGGGAGTCCGCGCACCCCGGTGGACCGTGGAGGGGTAGCCGGGGTACACCTGCACCAGGACAAGCTTGCCGATGTCGTGCAACAAGCTCGTGACGGCTAGTCGGTCACGGTTGTCATAGCCCGCGAGTCGTGCGACTGTCTCGGCGGTCCGCTGCACCGCAAGGGCATGCAGCCGGAAGCGCTCCGGCACGGAGCCCCACGCTCCGACGCTCTGGAAAAAGCCAAAGGTGCGCACGGGGGCGGCCAGACCGCGTAAGGCCTCTGGGCCGAGCTGCTCTACAGCGCCGACTATTGTGTCCACCGTGCTGCGTGACGGCAGTGCTGCGTTTGCACTCCGCAGGACGGCAGCAACCAAGGCAACGTCACTCTCAACGGCCGCGCTGACGTCCGCAGTGCAGGGGTGGTCGCTGCCGAGCGCCGACATCAGACGGTCGCGTGACTCCGTCAACGCGGGAAAGGCCTCCAGCGCCTCGAATCCCAACATCAGGCGTCGAGCTCCCGCCGTATCAGCCCGCGCTCGCGCTACACGTCCGCGCACATTGATGGGGCGGCGCGGCTTACCAGCCGCGAGTCGGTCACCCGTGGG
>JBEKGK010000295.1:0-2887 GCA_050012835.1 Solirubrobacteraceae bacterium | reverse complement strand
GAGCGAGCTCGATCTGGAGTTCGTCGAGCAGGCGATCATGCGCAGGGTGCGCCAGGGCATACCGCTGGAAGCGATCCTGCACTCCTTTCGCATCGGCCACCAGGTGCTCTGGGCCGCGGTGCTGCGCCACGCGGACGGCATTCCAGGGGGGCCGGCGGGGGCGATCCTGATCGTCGAGCCATCGATTCGATACATCGACACCGTGAGCACGCGGTTGGCCGAGATCTACCTGCGCGAGCAGCAGGGAGCGCTCGCCGACGCCCACCGCATCCGCAGGGACCTGCTCGAGCTCCTGCTCGCGAGCGGGCCGCATGCGGCCCCGACGGCCGAGGCAGCTGGCGTGGAGCTCGGCGACGGTCCTCACCACCTGCTCGTCGCGACGCTACGGCCATCCGGCGATCAGTACGCGCTGCGGGCGCTCGCAGACGAGATCGCCGCGACCTTCGCGCCCTGGGCCGCTCTCGTGGCGATCCGTCATGACACCGTCACCGCTGTCGTGTGCGGTGACGGGGCCACCGCGGTCGCCTGTGCAGAGCAACTGGTCGAGCGGCGTCATCACGCACCAGGCCCTTCGCCCCGGATGGGCATCAGCCTGCCGGCCGCCGACCTCGTCGGACTTGGCCGGGCTCACGAGCAGGCCGAGAGCGCGCTCCGCCTGACATCGGAGGCCACGCCGGTAGTCGCGCTCGGTGAGATGCCTGCGCTCGACTATCTCCTGGCCGGAGCCGACCATATCGCTCGCTCGCTCGTGCCCCCGGCGGTTCGAACGCTCGCGCTCAGCGACAAGGTCATCGACAGGACGCTCGTGCACACGCTCGGCGTCTACCTCGCCAACGGCCTCAACGTGCGGCAGACCGCAGTCGCCCTGCCGGCGCACCCGAACACCGTGCACGGCCGGCTCCGGCGACTTGCCCAACAGACCGGCTACGACTTGCGCGACGTCAAACAGCTCATGCGACTGGCCACCGAGCTCCGGCTGGGAGCCGCGCGGTGACCGCGGCGCCACCGCGCTGAGGCGCCAGCCGGCTAACACCGCGAGATGCGTGTGCTTGAAGCAGTCGGCATCTTGCAGGCCACTACTCTTGGCCGCGCGACCGTGAAGCCGCGCGGCCGAGGAGCGAGGGCTACCCTTCGGTGAGTATCAGGAGCGTCTCGGGGCGAACCCCGTCGAACTTCATCGCCTCGGCTCCCGCCTCAGACTGCATGACCTCCTCAAATGCAGCCATATCGGGAACGTCTGCCATCAGTCCGACCCGATTCGATCCCTCCGGGTCGCGGAAGGTGCGCACCGTGATTCCGAGAGGCCCAAAGACCTCATCTCGCTTCGGTGAGCTGAGCCAGTGGTCGACGTCGTCTACCTCGTGGAACGCAATCAGCGTTGGCATGCCGCCTCGTCTTTCCCACAGCGATAAGCCGTGCGGTGTGGAGTGTGCGAGCGAGTAACCGTATCGTTTCAGTTGCTGCGCCCGACGAGCACCACCACGCCCGCGACGGACCCGAACATCCACAGCGCACCGCCGCTGAGCGCGGTCGGCGCAGGTGCGTGCAGCGCTCCCGCTACGCGCACTGCGGATGCCCGCTCGCCGGGGCCGTAGAGCACATCGTCGTGCGCGCGGTGGCCGGTGACCGCGGTACCCAGGATCGTCGCGCTCACCGACCGCACGCGCGCATGCAATGTGGCCGCCACGCTCTTCAAGCGCCGTGTGCTCGCAAGCGGACCTTCGCTGGGGGAGGACAGGCCGGTTTGGTCGACGAGCACGACGGCCGCGAGCGGGCGTGTCGCCACCGCTGGCAGGTTCGTGGCCTGGCGGACCGTTCCCAGGCTTGCGCTCACGCTACCGCCGTAGACGCCCCCGACCGCTGGGAAGGTGGCGTTGCCGTTCTGGAAGCTGACTTCGACCGACCCAGTGCCCGGTGGGGCGAAGCCGGACACGAGCAGCTGGCCGTCATGCGCGACCGTCATCGGCGGGTTCGTGCCGGCCAGCTCTTGCGTGTCAAGGCAATCGAAGCTCACCAGTGCGAGCTGCACGGCGACCATCACACAGTCCTGCGGGTCGTAGACCTGACCATCGGGTGCAAGGCCGCACGACTGTCCGGGGATCACCCACCAAGAGACCGTTCCTGTCACCGCCCAGAGGACGCTGCGCTGATACCAGGCGTAGGCGAGCTGGTTAGCCCACTGCTCGGAGGTTTCGGTGTCGTACCACTGTGGCAGAGACTCCTTCGACCAGCGCGGGTTCGTCAAAAAGGGCACGGCCGCGAGCAACGAGGACGGCGGCGACCCAGACCCCTGGTAGGGCGCGCCGCCTGTGCAGACGTCCGCGGGCGCCACCGGCGCCCGCGAAAGGCTGACCGCGAGCGCGGCAAGCACGAGCATCAGCATCAGCATTGGCCTTTGGCGCTGGATATCAAGCGTCACGACAACACGGGCCCTAGCGGGGTCGGGGCCACTCGAGCCGCCAGCGTGGCGGGCACGTCGGGGTAGTCGGGCACGACCCGGTTTGCGAAGTACTGGGCTGGACGGTGCGACAACCAGATCCCATGCAGGCGAACAGGGTGTTCAGACACGACGCAAGCGTACTCGTATCTCTGCCGCGCCGCCAACTCGACTGCGGCTGTCTCGTGCTTTGACCAGGCCGCAGACAACCAGCGGCAATGTCGGTCTCGGACAGCGTGGTATAGCCCCACCACTCGATGCAAGCTCGATCATCGTGAGCGATGTACGGCCTGCACCGCAAACCCGAGTCCTGGCAGGCCTAGAGCGAGAGGAACGGATCGCTCGGACCGGCTGCTAGCGGCCCCGAGCGCGGGTGGACGGAGCGCCACGAGGAGTGGCTTCACACACAGTCCGTTGACGTTGCGGCCGGTGCTCGCGTGCTCGACCGCG
>JBEKGK010000294.1:0-2893 GCA_050012835.1 Solirubrobacteraceae bacterium | reverse complement strand
GACGCACCACGCCCCCACAACTCCAACACGCCATCCCCCTTAATAATCAAGAAGATCTCCTCCTCCTGGGAATGGCAGTGCGCCGGCGCGCCCTGCTCACCGCCGGCAAGCACCACGTGGTTGAGGCCGCTCGCCGTGGCGCCCGCGGCCCTGCCCAGGCGACGGGCGCGGCCGTCGAGGATCGCCGCGACGTCCTCCAGCGCGACCACGTTGCGCGGCCGCTCGGCGCTCGGCTCCGGGCACTCCGGAGGACCGCACGCGGCCTCGCGCGCAAACGGCGACTCGCCGTCGCCGAGCTCGACCCAGCGTGGAAACGACCACGCCACGCCGGCGCGGGGAAGCGCCGTCAGCGCCGGATCGAGGCGCTGGCCGAACACGAGCACGTCGAGCCCTCCCGTTCCGCCGTACAGCGTGTGAGCGCCGCGCCTGGGTCGGTGCACGATGCAGTCGTCGCGCGCGACCGCATAGGTCTTGCCTTCCTGCCACAGCAGCCCCTCGCCGGCGAGCACGAAGAAGATCTCCTCGTCGGCGCCGTGGTCGTGCGCCGGCGTGGAGAAGTGGCCCGCGGCGACCTCGATGCGGCGCAGGCCCACCGTGCGCGTGCCCGCCTGCCGTCCGAGATCGCGCCACACCCCCTTGATGTGCCCGACCGCGAGCTCAGACGTGGGACCCTCGTTGAGGTTGGCGATCGTCGTCATCGCCGCCCGACGCTATCAGCCGGCGCCATGCACGATCGGCGGCGGGGAGCCTTCGGCGCTGCCGGCGAGCGCCGGGTCCCAGTCGCACACCGCGCACGCGTGTCTGAAGGCCGAGCGGGCGAACTCGAGCGCGCTCGAGTGCGGGTCCAGGTTCGCCGCAAGATCGTCCCAGTCAAGGACGTACTCGCCGAGCTCCGCCTCCCAGCGGGCGGGCGCGGGGGACAGCGTCGCGGCGGCGAACCCGTCGGGGGCCGGGTGAGCGTAGGCGTAGAACGCCGCCTTGCCGTAGCGCGCGTCGCCCGGCCACCAGCCGACCGCGACCTCCTGGGCGTCCATCGCGTTGCGCATGATGAAGTCCTGCGACGGCGGATCGGCGGGCACGCCCGAGAACAGGTTGACGGCGAGGTCGAACGAGCCCCACCACGCGTTCACCGGCGTGCAGCGGCCGCGATACGGCGCGCGAAACGCGGCGAGGACCAGCGCGGCGCGAGTCGCGGCCGCGAAGTAGGGCACGACGAGATCGGGGTCATAGCTCGCATGCTCCTCGTCCTCGTCGAGCGGCACGCTCCACGACACCTCCTGCGGCGTGGGGTTGATCTCAACCGCGCCCGCGAGCGCGCGGACCGCCTGCAGCAGCTCGCGCGCGACCGCACCGACCGCTCGGTCGGGCGCGAGCGCGACGCGATGGGAGCGGCCGTCGCTGTGCTCGACCAGCGCCTCGTGGCTGCGCAGGTCCAGCGCCGCCACGATCGCGCCGGAGCCGTCCGGCGCCGGCAGCAGCGGCGTCTCCCAGCCCCGCGCGGTCAACCGCAGCGCCGCATGCTGCAGCTGCGGCTCGGGCGGCGCGATCGCCACCGCCAGCTTGCCGAGCACCTGCGTGTGCGCGTGCAGCGTGTCGCACGTCGCGCTCCACTGCTCGTAGGCGGGCAGCGTGGGCCAGCCGGAGGGCATGTGGGCAGCGTAGCGATCTCGCCGCAAGGCGCCGATGCCCGTGCAATAGGCTTCGCGCCGCGAGCGAGCGGCGAAGGAGCCGACGGATGACTCCGCCGAAGGACAACCCCATGAAGGCCAGCGGCTGGCGCGTGATCGGCGCATACGCGCTGGTGTGCGCGGCGACGCAGGTCCTGTGGCTCACCTACGCGGCGATCACCACCGAAACAGCCAGGCGCTATGGCGTCTCGGTCAGCGCGGTCGGATGGCTCGCGGAGATCTTCCCGCTCCTGTACGTGGTGCTGGCGATCCCAGCGGGGATCCTGCTCGATCGCTGGTTTCGCCCCGCGCTGGCGGCCGGCGGTGGGCTGGTCGCGCTCGGCGGGCTGGTACGCCTGGGCGGCGATACATTCGCGTGGGCGATGGCCGGCCAGGTGATGGTCGCGGTCGCGCAGCCGGTGGTGCTCAGCGCGGTCAGCAAGCTGGCCGGCGAGTACCTGCCCACGGATCAGCGCGCGGCCGGGATCTCGGTCGGGTCGGCGGGCAACTTCGTCGGGATGCTGCTGGCGCTGCTGCTGGGACCGACGCTGGGCGCTCACGGGCAGCTCGATCGCCTGCTGGTGCTCGAGGCCGTGCTGGCCGTGATCCCGGCGGTGGCGCTGGCGGTCGTGCTGCGCCATCCCGGGCACGAGAGCCAGGAGCATGCCGCGATCGAGGGAAGCGCCGCTCGAGCGCTGTGGGAGCTGCCGCCGATGCGCACGCTCTGCGGCCTGGTGTTCCTCGGCTTCGGCATCTTCGTCGCGCTCGCCACGTGGCTGCAGACGCTGCTGCATCCCTCAGGCGTCTCCGAAACGGCGGCCGGCGCACTGCTCGTCGGGATGGTGATCGCGGGGATCCTCGGCTGCGCGGTGCTGCCGCCGCTCGTCGCCCGCCACCGCGCCGAGCGCGGCTTCATGCGCGCCGTGGTGCTCGTCGCCTGCCTCGGCTGTGTCGTGCTCGGCGCGACGCCGTGGCTGGGCGTGCGCGCGCTGGCGCTCGCGGCGATGGGCGTCGTGCTGCTGCCGGCGCTTCCCGTGATCCTTACCGCCGCCGAGCAGCTCGCGGGCGCCGCCGCCGGCACCGCCGGCGCGATCGTGTGGATGGCCGGCAACCTCGGTGGGCTCGTGGTCGCGCTACTGGTGCAGATCCTGGTTCATCACCCGCTGGCGGCGTTCCTCGCGATGGGCGCCGTGTCGCTGCTCGGGCTGCCGCTCGCCGCGCGCCTG
>JBEKGK010000293.1:0-2895 GCA_050012835.1 Solirubrobacteraceae bacterium | reverse complement strand
GGGGGAGAACAGCGGCTTTGGGGCGGGCGCCAACGCCGGCGCGGCTGCGGGCGACGGCGAGGCGATCGTGCTGGTCAACGACGATGTCCAGGTGCACGACGGTTTCATGCAGGCGATCCTCGCGCCCTTGTGCGCGGACCCACGGTGCGGCATGGTGGCCGGCATGACCATGATCCCCGGCACGCAGCGGGTGGACGCGTTCGGGATCGAGCTGGACGTCACGCTGGCCGCCTACAACCGCCTGCGCCACCGCCCGGCCGCCGAGCGCCCGGGCCGTCTGGCGATGCCGAGCGGCGGCCTGGCCGCATACCGGCGCACGGCGTTCGAGCGGGCCGGCGGCTTCGACGAGCGGCTGTTCGCCTATGGCGAGGACGTCGATCTCGGCCTGCGCATGCGCCTTGACGGGTGGACCGCGGCCGAGGCGCCCGCGGCCCGCGGGATCCACGAGGGCGGAGCGGCGATCGGCGTCGGCTCTCCCCGCCAGCGCGAGCTGTTCGGATTCGCCCGCGGCTTCCTGCTCGCCCGCTACGGCGTGCTGCGCGGACGCGCGGCACCGCGCGCGCTGATCTTCGAGACGCTCGTCGTCGGCTGGGCGCTCGCGAGGCACCGCACGCTCGTGCCGCTGCGCTCGCGGCGCTCCGGCTACCGGTGCGCGCGCGGCGAGCGGCTGCGCCCGCCGCGCGACGCGATCGACGCGACGATCGGCTGGAGAACGGCGCTGAGCCGGCTGCGCGCGCGCTGACGATGACCGATCTGCAACCGGACCATGTCCCGCCAGTCGACGTGCTCGACTCCGACGCCGCCGGCGAGCGCTTCATTCGCGGCGGCTCGCTGCGGGTGCTCGCGTACGGCGCGGGAGTGCTGGCGAGCCTCGCGTCGGTCCCGTTCGTGGTTCGCCACCTGGGGAAGGTCGGCTGGGGCCACTATCTGATCGTCACATCGCTGCTGTTCATCGTGCAGGCGCTCACCGAGGGAGGCGTGGCGAACGTCGGCGTGCGCGAGTTCACCAACAGCACCGAGCCCGAGCGGCGGCGGCTGATGAGCGACCTGCTCGGCTTGCGCATCGTGCTGACGCTCACGGGCGTTCTCGGCGCGATCGCATTCGCGCTCGCCGCCGGCTACGAACGCACGCTGGTGGAGGGCACCGCGCTCGCCGGCCTGGGACTGTTCCTGCTGAACCTCCAGTACACGCTGACGGTGCCTTTGATGGCGCGCCTGCGACTGGGGTGGCAGGCGCTCAACGACTTCCTCGGACAGCTTGTCACGGCCGTCGGGATGATCGCGTTGGTGGTCGCGGGCGCGAGCCTGCTGCCGTTCTTCGCGGTGTCATCGCTCGCGGCGCTGTCCACGCTGGCCGTGACCGTGAGCTTGGTGCGTCGCGAGACACCGCTGGTCCCGTCCTTCCATGCGGCGCGCTGGCGCGCGCTGATGTCCGAATCGCTGGTCTATGCGGCCGCGACCGCGCTCGGCGCGGTGTATTTCCGCATCGTGATCGTGGCGATGTCGCTGCTGGCGAACAAGTTCCAGACCGGCTACTTCAGCCTGTCCTTCCGCGTGCTCGACGTCGTCAACGCCGTGCCCTGGCTGCTGGTGACATCGGCATTCCCGATCCTTGCGCGCGCCGCGCGAGACGATGAGGATCGCCTGCGCTACTCGCTGCAGCGCCTGTTCGAGGGCGCGCTCGTGCTGGGTGGCTGGCTATCGCTGTGTCTGGTGATGGGAGCCCCGTTTGCCGTCTCGGTGCTGGGGGGCCACGAATTCGCTCCGTCGGTGGGGGTGCTGCGCATACTCGGCGCGGGCGTGCCGGCGACGTTCCTGGTCGCGACCTACTCGTTCGCGCTGCTCTCGCTGCGGTTGTATCGTCAGCTGATCGTGGTCAACGGGTTGATCTTGCTCACGGCTGTGCTATTGAGCATCGCGCTGATCCCGGCGGGGGGATCACACGGCGCGGCGGTCGTGACGGTTTCGCTGGAGGTGCTGCTCTCAGCTGGCTACCTGGTGTGCCTGACACGCCTGCGCGGCGATCTGCGGCCGTCACTTCAGAAGCTGCCGCGAATCGTGGCAGCGTTTGTGGTCGCGTTCGGGGTCGCGTTCCTGCTGCGCCACCACGCCGTCGTCTCGACCGTGGCCGGCTCGGCAGCCCTGCTGATCGCGTTGCTGTCGTTCGGAGCGATGCCGCAGGAGCTGCTGCTCGCTGCGCGGCGCATGCGAGCGACTTTGTGAGGGCTCGCGCGCTCTTGTTCGCGGTCCTCTCGGCGCTGTCGACGGGGCTCGTCTCGCAGGCGAACGCGGCGGTTGACGCGCCCGGCTTTACCAGCGGCCCCACGGTCGTGAGCGGAGGGTTGCTGTGGTGGGGTGCGAAAGGCGTGTCGCTGAGCGGGGCCTCAGGCACACATCTAATCGTGCCGGGCACCGAATGGTCCACGGTGCTCGTGGAAGGCGGGTGGACGGCCGGTGCCGAGCAGACGAGGCTCGAGGTTGGCAGGACCGGGGGGCGGCTCGCGGCCGTGCGGGCGTTGCGGCGCTGCCGGGCGGGAAGCCCGGAAGACTGGCTCGAGGCTCTGGCGCACGGCGGTCTCTACACGATCGTGCGCGCGAGCTGCCTGGGCCGGCGGCCGGCGCAGGCACAGTTCCTGGTGCGTGTTCGGCTGAGCACCGGAGTCCTCCAGGCAATCGCTCGGGTGCCCAGTGGCGCCGTCGCGCTGGCGGCCGCAGGAAAGCGGCTCGCGCTGACCTACGAGGCTTCCGGTCAGCCGAGGGGCCGCGTACGGGTCGAGGTCGTTGATTCAAGCAGCGCCAAGCTGCTCTACACCGTGACCGCGCCATCGGGCGAACAAGGTGGCCGCAGGTACTCGGACACGCAGATCGACGCCGCGGGCGATGTTCTCGTCACCA
>JBEKGK010000292.1:0-2897 GCA_050012835.1 Solirubrobacteraceae bacterium | reverse complement strand
GGGCATGGGCGTCGAGCGCATCGCCATGCTCAAGCACGGCATCCCCGACCTGAGGCTGTACTACGAGAACGATCTGCGATTTCTGGAGCAGTTCGGATGAGGGTGCCGCTGCCGTGGTTGCGCGAATACTGCGATCCCGATCTGGACGTGCGCCAGATCGAGGAGCGCCTGACGATGACCGGCACGAAGGTCGAGGCGATCCATCACCACGGGGTGCCGTCGACGGAGGGTTTCGTGGTCGGGCGCGTGCTCAGCGCCGAGCAGCATCCCGACGCCGACCGGCTGAAGGTGTGCACGGTCGACCTCGGCGACGGTGACGGCGAGGCCGCTCCCGCGACGATCGTCTGCGGCGCGCCGAACGTCGCCGCCGGCCAGACCGTGGCCGTGGCGCGCCCCGGCGCGGTGATGCCCGACGGCACCAAGCTGAAGCAGGCAAAGCTGCGCGGCGTCGTCTCCGAAGGCATGATCCTGTCCGAGCCGGAGCTCGAGATCAGCTCTGAGTCGGAGGGCATCCTCGTGCTCGACGGACAGATGCTCGACGCTGGACCACACCGTTCCGGCGCGGTGCCCCGCCCCGGCACGCCGCTCGCGGACGTGCTGGCGATCTCGACGGACGTGCTCGAGCTCGAGATCACGCCCAACCGGCCGGACTGCCTCGGCGTGTACGGCGTCGCGCGCGAGCTGCACGCCGCCACCGGTGCCGCGTTGGCGGCCGCGCCCTGGAGCGATGACCCCGGATCCGACGGCCCGGTGGCCGACGCGGAGGTGCTCGTCGAGTGCCCCGAGCTGTGCCCGCGCTTCACCGCGCGCGTGTTCGAGAGCGTCACGATCGCGCCCTCGCCGCCGTGGCTGAAGGCGAGGCTCACAGCCGCAGGGCAGCGACCGATCAACAACGTCGTCGACATCACCAACTACGCGATGCTGCTCTGCGGGCAGCCGCTGCACGCGTTCGACCTCGACCGCGTAGCCGGCGCGCGGCTGACGGTGCGCCGCGCGCACGACGGCGAGCAGGTGCAGACGCTCGACGGGCAGACGCGCACACTCGAGGGCGAGATGGTCGTGATCGAGGACGCCGACGGCCCCACGTCGATCGCCGGGCTGATGGGCGGCGCGCGCTCGGAGGTCGAGCCCCACACCACGCGCGTGCTGATGGAGGTCGCCACCTGGAACGGCCCCAACATCCACCGCAGCTCGTGGAGGCTCGGCCTGCGCAGCGAGGCCTCCGGGCGCTTCGAGAAGGGACTGCAGCCCGAGCAGTGCATGCACGCGCAGGCGATCGCCACGCAGCTGATGCTCGAGCTGTGCGGCGCGAGCGTGGCGCCCGGCACGATCGACGTCCACGCCGAGCCCGCCGCGTGGACGGGGCCCCAGCCAAAGATCCGGCTGCGCGAGGCGCGCGTGCAGGCGATCCTCGGCGTGTCGGTGGCGGTCGAGCGCCAGGCGCAGATCCTGAACGCGCTCGACTTCGCCACCGAGTCGCGCGCGGACGGCCTCGACGTGAGCGTGCCGGCGCTGCGGCGCGACGACGTCACGCGCGAGGTCGACCTGATCGAGGAGGTCGCGCGCATCGACGGCCTGGAGCGGCTGCCCGCGACGCTGCCCGCGCGCCGCGGCGCCGCCGGCAAGCTCACGCACGCGCAGCGCGTGCGGCGCGCCGCCGAGGACGCGCTGGTCGGCCGCGGCCTGCACGAGGTCGTCGGCTGGAGCTTCACCGACCCCGAGCTGCTGGAGCGGCTGCTGCTGCCGGACGATCACGATCTGCGGCGCGTGGTGGCGCTGGAGAACCCGCTGTCGGAGGGGCAGTCGCTCATGCGTCCCACGCTGCTCGGCTCGCTGCTGGACGCCGCCAGGCACAACGTCTCGCGCAACGGCCCCGATGTCGCGATCTTCGAGTCGGGCACCGTGTACCGCGCCGCCCGCCACCCGGCGCCGGGGAGCGGCGAGTCGCCCGCGGGCGGGCCTGCGCTCGCAGATGAGCACCACGGCCTCGGCGTGCTGCTGAGCGGCGGCCTCGCGCCGCGCTCCTGGCGCGGAGAGCGCCACGAGGCTGACTTCTTCGCCGCCAAGGCGCTGCTCGGCGCGCTGCTCGAGCGCTTCGGGCTCGACTGGTCGGTGACGCCCGCCACGTGGCCGTTCCTGCACCCCGGGCGCAGCGCCGCCGTGATCGCCACGCCCGGCGCCGGCTCGGCGCTCGCGGGCGAGGACGGCGGCGGGCAGGGTGCAGACGGCCGCGGCGGGCCCGTGCGGTTGGGCTTCGTCGGCGAGCTGCACCCGCTCGTGGCGGACGCATGGGACCTGCAGCGCTCGGCCGCGTTCGCGATCGACCTCGGCAAGCTCGCCGGCATGGCCTCGCCGGTCGTGGAGTTCGCGGCGTTCGGGCCGTTTCCGCCGCTGCGTCAGGACCTCGCGGTGACGCTGCCCGAGTCGGTCGCCGCCGCCGAGGCGCTCGCGCGCGTGCGCGCCGCCGCCGGCGAGGTGCTCGAGGAGGCGCGCGTGTTCGACGTGTACACGGGCGCGCAGGTGGGGGAGGGGCGCCACTCGCTCGCGCTGGCGCTGTCCTTCCGTGCGCTCGAGCGCACGCTCACCGACGAGGACATCGAGCCCGTGCGGGGCAGGATCGTCGCTGCGCTGCAGGAGCTGGGAGGTGAGCTGCGTGGCTAGCGTCGCCTCCCAGCCGAGCGCCGCGGGCGGGCCGCGGGTGATCGTCGCCGGCGCGACCGGCTTCACCGGCGCGCTCGCCGCGCACCTGCTGTGGCGCCACCCGGACTTCGAGCTCATGGCCGTCACCGGGCGCTCGGAGCTCGGCAGGCCGCTGCAGGACGTCTATCCGCGCTATCGCGTACCGCTGGCGATCGAGCCGCTCGAGGTCGAGCGCCTGCGCAACATCGACGCGGCGG
>JBEKGK010000291.1:0-2906 GCA_050012835.1 Solirubrobacteraceae bacterium | reverse complement strand
GGCGCCGTGAAGCCCGCGACGGGGGCTCCAACCTGAGTGAGGAACGTGCGCAGCTCTGCTGCCTGCAGCGTCTGCGAACCGCCTCGGCCGGTCGAGCTGGTCGTTAGGATCGCCCCCTCGGTGCCGAGTGCGCAGCCGTGGGCAATGAAGTGGACGGCGTCGAGGGCCTGTCCATCCATCTCGTGCCGGATCCATCTCAGCCACGCGTCCTGCGAATGCCGGCCGTACGGAGCATCAGTGCTGACGTCTCGCTCGGGTCGATGCACGATCGTCTCGCCGGCGCCTGCGGCAAGCAGATCCCTTTCGAGCGTACGCGGTGACTCGATATCGGCGAACACGTGCAGACGCAGGCGATCGCCAACTCCGTTCGCCAACGCCCTCACCACGGCGGGCACCATTTCGCTCGTGAGCATGGGTGCCGCTGAGAGCGCCGAGGGCACGCACAGGGCGACATGGAAGGTGGAGCCCGACCTGGGGCGCTCTGGCAGCACGTCTGGGAGCCGCAAAAGCGGGATCTGCAGCAGCGGCTGCACGTCGCGCTCCCACGGCACTGCACCGAGCAGCCCGTAGGGCTTCTTGAGGTGCAACCACAGCGGGCCATCTTCGGTTAGCTCGTATGCCCGCGCAGCGATCCATGCGCCAATGTTCGGCGGTACGGATAGGTGAGGCTCATCGTCGCTGTCGATGCGTTCGCCAAATCCGAGCATGTCGAGCGCACACTTCATACCTGCTTCCACTCGCTGTGCGCCATGCTCGTTGACCACGAGCTCGATCCCCGCCACCGGCGTGGGACCATCCTGGACAAGCGAGACCCTCAAGATGGGCAGCGAGTATTCCCGTTGCAGCAGCTCAGCCATCGCTCAAGCCCTCGCCAGGTTGAACAGCGCCCATGCGGTCGAGTCGCTGACGATGTCACCGTGCCCGGAGATGGCTCTGTCTCCGTTCACCGCCCAAATCCTCGGTGCGGCATCTCCGAGCTCATAGCAGTCCGTCGGATCCTTGATGGCGACCTCCCTGAAGTCCACCTCGCCGCCCGGCCCAAAGCCGCCTAGCGCCGCGTATTGACTTGGTGGCCCGGCCGCGGCGATCTCAACCTCCCCGATATCCTTGCGCCTGTGCAGCGCCAGGTGAAAGGTTTTCGTGAGTGGCACATCATGCCGGCTGAATGTCGATAGCACCGGTTGCCTGACGCTATCCAATACAGTGCGAAAGCCCCCGCACCCACCATGAGGGAGGCTTGCCGAGAAGCAGAGGTAGTTCACTGCGGGCTGCAGCAGCAGTAGCGAATTCACAGCTCGTGGCAGCTTGCCCGTGGTTGAGCGGCCTATCGCCGCCATGAGCAGGCGCGCCCCGAAGGAGTGGCCGATCAGGTGAAACCTCGTTTCCGCGTCCTTGCTCGATTCGAGCATCTCCTTGAGTGCGGGGCCGACGCCGAGCGTGCCTACGACGCCTGCTCGATCCTTCATCGCCCATACGGTCAACACTCTGAATAGGTTCCGTGGATTCAGCTGGCCCACAGACAGGGCGGCTTCCGGCGAGATCTCCGCTGATCGCGAAGCTGTGCCGAACTCGGTCGGCGACGCGGGCAACTCGTCGGCGCTCGTGGCGCGCTCGAGTTGCGCCCACGAGACGAGCACGTCATCCGTATCGCGTGGCGTATCGCCGTCGAGATCGGGATCGGCGCCGACGAGTGACCCCTGCGCCAGCTGGATCAGCTCCCTCGCTTCGGCCTGATCCACCCGCGTCTTTTCCGCGAGCGCGCGAAAGCGATCCTCGTCAGTCGGGGTGAGTTGTTCGACGAGCGACGCGAGTCGGGAAACGTTCGCGCCCGCGGTCTCTTGCGCGTCTTCCGCGCCAGCGAACTCGGGACCATCGCTCCACGGTGCCGTGAGCGCTGCTGATGGCCAGATGATCCCGGCTAGCAGCGGTCGGTATGGTCGGTCGAAGCCCAGACGATAGCGCTCGCGAAGATCGTGGAATCGACGCATGAAGTTCTCGTAGCGGTCGAGCGCCGTCTTCCATTCGTTGTTCCAGCCGTGGCTGAACACGTACACGTCGGTGAACCGTCGAGCGACGAGCGCGTCCATCAGGTGCTTCAGCGTGGCGGGACCCTCCGGTCGGCCGCGCTTGTCGAAGCGCAAGATGTAGAAGGGCGCCGAGTGCTCGGCGTCTATAGGCACCTCCGAGTAGGGACCGGGCGGCGGGAGCACCATCACGCGCAATGTAGCGGCGATCGACAGTCGCTACAAGATCCGACCATCGGACGAAGGCGATGGACGGGTGGCTCAGTACAGTGCGGCTTCTACGGGACGCTCCCGCCATTGCCCTCAGCGAGGTGTGAGAGCCCGAGTCGATACGCGGCGTCGCTCACGCTCCGACACCGAAGCGATCGTGTCCCGACCTCACCAGAGGCGACCGCCTTGGACGAGCACCAGGTCAGAGTTCGGGCGAGGCGAGCGCTTCCCCCTTCGTCTGGCACAAGCGGTTGTGCGTCGATCCGTAGTGCGCTCGCTCGGAGGTCGTCCGCAGCAGGAGCGTCGCCGAGGCCAACGTGCGCTCCTGCATCGGCTGCAAGCAGAAGCTCGCCGGTGTTCATCCGCGCAGGCACCCTCGGAACGGTGGCGCGGGCACAACACAAATTGAGCGACCGCTTTGAGCGACTGCTAAACTGCTGGTCATGGAGTCGCCCAGCCAGGCCAAACGTCGAAAGACACCGAAGGAAGGTGTTGCGGCGACGCTCGCCCCCACGAAGCTCAAGATCGCGGAGGCAGCGCTTGAGACCTTGAAGCAGAGAGGGTTCGCCGGTGCGAGCGCGCGCGAGATAGCTGGCGTTGGCGGCTTCAATCAGGCGTTGATCTTCTACCACTTCGGCAGCGTCCAGAAGGCGCTGCTGGCGGCGCTCGATC
>JBEKGK010000290.1:0-2924 GCA_050012835.1 Solirubrobacteraceae bacterium | reverse complement strand
GTCGAGTGCCAGCAGCAGGGCTATCAGGCGTACAAGATCCACCCGTACCACTACTTCAACCCGGAGACCAAGCAGTTCGCGCTGCCGCGCCCCTCCTACGTTGACTGGGACATCGCGATTTGCGAGGCCGTCCGCGCCGCGGTCGGCGACGACCTGGTGCTCATGTTCGATCCCTGGGGCACGTACCACACGTACGCCGATGCGGTCCGCGTCGGACAGGAACTTCAACGCCTCGGCTTCTATTGGTACGAGCACCCGATGCCTGAGTATCGGGTCGAGAACTACGTGAAGCTCGCCGACGAGCTGACCATCCCGATCTGCTCGCCCGAGATCGCGGAGGGCGGGATCTACACCCGCGCTGACTGGCTACTGCGTGGCGCGTCTGACATCAGCCGCATCGATGTGCTCCGCGGCGGCATTACCGGTGTGATGAAGTGGGTCGGCGCATGCGACGCGTTCGGGATGCGCTGTGAGCTGCACATGAGCGGGTTCGGGAATCTCCAGGTGCTCGGTGCGACCAGCGAGGACGTCTGCGAGTACTACGAGCGCGGCCTCCTCGGCCCCAAAGTCCGCTACGAGATCGTGCCGCCCTACCTCAAGACGCCCTGCGACCCGTTCAACGACGGTTTCGTCAGCGTGCCACAGACTCCAGGCCTGGGCTACGAGGTCAACTGGGACTACATCGACGAGCACCGCGTGACCGAACCCGAGATCGATCCGGTCGCACCACTTCATCCGCGCTGATACGGGTGCTGGCCCTGGTGTGCGAAGCAGAAGGGCCTGCTTTGCTTTCCGCAGGGGTCGTATCGGCGACGCGCGACCTGCTCAGCGCGGAAGGCAGGGCTGCCGGCAGCAATCGACGCCGTGGTGAAGTCGCGAGTCGCGCTCGTGGCGAATAGGAGGACCAAGCCCGCCGATGCGGCTCAGTTCCGCTTTCGCGATTCCGCGGGTGCCGCCCTCGGCGACGGCGAGGGTGCCAGTTAGCCCATCGGGTGGGTGACTTGGTTGTGATTGCTTAGGCGGGAGTGTTGGGCCAGCCCGCGGCGTCGAACACGGCGGTCGGGTCGAGGTAGTCTCGCCAGTGCGTCACCTTGTTGTCCTTGACGGTGATGATGGAGACGAAGCGATTGTTGTACGGCTGGCCGGTCTGTACCGATTCGCCGTGCACTTCGTACTCAAGGACGACGACCGAGGCTTCCGGGTCGCGGTAGACGCGGAGATTGTCAGCGGTGTGGACCGTCATGTAGTCGTCGTAGTTGCTGTATAGGTCGATGATGTTTTGTCGCCCCTTGACGTGCCTGGGGTAGCCGGGCACGGAGATGATGTACTCGAAGGTCACGTCGTCTGCCAGAAGGTCGAAGTAGTCCTCTCCGTCCGCGAGACCTTCCAGCCCTTCGCGGATGATTCGGAAGAAAGGCCCATCGGCTCCGAAGTTCGACGTTTCGTTTGTGTACTTGGTCATTTGTCCTCCTTGGCGGTCCAGGCGACGGCGTTGCGCTCTGCGAATGCTTGGAAGCTGGTCGCCGGTTGGCCGATGATGGTTTCGACATCCTCGGTGGGCGTGACGGTTGAGGGGAGGATATGGCCCTTTTGGCCGCATTCAGCCCGCCCAAGCGCCCGTGCTTTCGCTCGGCCACGAGCATCTGTAGCGGAAAGACGATCGACCCTCCTTCGCGCGGACACCAGGTGCATGACGTCTATTGCAGGCGCCGGAGCGTCGCGTCGATTTCGGCGGTGAGGAGGTAGAGGTCGAGCTGGTCGGGGTCGAAGGGGTTGAAGCCAAGTCGTTCCCACCAGGCGCGAGCCTTGGAGTTCAGGGCTGTGACGACGACGGCTCGGCAGGCGGCTTTCTCGTTGAGCTCTGCGGCGGTAGCGAGCACGTGCCCTGCAAGTGCGGTCCCGATCCCGAGACCGGCGTGGCGGCGGTCGACCGCGAGACGACCGAGGAGCAGCGCCGGGACGGGATCGGGGGCTCCTTTGGCGAGCGTGTCGGGCGCAGCCGAGCGGTCGATGCCGGTCATCGCGATGCTCGCGGATGCGACCACGAGGTTGTTGGCGTCGGCGATGACCCAGGTGGCGGCGGTATCGCGGCGGCGGTTCTGGCCGGCGTAGCGGCGTAGCCACTGGTCGAGTACCAGCTCGCCGCTCTCGAACTGCTCACGGTCGTGTCGGCGAACGTCGAGCAGCGCGGGGCGGCGTAGCTCAGTCAAGCCAGCTGAAGTTGCGCTTGCGGCGCAGCGCCTTGGCGAGGCGGTCGTTGACCTGTGCGGGCCGTTCGAGTGCCTCGGTGAACGCGGCCGAAGCCTCCGCTGAGAGCCTGATGCTCGAGCGCTCGGCAAGGACCTCCTCGGCCCTGGATGCGGCGGCCTGAACCACGAACGCAGACATGTTCAGATGCGATGCGGCAGCCGCGCGCTCGAGCATGGCCTTCTCGGCCGGGTCGACACGGATCTGCAGGCGTTCTTCCTTGGTCGTTGACATGTACTCACGATGGCAGTACAGCCCTGGTTTGTCAAGCATCCAACGACAAGGGAGGACTCATGCCGTCCACGGACGCCCATCACCGGTGATCTCTGCAACCGCCGGGCTGCGGATCACACGGTAAGGCGGCTCGAGCCAACGGGGCGGCCGGCGCGGACCTGCCGCCCCGCCTCACCCTCGGCTGGCGAATCTCAGGTGCGGGATTGCCTACGGGTGTGCACCTGCTATGGCGTTGCGGCTATCAACGATCCAGTTCCGATCTGTTCGTCACTGGCATAGGCTGCGTTCGGCTGTTGTGGCTAGAGTGGCGGCGACCTTGTCGGTGGATAGGGCGCGACCGGTATACAACTGGTCGAAGCTGTCGAAGCTCGTGAGGACCCAGAGCAGGTCCGCGGCCTCTTCGGCGGTGACATCGGGGCGGAGTAGCTTGTCGTCGGCGAGAC
>JBEKGK010000289.1:0-2936 GCA_050012835.1 Solirubrobacteraceae bacterium | reverse complement strand
TTTCTGGCCGCCTTCGGAGATCCTCGGGAAGCGCGCCCCCCACGTGCCGGTCTCGGTCATACCCGTGGGAAGGGTTTTCGTGAAGCCGGTGGTGCCGTTGCAGGCGTAGAGCTTTTTGCCGGAGCCTTCCTGTTCGACGGAGGTGCCACCCTGGCCCTTGCAGTTAGGGCCGCCGGATTTTTCTTCAGCGACGGCGACGCTTTTCCCGTTCGTGCCGTTGGTCCCGTTTGAGCCGTTGGAGCCCGCGTTGCCGGCTGGGCCCTGCGGGCCGGCGGAGCCGGTGCCGGCGGCGCCGTTGGCGCCAGGGGCACCCGGAGCGCCTTTGGCCTTCTTGGCGATTTCGGTCAGGGCCGAAGGCTTGATCTGCTTGGAGGAGGTGATGAGGTAGTGACTTGCCGCGTATGCGGCACCTCCTCCCATCGCGAAGACCAGCGCCATCGTCGCCACTATGTTTGCGTAACTCATATGTCTACGTATCATTTTCGTGCTCCTCCTACCGAGTGTCAGGGTTAGACCTGGTGGCGCGAAACGCTACGCAGGCGATTTCAGTACGACGATGGGCGGCGCATCTCTGCGTCCTCCCTCGCTCGCGTGCACCCCTGCGGGGCACCCTCACTGCGCGAGGACAGGCAGGCAGAACACGCCACTCTCGGTGCGTCCTTACCCCATTCGGGGCACACGGTGAGCTGCTTGCCCCTCGCCGCCCTCGAAGGGTGGCGGGGGAAAGCTCGTGGCGATATCCTGCTGCGGGGTGGGATGTGGGCGCCCGGGTAGCGCGCCCACATGGTGAGGTGAGGGGAAATGCACGCGCCCCGGTCGGGCGCGTGCTGGGGAAGGCCGCTGTCGATGCACGCGCCCGCTTAGGGCGCGTGGTGGGTGAGGCGGGGGTGGGTGCACGCGAGAAGGGCTGGGGATGCACGCCTTGCGGCGTGCAGGTCGTGAGCGTCACTCCCGTTGGGCGATGCACCCGCCCGTCCGGGCGGGTGCTCTTTGGCTCGCACGCGCCCGCGAGGGGGCGTGCGGAAAGGGATGAGGCTCCGTCGTCGCGGACGACGTCGCGAGTGGGGATGCACGCGCCCGCGCCGCGGGCGCGTGCGAGCCGGAGGAGCTCTCCGTTAATGCACGCTTCGCGTGCGAGCAGACACCCTGAAGGGCGCGGGCAGGCACTGGAGGGGCCTACCGGCCCGTGGTCGTATAGCTGACGCAGCTGGCCGTCAAAAGCGAGCGGCGTCTTGGTAGAGACAGACGCGCTCAAGCTTCGATGCGTGCGGACAGATACATAGGACTGATCGCACGTCGGCGCTGGGAGTGGCGCTCTTCCTAGCTGTGCGTAAGCGGACAGGTGCACCCTGAAGGGCACAAGCAAGTCGGCACGCGCGACGCTGTCGCGGCGACTCTGATCGCCGCTTGATACGAGGCTCGGAACCGAGCGTTGCGAACACCCTGAAGGGCGCAGGCAGGGTCCAACCCTCCCCCACCCGCCCAACCTGAGATGCACCACTGCGGGCGTGCGGGAGGAACTGAACGGTGCCTGGCGCGAAGACAAACCCACGCGCGGACAGACCGATCCAAACAGAGCACTGCTCATAAATCCCCGATCACTCTCCCGACTCCCGTTACTCGACTGTGAGACGACGCACATGTACGCTGAAACACGACCCTATTGCCGATAGATCGCCCAGTCGCCGGTACGGCTCCGAATTAGGCCCAGCGAAACGGGCCTGCCGGGGGCGGACATCGAACGGCAGCCATATTGCTCGCTTCAGGAGCCCCTGCCTAGTTTTGTGAAACCCCAGGGCGGGGCGGCAGACGAGGCGAGCCGGTGCTCAGCGAGGGCAGGGGACGGTTGCGGCAGCCGTCGCAAGCGGGGCCTATGGTGGTAATGCAAGCCAGCACAGGCCAGCTCCCGACGCGGCCTCGGCGAGGGCGCTGGTGCCGAGGGCGAAGTCACCGTTGAGCCTGATCGGTCGGAAGAGGCAGGCGCGGTCTCTGACTCGGCGAACGGAATCGCTGATGGACCCACGAGATGTCATCGGCCGCCTGCGCGCACGTCGCCGCGAGCTCATAGACGAGCTTGCCGGCTGCCTCACGATCTCCGAGGCGCGCTGGGACGGCGACCCCCAGACGGTCGTCCATAGCGACCGTCTGATCCCGACGCTCGCGGTCCCCAAGGGCACGGTCGAGAACGAGAACGACGACGCGGACACCGACGCCCGCTGGCGAGTGCTCACCGCCAAGCCGCCGCACCTCTATGGCTTCCCGGCACCGACGGCAGCTCTCGAGGAGTTCCACCGAGCCGACGCCAGGAAGGGACGCCGGCTGCTCGTGCGCGATCTGGATGCGGGTCATATCGCAGCCGTGCTTGCATGGCACTTCGAGGAGGGACCGCCCGAGGACGCCGGACAGAAGCGCAGTCGCAACAAGCGCCTGCGGCCACACGTGGTGAGGAGCATGGTCGTCCGACACGATGCCGCCGCAGGGATACGCGGCGAGTACACGGTGATGCTCTGGTACCTACTCCTCGTCGTAGCCGCGATCGACCGCAGGACGGTCAAGCGAGGCCGCGTCGGTGTCGTCGCCGACAATGCGATCATCCTCACACCGGACGAGCTGCGGGCGCTCGGCTTACGGAAGGGGCCGTCCAGCAAGCACGGCGGGTACGGTGGCCGTGCCTACTACGAGCTCTCGACGTAGCGCCGGTAGATGCGCTCAGCCTGCTTGGCGTACTTCCCTGGCAGCGCCTCACGGAGCTCGACCAAGAACGCGTCCTGCGGGTAAGCCTGCGCCGGCTTATGGACCTCGGCGAAGTAGCGGTCGATCTCAGCGCGAATCGCAACCTGGCGATGAGGATCGTCAGCTGCTCGCTCCAGCAGCCCTCCGGCGACCTCTTCGACCGACGCACGACGAGCCTGCGCGGCGATCCGCAGCACATCGAG
>JBEKGK010000288.1:0-2948 GCA_050012835.1 Solirubrobacteraceae bacterium | reverse complement strand
ACGGTTTTCGGTGTGACGCTGGGTAACTGTTCACACCTCTTCTACGCGGGCGAGCTCGACGCGTGGCTGGCCCGCGCAGGGGAGCCCCAACTCGAGGATCCCGAGCGCGAGCGCTTCTGGGGAGCCGTGCGAGCCGAACTCGAGGGTGAGCCCCGGCTCTCACGCGCCGAGGCGCACGCGGTCGAGCGGTCGATCTCGGCGGTTCGGGTCGACCGCTGGGCCGCGCGCCGGCGCCTGCTCGCCGTCTACCGGCGGCTCGCCGAGCGTCTCTACCGAGCCGTCGCCCGCGAGGCTCATACGCCCTGGCTCATCGACACCTCCCACTACCCTCTGCGGGCCCGGCAGCTGCAGGAGCTGGACGGGATCGACCTTTTCCTGATCTACCTGATCCGTGACCCGCAGAGCGTGGTTGCCTCCTTCAACCGCAAGGATGTGGCTCAGTACACCAAGGCGACGCTCACGACGAACGTCTATCTGTGGCTCACCAACTTGCTTGCGGTCGCAGTCTTCAGACGCCAGCCGCGAGCTCGCCGCCTGGTCGTACGGTATGAGGACTTCGTCGCCGATCCTCGCCCTGTGCTGAGGGAGATTCTCGAGCGCGTGAACGCTCCGGCGGAGCTTCCCGATCTGGAGCGCCTGCGCACCGGCCTGGCATTCCAGGGCAACCGCCTGCTCAGAGCCGAGACGATCGCGCTCGAGCAGGGGCCTCCTCGCCCCCCGCCCCGCTCGATCCTGACGACCGTCATGCAGATGCCCTGGGGGCCGGTGCTCTCGCGCCTGAGCCCGGCCGTTGGCATCCGGCGAAGCTAGCCGCTCTGGGCTTCCCTGGCTTCTTCCTGCTCGAGCTTCTTGCGCGCCTGAGCTTCCTGGGGGGTTTCGCCCTTGCTGGGAGCGGTCTTCTTTCCGCTCCCAGCGGAGCTCTTGGGCTTGGCCGCTGGGGCGCCCTTCGCTTTGGCGCTCTTCGTGGCATGCCTGTGCTTGGCGCCGGTCGCGTGGGTGGCGGGCGCTTCCGCTTCGGCCTTGCGCGACTGCGCTTCGAGCTTGCGGGCTTCGGCGATCGACGCGGCTTCTCGCTTTTCCCTCAAGCGCTTGGCCTGCGCAGCTTCGGCTTCGGGTGTTTCCTGCACGCTCGAGGTAGCCGTGGCAGCTCCTGCTTCCCGCGCCGATTCGTTTTCGCTGGAAGCGCCGGAGCCGCATGCGCTCAACAGGAGAGCCAGCGACAGCAGCGCCGCGAGCGCGGGCGCGGACCACGGGTACTTCTTCCATCCTTGGCGTGAGCGCATCGGCGACAGTCTAGGTGTCACGCTGGCCTCGGGCGCCGGATCCGGGCGCCTCTCACTGGCCGGCCGGCGTCGTCACGGGGGCCGGCGTGGTGGTTGCGGCGGGTCCTTGCTTGGCGGCTTCCCGTTCGTGTTGCCGGCGCGCTGCGGCTTCCCGCTTCTTCGTCTTGGCCAGCAGCTTTTCCCGTTCGGCCTTTGCTTCGGCTTCCCGCCGCTTGATTTTCTGCGCCGCCGCTTCTTCGATCTTCTTGGCTTCCTTGATGGAGTGTTCTTCCCGCTTCTTGGCCTTGACTTCAGCCTCGTGTTCACGGCTCTTGGCGTTCGCTTCGGCCTTTTCTTCGCGCTCTTTGGATTCGAGCTCGGAGAGGTCTTCGCGGTCCTTGGTGATTTCGGCGAGTTCCTGGCGTTTCTGTGCGGCTTCTTCTGAGCGTTCGGTTGCTTCTTCGGTGAGTTCGCTTTCCGCTTTGGGGGATCCGCCGCCGCTGGAGCATCCGGCCAATCCTCCGCCGCCGGCCACGGCCAGCGCTGCGAGCGCGACGGCGCCGAGGGTCCGTGAACTGTGGAGCACGCAGGCCATTCTAGGCCCGGGCTCCCGGGTGCGATCGCGGCCCGGCGTCGACTATGTTGCAGCGATGGTGCCTGGAGGTCCCTCGGCGTCCGCGGCGAGATCGCCGGCGCCCAGATGACTGCGCCCGCAGACGCGGGCGGCCCGCGGCTGCTGGTGCTGACACCCGACTTTCCGCCTCAGCGGGGCGGGATCCAGGTTCTGCTGGATGGCCTGCTCGGGCATCTCGCCGGCCTGCGTGTGCGTGTGCTCGCGCTTGACAGCCCGGGCGCCGCCCCCTTCGATGCCGCCCGCCCGCTCGACGTGCGCCGGGTCTCAGCCGCAGCGGGGCTTGGATCGGCAAGGAACGTCGCGCTCAACGCCGCGGCCCTGTGGGAGGCGGCCCGCTTCAGGCCGGAGCTGATATTGAGCGCCCACATCGTCACCGCCCCGGCCGGGGCGCTCATCGGCAGGGCGCTCGGCGTGCCGCACGTGGTCTACTTCTACGCCAACGAGATCGTCGACAAACCGCGGCTCTCGGCGTTTGCCGCCCGGCATTCTGACGCGTCCATCGCGATCAGCTCCTACACGGCCGGGCTCCTCGCAGGGATCGGCGTGAGCGAGCGGGTGAGTCTGATTCCGCCGGGCATCGAGTTGCCCCCCGGGCTCCCGTCCCGCTCGCCAAAAAGGCTGCAGCGGCCGACGATCCTGACGGTCGCGCGGCTGAAGGACCCCTACAAGGGGCATGACGTGCTCCTGCGATCGATGGACATCATCCGCGAGCGAATCCCCGACGTCCGCTGGGTGATCCTCGGAGAGGGACCCCTGCGGCCTGAGCTCGAAGCCCAGGTCCGGGAGCGGAGGCTGACCGAGTCGGTCAGCTTCCTAGGGGCGGTGCCGGACGAGGAGCGTGACGGGTGGCTGGAGCGGGCGGATGTGTTTGCGATGCCGAGCCGCCTCCCGGGTGGTGGTCTGGCGGGCGACGGTTTCGGAATCGTGTTCCTGGAGGCCAGCGCCCACGGCAAGCCCGTGGTCGCCGGAAACGTCGGCGGGGCGCTCGACGCGGTCATCGACGGGGAGACGGGCCTGCTGGTCGACCCGACCGACCCGGTGGCGGTCGCGGA
>JBEKGK010000287.1:0-2990 GCA_050012835.1 Solirubrobacteraceae bacterium | reverse complement strand
TCGAGTACGTCGAGCAGCGCCTTGGCGTCGCCGACCTCGACGGCCGCCGCGAGCACCGTGGCGCCGCCAACCTCATCGGCCGCGCCCACCAGCGACTCGAGATCGAGGCCGCTCGCGCCGGCTGGCGCGCCGCCGCCCTCCTTGAGCGCCTTCTCCAGGCGCTTGCGCTCCTGCGCGAGCGCCGTCAAGGCCGCGGGGGCATCCTCGGGACGCGCGCGCAACTGTGCGGCCATCTCCCTCAACAGGCGGTCGTGCTCGCGCAGCAGATCCACGGCGACGGGACCTGTGACGGCCTCGATGCGCCGAACGTTGGCGGCGCTCGAGGTCTCGTGCAGGATGCGAAACGCACCGATCTCGGCGGTGCAGCGCACGTGGGTGCCGCCGCACAGCTCGCGCGAATACTGATTTTCCCCCCCGCCTCCCCCGTCGCCGACCTCGACCATGCGCACCACCTCGCCGTACTTCTCGCCGAACAGCGCCATCGCGCCGAGGCGCCTGGCCTCATCCAGCGTGGTCGTGATCGCATGCACGGGGTCATTGCGCGCGATCCACCCGTTGACGCGGTCCTCGACGTCGCGCAGCTCCTCGGCGCTCAGCGCCTGGCCGTGGCTGAAGTCGAAGCGCAGCTTGTCCGGGCCCACGTAGGACCCGGCCTGGCGCACGTGGCTGCCGACGCGCTCGCGCAGCGCGGCCTGCAGCAGGTGGGTGGCGGTGTGGTTGCACTCGGTCTCATGGCGCGCGAGGTGGTCGACGCGCGCGAGCACCTGCTCGCCCACCTCGAGCGTTCCCGCCTCGAGCACGATCTCCGGCACGCGGTCCTCGCCGACGAACAGCACATCCTGCACGCGCGCGAGGCAGTCGCCGTGCACGCATTCGATCGTTCCGACGTCCGAGACCTGGCCGCCGCCGGCGGCATAGAACGGCGACTCCGCCAGCTTCACCAGCAGGCGCGTGGGCGACGTCCCGTTCCCGCGGCCCGCGCCGTCTGGCTCGTCGAGCGGACGGACCGCGACGACGGTCGTGGGCTGCACCTCGGTCTCGTATCCGGTGAAGCGGGTCGCGGCGCCGCCGTCCAGCGATCCGATGCCAATCGCACTGGCCCTGCCACCGCCGCTGGCTCTCGCCACCCCTCCCCTGCCGCGCTCCCGCTGTTCCTCCATCAGCTCTTCGAAATCGCCCTCGATCGACAGGTCCGCTTCGGCGAGCAGCTCACGGGTCATCTCATGTGGAAAGCCGTGCGTATCGTGCAGCGTGAAGACCTCGAGCGCCGGCACCGAGGAGCGTCCGGCGGCGCGCGCCTGCTCGATCTGGTCAAGCAGCATCTCCATGCCCTGGGCGAGCGTGCGCCCGAAGCTCTCCTCCTCGGCGGCGAGCCACATGTCGGTCGCATCGGCCTGCTCGCGCAGTTCGGGGTAGGCGCCGGCCATCACCTCGCGGACGCGCTCGGAGTAGCGCGTGAGGAAGCCCGGCGCGAGCTCCAGCGCGCGCCCCTGCTGGATCGCGCGGCGCATCACGCGGCGCAGCACGTACCCGCGGTCCTCGTTGGAGGGCACGACGCCGTCGGCCGTCAGGAACGTCATCGCGCGTGCGTGGTCGGCGAGGATGCGCAGCGCGCGGTCGCTGTCGAAGTCAGCGCCGTAGCGCGTGCCCGAGAGCTCCTCGCCGAGCTCGATCAGCGGCTGGAACTGGTCGGTCTCGAACACCGACTGCTTGTCCTGGAGGATCGCGGCCATGCGATTGAGCCCGAGGCCGGTGTCGATGCTCTTGGCGGGCAGCGGCTTTAGGACCGAGCCCGGCTCGTCGGGCGCGGGCTCCTGGTCGTACTGCATGAACACGAGGTTCCAATACTCCAGGAAGCGCTCGTTCTCGCCGCCGGGGAGATCCTCGGGCGATCCGTGCTGTACGCCGCGATCGACGTACAGCTCCGAGCACGGCCCGCAGGGACCTGTGGGACCGCCCTGCCAGAAGTTCTCAGAGCGCGGGCAGCGCACGATCCGCTCGGACGGCAGGCCGAGAGCGCTCCACAGCTCGATCGCCTCCTCGTCGGGACCGAGCCCAAGGCCGTGGTCGCCTTCGAACACCGTCACCCAGATGTCCTGCTCGTGGAATCCGAAGACCTCCCGCGAGAGCTCCCACGCGAAGGCGATCGCGTCGCGCTTGAAGTAGTCGCCGAACGAGAAGTTGCCGAGCATCTCGAAGAACGTGAGGTGTCGCGCGGTGTTGCCGACGTTGTCGATGTCGACCGTGCGAAAGACCTTCTGGCAGCTGGTCAGGCGTTGAGCCGGCGGGCTCTCGTGGCCGAGGAAGTACGGCTTCAGCGGATGCATGCCGGCGACGGTGAGCAGCGCCGAGGCATCGTGCGCGGAGGGCACGAGCGAGGCCGAGGGGATGCGCCGGTGTCCGCGCTCCTCGAAGAAGCTCAGGTAGCGCTCGCGGATCTCGTCGGTGTTCATGTTCTTGGATATTAAGGGCGAGCGAGCGCCCGGCACGGACCGCGCACCCTAAGCCGTCACGCGGTAATGATGCCGTGACCGACGACGACGTCGCCGGCGTACAGGCACGCGAGCTGGCCGGGGGCGGTGCGCTCGGCGGGCTCATGCAGCTCGATCGCCAGACGCGGGTGGCGCCCCGCGCGTGGATCGCCGGACAGGCGACAGGCGAACCGCCGCCCGTGCGCGCGCACGCGCACGCCGTCGACGCAGCGGCCGTCGCGGTGGAGCGTCGCCTCGCTCACGGGCACCTCGCGCGCGAGCAGCGCGTCGCGAGGCCCGACGGTCACGGTGTTGGCGCGCGCGTTGGTCGCGAGCACGTACAGCGGCTCGGGTGCGGAGATGCCAAGGCCGTGGCGCTGTCCGACGGTGTAGCGGTGAGCGCCGGCGTGCGCGCCGAGAACGGCTCCGTGGAGCTCGACGATCGGGCCGGCGCTCACCGCTACACCGTCGGACAGCGCCACGGCCTTGGCATCTCCGCACCCGAGCCGCTGTACGTGC
>JBEKGK010000286.1:0-3003 GCA_050012835.1 Solirubrobacteraceae bacterium | reverse complement strand
GCCCGCGACGAGACCGCAGATCGCCAACGCGGCGATCATCGCCACGACCGTCGCGAGACCCAGCGCGACGCGCCCCACGTGGAGCGAGGCGCCGAGCCCGTCGGCGCGCGCCGGGGACGTAGCGGCAGCGTGCACAAGCGCCGCCCAGCGCGCGAGCGCGCAGGCGACGACAAGCGCGCGCAGCGTATGGTCGCCGTCGAGCGACGCGAGCGTCGTGAACAGCAGCAGCGCCCACGCGATCAGCGCGAGCGCGCCGAACACGCCTGTGGAGGAGTCGCGCATCACAGCCAGGCGGCGGTCGCGTCCGCCGCGCGCGCCGATGCCGTCGGCGGTGTCGGCCAGCCCGTCTTGGTGAAGCGCGCCCGTCACGACCACCAGCGCGATCATCGCCAGCACCGTGGAAACCGTGGCGCCGAGAACAGAGCCGCCCAGCACGCGCACGCCGCCGGCCAGCGCGCCGACGGCCGCGCCGACCACAGGGAACCAGACTGCCGCGCCGCTCAGCCCGACCTCGCCGGCGGCTGGCACCGGCACGATCGTCAGGAAGGTGATCGCGCTGGCTAGGCCATCCCATGGACGAAACGATCGTCTGGCGGCAGCTGGGGCCGCGGCGACCGGGGATGCGACGGTCGACTTCGCGGCGCTTGGCGTGTCAGTGCGGACGTGCATCAGCGCGAGCGTGCAACGCCAGACTCCTCGAACGTGCCCATCCCCGCATGCAGCGCGCCGGCGGCCTCGATCAGGGGCAGCGCGAGCAGCGCGCCTGACGCCTCGCCCAGGCGAAGGCGCAGGTCGAGCAGCGGCTCGAGCCCGAGCTCGGCGAGCAGGATGTCGTGCCCGGGCTCGGCCGAGCGGTGGCTGGCGATCAGCACTTCTCCGGCCGCCCGATCGAGCCCCACGGCAGCCAGCGCTGCAGCGGTGACCGCGTAGCCGTCGAGCAGCACGGGCAGGCGCAGGCGCACGGCCTCGCCGATCGCGCCCGCGAGCGCGGCCAGCTCCAGGCCACCGACGCAGCGCAGGGCGTCGCGTGGCGAGAGTGATGCGCCCTGGTGGTCGCGGGAGACGCCGTGGCGCTCGAGCGCCGCCTCCACCGTCGCGCGCTTGCGCTCCAGCCCCGCGGCGTCAACGCCCGTGCCGCGCCCGACCGCCAGCTCTGGCGCCGCGCCTGTCAGCGCACATGCGAGCGCCGCCGTCGTGGCCGTGTTGCCAATCCCGATCTCACCGAGCACCAGGCAATCCACGCCCCGGCCAGCGAGCTCGCGCGCGAGCGCCGCTCCAGTCTCGAGCGCCGCGTCGAGCTCCGCGTCCGTGAGCGCCGAGCCTGCGGTGATGTCCGCGCTGCCGGCCGCGACTTTCGCGTCGCGCACCCCCGGCGGCGTGGGGCCAGCGAGGCCGACGTCGACGACCAGCAGCTCGTGCCCGCCGCGCCGCGCGAGCACTCCCACCGCCGTCTCGCCGCGCGCCGCCGCCGCGGTCACCTGAGCGGAGACCTCGCTGTCGAACAGGCTCGTGCCGTGAACCACGTGGCCGTGGTCGGCCGCGCACACGAGCACGCCCGCGCGCACGCTCGGCGGAGGAGGACCACCCGTGACCGCGGCCCAGCGCTCGATCAGCGCCTCCAGCGCGCCGAGGCTGCCGACCGGCTTGACCAGCTGGTCAAGGCGGTCGCGCGCCGCGATCGCCGCCGCGCGGTCCGGGCCCGTGCTCGGCGGCAGCGCGGACCGCCGATCGCGCGGCGTCGAGTCCTCATGCCAGCGCTCGTCCATCACCACGGCATCGAGCGGCATGCGCGATGACCATCCCGCGGCCTCCAAGCCCGGCCGCACGGGACGCTCGTCGGGCCAGCCCAGGCAGAGGTAGGCGATCGGGTCCACGCGCGCCGGGATGCCCAGCAGCGCGCGCAGATCCTCGGGGCGGTAGAAGCTGACCCAGCCGACGCCGAGACCCTCGGCGCGCGCGGCCAGCCACAGGTTCTGCACGGCGCACGCCGTGCTGTAGACGTCGGTCTCGGGGATCGTGCCGCGGCCCAGGATCTCCACGTCCGGCTCGCCGTGATCGCAGCACACGCACATCCCGAGCGGCGCCTCCACCACGCCCTCGACCTTCTGGTCGAGGAACTGGCTGGTGCGCTCGTCGAACCTGCCCGCCTGGCGCAGGCGCTCGCGCTGGGCCAATCGTCGGACCGCGACCCTGGTGTCGATGTCGCGAATCACGATCAGCCGCCACGGCTGCATCAGCCCGACCGACGGAGCGCGGTGCGCCGCCGCCAGCACACGTTGGAGCACGTCGTCGGGGACCGCGTCCGGACGAAAGCGCCGCACGTCGCGGCGCTCGGCGATCACGCGGTGCACGATCTCCCGCTCGGCCTCGTCGTAGCGCCAGCCACGAGGGTCGGCCGCGCGCTCGGCGGCGCGCGAGGGATCGAAGCCCGCCGGCGTCGGCGGACGCGCAAAGCGCTCGCCCGTGACCGAGAGGGGCTCCGCAGGACTCGTGAGGCGCTCGTCGTTGCTCATCGCTGGCAACACTAAAGGCCGCCCGCCAGCCGCGCGGCCCGCCAGCAGGTAGCATCGGCGTGTCAGCGTGGCGGTGCGAGGAACCCGGTGAGAGACCGGGGCGGTCGCGCCACTGTGACCGGGACGTCCGTTCCGGGAGCCAGAGACTCAACCGCCGCGAACCTTCCGACGACGGGACGCACGATCCCGAGGAGGCGCCAGATGCACACGACGCCGGACCAGAGCCTCGCGGGGGCCGCGCTGCTCGCCGGCTACGCCGCAGACCGGGCCTTCGGCGACCCGCGCCGCTGGCATCCCGTCGCCGGCTTCGGGCGCATGGCGCTCGCGCTCGAGCGCGCCGCGTACGCCCCCACTCGCTTGCGAGGCGCGGCGTTTGCGGCGGTGCTGGTGACGGCTCCCGCGATCGCCGCCGAGATGCTCGCGCGTGCGATCTCACATGGACGGCTCGGCCGGGGCCTGGCGCTCTCGGTGCTCACATGGGTGGCGCTCG
>JBEKGK010000285.1:0-3009 GCA_050012835.1 Solirubrobacteraceae bacterium | reverse complement strand
CCACTACCGCGTGCTCGCAACCAGCCCCGGGGGCACCGCGAAAGGCGCCGAGCGCACGTTCACCACGCCCAAGATCCCGCTGTCGGTGCAGATCGCGGGCGTCCCCGACCCGGTCGTGTTCGGCGAACCGTTCTTCCTCGAGGGCACGCTCTCGGGCACCGGCGCGTCGACCCGCGAGATCGTGCTGCAGGACAACCCGTTCCCCTACCTCGCGGGCTTCAAGGACGTCGGCAACCCCGAGCTCGCCAACAGCGCCGGCGGCTTCTCCTTCCCCTACGTCGGCCTGCTCGAAAACGCGCAGCTGCGCGTCGTCACCGTCGGCAAGCCCGAAGTCACGAGCCCCGTCGTGCTCGAGAGCGTCGCCGTGCGCGTCTCCTTCCACGTGCGCCGCGCGCGTCGCCGCGGGTACGTGCGCCTGTACGGCGACGTCGCGCCCGCCGAGGTCGGCGCGCTCGTCGGCTTCCAGCTGCTCACGCCCGGCAGATCCGTCAACGAGGGCGGCACCGTCGTGGAAGCCGCCACCCCCACCGTCTCGCGCTTCAGCCGCATCGTGCGCCTGCGCCACCCCGGCCTGTACCGCGCGCTGGTCAAGGTCAACGACGGCGCGCACGTGTCCAACTACAGCGAGCCGATCCTGATCCGGTGAGGGGTTCGCCGCCGCTACTCGGCGAGACGTCCTGCCGTCGCATGCGGCGCCCATAACAGTGGTGCTCGCGGCGCAACTGCTGTGCCGCTGTTCCGCTCCGACTCGAGCGTGTGTACCGTCCCAAGCGCCGCGTAGCTTCAGGACCGATGTTCCCGAACAGCGGAAGGACTGGATGCGCACCCGAGCCCTGACCCCGAGCTCGCTGCCGCCCTGCGAGCGAACGCTCAAGCCGGATCCGGCGCCTGTGCCTCGCCACTTCGTGGCGGGATGGTTGCGCATCCCCCCCCGTCCGCCGACGCGGCGGTCTCCCATCAGAGTGCCCTGGAGCTGCACGATCTCTCCGACATCATCACCGATCAAATCCATGTCCTTCCCGGACATGGGCTGGTCGCCTCGGAACCTCAGGTACAGAGCGTGGCTTGATGGATCAGGTTGAGCGGTTCCTGCGGCGGGGCGCCGCGTCTGCCGACGCTGACGCCCGGGGCCGCTATCGTGTATGGGCCATGAAGATCACCGAAACAGCAGCCGGAACGCCCGTCATCGACCTCACCCGGGAGGAGTACGACGCGCATCTGGAGCGCGAGACTCAGAGCGCCATTGGCATGACGGTCGCGGAGTTCACCCGGGCCTACACGGCCGGGGAGCTTGAGGATGGGGACGTGGCCGTCGACTATCTCATCGGTCTGCTCCGCATCGGCCAGAACGGGCACAAGGCTGCCGCGTAGGGTCGCGCAGGGTTTCGCCGATCGTCTGAATGGCGTCCTCAACAGGACCGTCAGCGACTCGCGCCTGTCGGTGACTCCAATCGCCGGCTATCCCGATGCTTTCGAGTTGACCAGGGTCGTCGACGGAGCAAATGCTTCGCTTGAGCTGTATGGCACGGCGGTGCGCCTGTTCGTACACCAAGTCGTCGTGGTCGACGATGGGCATTGCAGAACGGAGTCCTATTCCTATCGCCTGCAGGCGGACGCGTCGCTGCGGTCCTGGCTGATTCGCTGGGAGTATGTTCGTGACCCGCCGGAGTCGGACTATGCCTACCCCAGAGCCCACGTCCACGTCAACGGCTCCTTTCCCGATGAAGCGCCGATCGGCCGCGTGCACATTGCCAGCCGCCGGGTATCGCTGGAGCTCGTGGTGCGGAATCTAATCAGCGACTGGGGCGTGAAGCCAAGAGGCGATGACTGGGAAGCGATTCTGGGGGAGTCGGTTGAGGGTTTCGAAGAATGCCGGAGGACGGATTGAGCTTGCTAACAGGTGCTCCCGATCACGGGACTCGCCTATGGGCTTCTTCCACCTCTCCTCTGCTCGGGCGGGCGAAGTCCACGTATGACCTGGTTGTCATCGACACTCTGACCGGACGGCCGTCTCAGACGCGTTTCCGTTGCTCGGAAAGGTCGACGGTACCGCCGTCTCCGACGCCTTCCCGCTGCTGAACAGGGTCGACGGGGTGCTGATCGTCGGTCGCGTCGGTCGCAACCGCCGCGACGTCGCCGAGCGCCTGCACGAGACGCTCACGGGCGCCGGCGCCCCGCTGCTGGGGGTCGTCGCCAATGGGTTCAAGGCCACGCGACGGGGCTACTATGGCTACACCTACACCTACGACTACTCCGCGGCCGGCAGCGCGCCATCGGTGTCGGCCCTCGCCGCCTCGAGCAACGGGTCCGCCCCGGTCGAGCAGCCGGTGACGAGCACCAAGCGTTGAAGGCGCCGCCACCCCGCCGCTGCCCAGCGTCACCACCGGCAGCGTCTCCAACGTGACGTACTCCTCGGCGATCCTCTACGGCTATGTCGATGGGCACGGCCAGCTCACCAGCTACGCCTTCCAGTACGGCCCCACCAGCGCCTACGGCGCCCAGTCGCCGCTCGCCCCCGCGGGCAACGGCACCGTGACGATCAAAGTCAGCCAGGCCGTCACCGGCCTGCAGCCCGGCGTGACCTACCACTACCGCGTGCTCGCAACCAGCCCCGGGGGCACAGCGAAGGGCGCCGAGCGCACGTTCACGACACCCAAGATCCCGCTGTCGGTGCAGATCGCAGGCGTCCCCAACCCCGTCCTGTTCGGCGAACCGTTCTTCCTCGAGGGCACGCTGACGGGGACCGGCGCGTCCACCCGCGAGATCGTGCTGCAGGCCAACCCGTTCCCCTACCTCGCCGGGTTCAAGGACGTCGGCAACCCCGAGCTCGCCAACAGCGCCGGCGGCTTCTCATTCCCCTATGTCGGCCTGCTCGAAAACACGCAGCTGCGCGTCGTCACCGTCGGCAAGCCCGAAGTCGCCAGCCCCGTGGTGCTCGAGAGCGTAGCCGTGCGCGTCTCCTTCCACGTGCGCCGCGCGCGCCGCCACGGGTTCGTGCGCCTGTACGGG
>JBEKGK010000284.1:0-3012 GCA_050012835.1 Solirubrobacteraceae bacterium | reverse complement strand
CGAGGCGCCCGTGCTCTCATACCTGCAGGAGGACGGGGTGCTCGAGCGCGAGTGTCTGGTCCGCCTGGCCGAGGAAGGCCAGCTGCGCGCCCACCGCCACGAGGGCTTCTGGGAGTGCATGGACACCTACAAGGACTCGGTGGCCCTCAACGACCTGTGGGCCGCCGGCGGTGCGCCCTGGAAGCTGTGGGAGGGAGCTCAGCCCGCGGCCTCCAGTTCCCTCGCCCGGTAGAGGGAGACCGGCTCGCGTATCCCCTTCAGGCGGCGCTGGCCGGCATAGGACCAGCGGTAGGCCTCCGGCGCCGAGTCGCGCACCGAGCGCTCGGCCAGCAGGGTTCCGGGCCGCGCCACCGCGGTGATCCGGCTGGCGAGGTTGACGGGGCGCCCGAACCAGTCCCCGGCGCGGCCGAGGGCGGCTCCCCGGGCGACCCCCACCCGCAGCTGGGGGAACTCCTCGCCCTCCTGCTCGGCGGCCGCGAGCAGCGCCAGGGCGCTGGCCAGCAGCGGCTCGGGATCGGAGGAGGCCAGCATCACGGCATCTCCAATCGTCTTGACGAGTTTCACGGGCTGCTCGATGACGTCGCTGGTGAGCGTTTCCAGCCTCACTGCCAGGCCTCCGAGCTCCTCCGGCGCCACCTCCTCGCCGAGGCGGGTGAAGCCGACGAGGTCCGCGAAGCAGACGGCGATCTCCCGGGACCCGGGCAGGCGCCCGCCGCTGCGCTCGGCCGCATTGATGGCCTCGCCCTGGGCCATCTGGCGCAGGTGCAGGCTCAGCAGGCCGGTGATCAGAGGGGTGATCAGCGGAGCCAGCTCGGAGACCGTCGAGGCGTAGCGCTCGGCGAGGTCGTGCTCGGAGAGGCCCGGCTCGAGCACCACCCGCAGCGGCACGGCGCGCATCGCCTCGGCGGCCTGGGAGAGCCCGCGGCCGAGCGCCCTGAGCATGGCGAGGTTCTCCTCGTCGGTGATCCCGATGGCCCTGGTGACATGGGTCATCCTCACGATCTCCAGGTCGGAGTCGGTGTAGGTGGCCTCATCCGGCGCCGGGATCGCGACGCCCATGGCTCGCGACAGCGCGAGCACGTGCTCTTCGGTGATGCCGCTGAGCTGCGATATCTCCGCGAAGGTGTAGCGGCGCTCGCCGCCGATGACCCGCTCGGCGGGGAGGAACATGAGCGTGTCCGTGGCCGTCGCCCGCCGCATCTGGGCAAGGGGCATGCCCTGCTGTGTGAGGTATTCCAGCAGCGCCAGGCGCTCGGCCCGCGCCTCTCCCTCGAGGCCGTCGAGCAGGCCCTCCGCGTCGAAGTCGATGGGCTGGCCGGGCATAGGCGCTCAGCGTATGCCAGGCAGGCGTCCGAGGCCGGGCGCAGAATCACAGGCCGTGATCGTCCTTGGCATAGACCCGGGCCTGGCCAACACCGGCTATGGGGTCGTGGCCGCCCAGGCCGGCGGCCTGACGGCGCTCGACGGCGGCGTGATCCAGACCCCCGCGGGGCTCCCGCCGGAGGCCAGGCTGGCCCGGATCCACAGTGCCATCCGCGAGCTGATCCTCGAGCACGAGCCCGCGGCGATGGCCCTCGAGGAGCTCTATTTCGGCCAGAACGTGAGAACCGCCTTCGCCGTCGGACAGGCCCGTGGAGTGACGATGCTGGCGGCCGGACAGCAGGGCATCCCCTGCGCCGGCTACACCCCCCAACAGGTCAAGAGCGCCGTCTGCGGCAGCGGCCGGGCCGAGAAGGACCAGGTCTCGCGGATGGTCAGGGTGCTCCTGGGCCTGGCCGAGGAGCCGCGCCCCGACCACGCCACCGACGCCCTGGCGGTGGCGATCTGCCACCTCAACTGCACCCCACTGGCGCTCGCCGTGGCGGGAGCCGGCCGATGATCTCCATGCTCGCCGGCGAGGTGGCCGTTCGGCGGCCCGATCACGTGGTGATCCTGTGCGGCAGCGTCGGCTACCGCGCGGCCGTCTCGGCCGAGACCCTCGCGCAGGTCCCGCTGGTCGGCGAGCAGATCGCGCTGCACACCCACCTGATCGTCCGCGACGACGCCCTGACGCTGTTCGGGTTTCACACCGAGGAGGAGCGCGACCTCTTCCTGATGCTGCTCGGCGTGCAGGCTGTGGGCCCGAAGGTGGCGCTCGCCGCGCTCTCCAGTGGCCCACCCGGCGAGCTGCTGAGGGCGCTGGCCGCCGGCGACGCCGCGCGCTTCCAGTCGGTGCCGGGGATCGGCAAGCGCACCGCCGAACGGATCATCGTGGAGCTGCGCGAGAAGGTCGGCGTGCCCGGCGGGCTTCCCGTCAGCGACGGTGGGATCCGTGCCAGCCGTGGCGCGGGAGCTTTCGAGCGCGGGCCGCGGGATCTCGCCCGCGAGGGCCTGCTCGAGCTGGGCTACGCCCCGGCGGAGGCCGATGAGCTCCTGCGCGACGCCGACGGAGAGAGCGCCGAGGAGCTGATCGGGGCGGCCCTGCGCCTGGCGCGGGCGGCTTCCTGAGATGGCTGGACAGACCATGAGCGAGACGGGAACACGCATCCAGACCCCCTACCTGGTGGCAGAGGACGAGCTCGACCGCTCGCTGCGCCCCCGGCGCCTGCGGGAGTTCGTCGGGCAGCAGACGCTGCGCGAGCAGCTCAAGGTCGCGATCGAGGCGTGCACGGCCCGGGGGGAGGCGCTGGACCACCTGCTGCTCGCCGGCCCTCCCGGTCTTGGCAAGACCTCGCTCGCCCAGATCGTGGCGGCCGAGCTCGGAGTGCCCTTCGTCCAGACCGCCGGCCCGGCGCTGGAGCGCAAGGGAGACATCGCGGCCTTTCTGACCGCCCTCGAGCCACGCAGCGTGTTCTTCGTCGATGAGATCCATCGCCTGCCGCGCACGCTGGAGGAGACCTTCTACCCCGCGATGGAGGATCACCGCCTGCCGATCACGGTCGGCGCGGGGGCGGGGGCCAGGGTCGTCACGCTGGAGCTGCCGCCGTTCACGCTCGTCGGCGCCACGACACGCACGGGGCTGCTGACGACGCC
>JBEKGK010000283.1:0-3023 GCA_050012835.1 Solirubrobacteraceae bacterium | reverse complement strand
GCTGATGACGCTGCAGGCCAACCTCACCAACCGCGACGCGGTCGAGGTGCCCAAGCCCTATGTGAAGTGGAGCTACGAGCCGCCGCGCGCCGCCGATGTGCCGTTCGCGCTCGCGCAGGCGATCCACCACGCGTCGCTGCCGCCGCAGGGGCCGGCGTTCGTGTCGATCCCGATGGACGACTGGGCGAGCGAGGTCGCGCCCGTCGACTACGCCACGCAGATCGCACGCGCCGTGGACGGCCGCGCGCAGGCCGACCCCGCGCAGGTGGCCGCGCTCGCCAAGCGGCTGCGCATGGCCGAGCGCCCCGTGTTCGTCGCCGGCCCCGAGATCGACGCGAGCGGCGGCTGGGACGCCGCGGTCGAGCTCGCCGAGTCCCAGCGCCTGCCCGTGTGGGCCTCGCCGGCGACCGGCGGCGGGCGCATCGGCTTCCCCGAGGATCACCCCGCCTTCCAGGGCGTCCTGCCGCCGGCGGTGGGGCCGCTCGCGCAGGCGCTCGCGGGCTATGACCTGGTGCTCGTCGCCGGCTCCTCGGTGTTCCCCTACTACCCCAACATCCCCGGCGACTTCCTGCCCGAGGGCGCAGAGCTGGTCGCGATCACGAGCGACCCCGACGAGGCCGCGCGCGCGCCGATGGGTGACGCGATCGTCGCCGACGTCGCGCTCACGCTGCGCGCGCTCGTGGCTGAGCTGGCCGCGCGCGCAGGCGGCGGGCGGCCCGACGGCGACCCGTCCGGGCGCGAGCCCTCAGAGCGCGAGCCGCCGCCCGCGCGCTTCGAGCTCGAGGCGCCGGCGCCCGGCGATCAGCTGTCGGGCGGGGAGGTGCACACGCTCCTCGCCGGCTTGTTCCCCGAGGACGGCATCGTCGTGCTCGAGTCGCCGTCGAGCACCGCCGCGCTGCGCAACAACCTGCGCCTGTCGCGTCCCGGCTCCTACTACTTCAGCGCCGGCGGCGGCCTCGGCTTCGGCCTCGCCGCCGCGCTCGGCGTGCAGCTCGCGCAGCCCGAGCGCCAGGTCGTGTGCGTGCTCGGCGAGGGCTCCGCGCAGTACGCCATCACCGCGTTCTGGACCGCCGCCGCGTACGCCATCCCCGTCAAGTTCCTCGTGCTGCGCAACAGCGAGTACTCGATCCTCAAGTGGTTCGCGATGCTCGAGAGCGTCGACGGCTCGCCCGGCCTGGACCTGCCGAAGCTCGACGTCGCCGCCACCGCCAGCAGCTACGGCGTGCCCTCGATCACGGTCGCAGGGCGCGACGAGCTCCACGCCGGCCTCGCCGACGCGCTCGCGCAGGACGGCCCGCGGCTCGTGCAGGTCGACGTCGCCCCCGGGATGGCGCTCGCTTGACGGCGCTGCTCGCGCCCGACACGCGCCGTATCGGCCGCCCGCCGGGGCCCCCGCACGCGGACCGGGCGCCGGACGGCATCGCGGCCGGCACACCCGAGCCGCTGCGCTCGGACCTGATCGCGCTGCTCGGCGCCGAGCGCGTGCTCGCGCGCGCGATCGACCTGGTCGCATACGCCTCCGACGCCAGCCCCTACCGGCGCCTGCCGGCGGTGGTGGTGATGGCGCACGACGCCGAGGACGTCGGCAAGGTGCTCGCATACGCGCGCCGCACGGGCATCGCGGTGAACTTCCGCGGTGGCGGCACGAGCCTCAGCGGGCAGGCGGGAACCGACGGCATCATGATCGACGTGCGTCGCTGGTTCTCGGGCGTGAAGATCGAAGACGGCGGCGCCCGCGCGCGGATCAGGGCGGGGACGCTGCTGGGCCTCGCCAACCGCCTGCTCGCGCGCCACGGCGTCAAGCTCGGCCCGGACCCGGCGAGCAAAGACATCGCGACGCTGGGCGGCGTGATCGCGAACAACTCGGGCGGCATGCGCTGCGGCGTCACGTGGGACCCGTACTCGACCGTTCAGTCGATGACGCTCGTGCTCGCCTCGGGCACGGTGATCGACACGGCGGCGCCCGACGCGGAGGCACAGTTCGCCGCGGCCGAGCCCGAGCTCGCGCAGGGCCTGCTGGAGCTGCGCGAGGAGCTGCTCGCCGACGAGCAGCTGGCGCGGCGCGTGAGGCGCAAGTACGAGATCAAGAACGTCACCGGCTACCGCCTGTGCGCCTTCCTGGACGCCGACACGCCCCTGGAGATCTTCCGCCGCCTGGTGGTGGGCTCGGAGGGCACGCTCGCGTTCATCGCCGAGGCGGTCATGCGCACGCGCCCCGAGCCGAGGCACACGACGCTCGCGTGGGTGCACTTCGCCGACATCGACGCGGCCGCCGCGGCCGTGCCCGCGCTCGTGGCGGCGGGCGCGCGCGCGACCGAGCTGTTGGTTGCGCCGGCGCTGATCGCCGCCGCCTGGAACCTGCCCGGGACCCCGCAGTACTGGCGCGAGCTGCCGCCGGGGTCCGCCGCGCTGATCGTCGAGCTGGGCGGCGCCGACGCGGCCGAGCTCGACCGGGGCGAGGCCGCGGTCAACGAGATCCTCGCCGGCCACGAGCTGATCCAGCCGCACCGCTTCTCGCGCGATCGCGAGGAGATCGAGCTGGCGTGGATGGTGCGCGAGGGGCTGTTCGGGCTCGTCGGGCGCCTACGCCTGCCGGGCACGGCGCTGATCATCGAGGACGTGTGCGTGCGCCCGGAGCGCATAGCGGAGTGCGCGCGCGACCTGCAGGCGCTGCTCGGCAAGCACCAGTTCCTCGTCGGCGTCGCCGGCCACGCGTCCGCCGGCAACCTGCACTTCCAGCTCACGCCCGACTTCACCAAGCCCGAGGACCTCGAGCGCTACCAGCAGTTCATGGAGGAGCTGGTCGAGCTGATCGTGGGCTCCTACGACGGCTCGTTGAAGGCCGAGCACGGCACCGGCGTGAACATGGCGCCGTACGTGGAGCGCGAGTGGGGCGCCAAGGCCACGGCGATGATGTGGCGCGTCAAGGCTCTGGCCGACCCGCACGATGTCCTCAACCCCGGTGTCGTCCTCAATCGCGACCCTCTCGTTCATCTTAAAGATCTTAAGAGTCAGCCCGCGAT
>JBEKGK010000282.1:0-3030 GCA_050012835.1 Solirubrobacteraceae bacterium | reverse complement strand
GGTCGTCGAAGAGGAGCGCGAGGGCGTGGTGCGTTTCCACGCGGCCTGAGCAGCCGCCCCCTACACTAAGCTCATATTGTCGATTCTGTCAGTGCACAAAACTACGCGTGTGCGAACATTCCGGCAGAGCTGCGCGAGCGGCGTGAGCGAGAGTCCGTCCAGCCAGCGAGCACACGAATGCTGTTCAAGCAGATAACCCACGACGACCTCGGCTGCGCCTCGTACCTGATCGGGGACGAGCATGCGGCGGCGGCGGCAGTGGTCGACCCGCGCTTTGAGATCGACGAGTACCTCGAGCTGGCGCGCTACCGCGGCGTGAACATCGCGCACGTGCTGGAGACCCACAACCACGCCGACCACGTGTCCGGACACGGGCGGCTGGTGGCGGCCACCGGCGCGCGCATCCATGTGCACCGCCTCGCGGCGCCCGACTACGAGCACGAGCCGTTCGACGACGGCTGGGAGCTGCAGCTGGGCTCGCTGACGGTGCGCGCGCTGCACACCCCGGGCCACCGCCCCGAGCACACGGCGTTCCTGCTGATCGACACCGAGCGCGGAGCGGACCCATGGGCGGTGCTGAGCGGCGACAGCCTGTTCGTGGGCGACGTCGCACGCACCGACCTGGCGATCGAGGCCTCGCAAGGCGCGCGCGAGATCTTCGCGTCAGTGCGCGAGAAGCTGCTGCCGCTGCACGACGACTGCGAGCTGTGGCCGGCCCACCTGGGCGGCTCGATGTGCGGCGGCGCGGGCATGGACGCGAAGATCTGCTCGACAATCGGCTTCGAGCGCCGCCACAACCCCACGCTGGCGATCGAGCAGGAGACGGAGTTCGTGGCGCAGGCGCTGGCGAGGCTCGGGCCGCAGCCACCCAACTTCGCGAAGATCGTGGCGCTCAACCGCGGGCCGCTGGTGACCAGCGGCGTGGAGGTGCCAGCGCTGTATCCGCACCAGGTGCAGCTCAAGCGCGAAGAGGGCGCGCTGCTGGTGGACGTGCGCACGGATCTGCAGTTCGACGACGTTCACATCCACGGCTCGATCTGCATCCCGTCGTTGACCTCCGGCTTCGGCTCGAAGCTCGCGTGGCTGGCCGATCACGACCAGGAGATCGTGTTCATCGGCCGCGACGACGCCGACGGGCGCCGCGCTGCGAAGCTCGCGCTGGCGGTCGGCGTACGCAACATCGCGGGCCTGCTGGCGGGAGGGATGACCAACTGGCGCCAGGAACGCCACCCGGTCGAGCACACCGACCGAGTGGTGGCGGGCGACCTGCGCGGCTGGCTAGCCAAGGAACCGGACCTGCAGCTGCTTGACGTGCGCGAGCGCCATGAGTGGACTGCGGGTCACGTGCCGGGATCGGTGTTCACCGCGTGGCACGACGTCACCGAGGTCCCACAGGGGATCGACCCCACCCGGCCGATCGCCGTGATCTGCGCGGGCGGCGCACGGGCTGGGACGGCCGCCAGCCTGCTGAAGCTCCACGGAGCCCAGGACGTGATCCACGTGGTCGACGGCGGCGTGCCCGAGCTGGCGGACGCGGGCGTGCAGCTGGAGTCGAGCGCCGAGCCGCCCGTGCCGGCATAGCCAGCCGACGGCAACTCGCTGGAAGGCCCCGCTAGTCCCGCTCGATCTCCGCCAGGTGCTCGACGTTGGCCACGTCCTCGGCGTCGACGCTGGGCTCGCCGGCGAGCCACGCGTCGAGGATCTCGCCCAGCTGCGCCTCCGAGGTCGCGCGCAGGCTGAGCGCGAGCACGTTCGCGTCGTTCCAGCGGCGCGCGCCGGCGGCGCTTGTGGCATCGAGGCACAGCGCCGCGCGCACGCCGTCGACCTTGTTGGCGGCGATCGACGCGCCGGTGCCGGTCCAACAGCACACGATCCCCTGCTCGACACGCCCCTCAGCCACGTCGCGTGCGACCGCCTCCGACGCCCACGCCCAGTCCGCTCGCTCCCCCTCGGCGAGCGCGCCGTGGCGGAGCGCCTCGTGCCCGCGGCGCTCGAGCTCGCCCGCGATCGTCCCGGCAACGCCGGTGAGCTCGTCCGCGGCGACAGAGATACGCACGGTCGCAGTATGCCGATGACCGGTCGGATGCGGCTCGGGCGGCGCGGGGCGAATCAGGCGGCGAGACGCGCCGCGAACCGAATGTGGCCTAGCTGGGAAACGGCCCCGGCGCGCGCGTGCCAGGCACGTAGCTCTCCTCGGGCTCGAGCATCGCCTGCAGCTGTGTGCGGAGCTCGGGCGTGTCCTGGTGGCCATGCGCCGCCACGGCGTGCTGCGCGGCGGTGGCTATCACCTCGTCCTCCTCGCCGATGATCGTCAACGAGCAGTTGTTGTCGCTCTCAAAGCGACGGCAGTCTGCGATCTTGCGTCCCATGACTCACCTTTCAGTTAGGAATCGAGAGCGCCCCGCGGATGAGACGCTCCTCCGGTGTTCGAATCAGCCTTTCTTTGCGTAGTCGCTGGCGCCGAACCAATCGACGACCTTGACGGGCTCGTCGCCCACCACCCAGGCGTCGTGCCCGCTTGGGAGGGAGGTGACGTCCCCTGGGCCCGCAACAAACTCGGTGCCGTCGTCCATGCGGATCGCGAGCTGCCCGCTGACGTGGTACTGGAAATGCGGCGCCTGGCAGCTCGCCGTGTTGGCGATCGGCTTGACGTCGTTCGACCAGCGCCAGCCCGGCTCGAAGATCATCATCCCGACCTCGCCGCCACCCATCTTGAGAATGCCCGCGTGCCCATGGGGGAACTCGCGTGTCTCGTCAGGCGCGTCGAAGCTCCTGTGCTCCGTTGTCTGCATCAGTCCCATCCTCCCGTTGTCCCGGATGCTTGTTCGATCCCGCTATTCTTACCTACTAGTAGGTTGAATGTCAAGACGAGCCGGGGTCGGCCTTATGCGAAAATACGGGACATGGCGGTGACGCAAGCTCAAGCGCCGACGGGCACGGCACAGCGCATCCTCGACGTCGCCGAGCGACTGGTGCAGAGCCAGGGCTACAACGGGTTCAGCTACGCGGACATCGCAGGTGAGCTCGGCG
>JBEKGK010000281.1:0-3045 GCA_050012835.1 Solirubrobacteraceae bacterium | reverse complement strand
TACGGATCTTGCGCAGGACGCCGTCGACCGCACGGCTGCCGATCTCGGCGGCAAGAACACGCTCCCGCTGGCGGTCGACGTGTGTGACCGTGCCTCACTCGATGAGGTGGTTGCGGCGACCGTCTCCCATTTCGGCGGGCTCGACGTGGTCTTTGCCAACGCGGGCATCGCCGCCGATCCGCCCGCGACCGTGGCGACGATCGACCCGGACGTCTTCGAGCGCGTGATCGAGGTTGATCTGCTCGGCGTGTGGCGCACTGTTCGCGCAGGCCTGCCACAGATCCAGGAGCGCCAGGGCTACGTTCTGGTGACTGCGTCCTTCTACGCCTTCGTCAATGGCTTGGTCAACGCGTCCTACGCAGCAGCCAAGGCCGGCGTCGAGCAGTTCGGTCGGGCGCTGCGAGCGGAGCTCGTGCGCTCCGGAGCCTCGGCCGGCGTGCTCTTTCCCGGCTGGACGAGGACTCCGATCGCGAAGGTTGGCTTCGGTGGCAACGCGATCGCCACCGAGCTCGTCTCGCGCGCCTATCCGGGGCCACTTGGGCGCCAAGTGGAGCCGGAGCGCATCGCCAAGGCAGTTGTCAAGGGCATCGAGAACCGCTCTGCGCGCATCATGGTTCCGCGCCGCTGGATCCCGGTCTCGTTGCTGCGCGGTATCGCCAATCCGCTCAGTGACACGATGCTTGAGCGTGATGGGGAGATGCAGCGTCTCGTTGGCGAGCTCGAGGCCAAGGAGCTGCAGACGCAGGCGGCCAATGCACTTGCTGCCCAGACGCCTGACGACGCGATCGTGGGCAGCTAGGCTTCGAGCAGCGTCGCGGCGGATGGACGTTTGAGCGCCTCGCCGAGCGCTGCATGTCCCACGCCGAGCTCGTAGGGCTGAAAACTCGATTCCGGGCTCGCGCAGGGGCATAGACGCGGTCTGTGCATAGCGTCTTCTTGGAGGAGGGCGAAAAGGACGTGGCACTGGCGCCACGTCCTTAAGCCGCGGGCAACTACCGGCAACTACGGGTATCGGGCCACAGGCCGCCCGACCCGCGACCCGCCGATTTGCAGGGTTTTTCCGCCCCTTCCCGGCCCATATACGCGTCCCTGAAAATCATGGTGTCCCGGGTTCGAATCCCGGTCTCGCCACTCGAAAACCCCCTGCAAGTGCATTGGTTTTCAAGAGCCGGGGCCGGCGCTTGGCAGGCGCGAAGCGCGTCGATTTGCCAGCCACGTCCTTTCGCGTCCTTTTCCTTGATGCTGGTCGAGGGTTGAATGCCGCGACCAACCACTGGGAATCCGAGATCCGCAGGTCGCTCGACCGGAGCTCAAACCGGCGGATCAGGCGCTGCTGGCAGCGCTTGCGCGGGTTTGGCGCAGGCTCGTGTTGTTGTACAGCCGAAGACCCTGCTGCTCGTGACGGTGTTCGAGCCGACGTCGAGAATGGGGCGCGTCCGTGCGACAATCAGCGCATGACCAAGGCTGAGCTACACGAGCTGGTGGATCGTCTGCCGGATGGCGCGGTCGATGGCGCGGCGATGCTGCTTGGCGAGATCAGTGCCGGTCGCATTGACCCTGAGCAGGCGTGGTTCTGGACGCAGGAGTGGCAGGCGAAGGAGCGCGAGGCGGACGAGGATCTCGCGGCGGACCGTGTCACGCGCTACGAGAGCGACGAGGAGCTCCTAGCCGCCTTGGATGAGCGGACGAAGCCGCTCGATGCCGACACGTGAGGTCCTCGCGTCGTTCTGGCGCGATTGGGATCGGCTTACCCCTCAACAGCAGCGAGCTTTCCGCGAGGCCGTTGTGCAGTTCATCGCTGACATTGCCAATGGAGGCCAGAGCTTCCATTCGCGTTTGCGTGTCAAGTGGGTGCAAGGCCGTCCCGGGGTGTGGGAGATGAGCTGGGCGCCCGACGTCCGTGCGACCTTCGAGTATGGCGCAGAGGTCCGACCTGGTGAGGCGCATGTCATCTGGCGGCGCATCGGCACGCACTCGGTCTTCCGCCGGCCGTGACCGGGACCGTCCCCTTCGCGTCCTGAACCTGAGGGTAGTTGACGGTTTGCGGCTGCGGCCCCGCGAGGGCCCTGGGTTTTCGGGTCGCGGGACGGCTTGGGTCGCCGTCGCCAGGCCAGCGCCATCGGCTGGTGTACGGTCGAGTCGTGCACGACCCGCCACTGACCCAGCGCTCGGCCACGGCTCTCGCTCGCGCGATCCGCGAACGCGAGGTCACCTCGCGGGAGGTGGTCGAGGCGCACGTCGAGCTGTGCGAGCACTACCAGCCGCGCACCGGCGCGATCGCCGTGGAGCGTTTCGACGCGGCGCGGCTCGAGGCTGACGCCGCCGACGCCCGCATCGCGAGCGGCAGCGAGGGCGAGCTGCCGCCGCTGCTCGGGGTGCCGTGCACGATCAAGGAGTCGTTTGCGGTCAAGGGCATGCCGAACTGCGCCGGGCTCGTCGCGCGGCGCGATCACCGGGCCGAGACGACGGCGCCGACCGCGCAGCGGTTGATCGACGCCGGCGCGATCCCGCTCGGCCTCACGAACATCTCCGAGCTGACGCTGTGGGTCGAGTCCGACAACCGCGTGTACGGACGCTCCAGCACTCCCTATGACTCTTCGCGGGCGGCCGGCGGCTCGTCCGGGGGCGAGGGTGCGGCGGTCGGCAGCGGGGGGTCTCCGTTCGGGCTCGGGTCCGACATCGGCGGCTCGATCCGGATCCCGGCCTTCTTCTGCGGCGTGTTCGGGCACAAACCCTCGAACGGGCTGGTGCCGCACACGGGCTCCTACCCGGTCCCGCACGGCGAGTCCAAGCGGCTGCTCGGCTTCGGCCCGTTGGCGCGCCGCGCCGAGGACCTAATGCCCGTGCTGCGGATCCTGTCGGGGCCGGACGGCGCCGACCCGCTCGTCACACGCGAGCCCCAGCTCGGCGACCCCGCAAGCGTCTCGCTGGAGGGACTTCGGGTGCTGATCAGTGAGTCAGCGTTCGTGCAGCCGATCAACCGCGAGCTGCTCGCCGCGCGCGAGCGCGCCGCCGGTGCGCTGGCGGCGGCGGGGGCACGGCTCG
>JBEKGK010000280.1:0-3053 GCA_050012835.1 Solirubrobacteraceae bacterium | reverse complement strand
CGAATTCGGCCGCCACCTCCCGCATCACGTGGATCGCCTCGGACTCCAGCGCGCGCAGGTGGCTCAGCTGTGGGCGGGCCGCCACGCTCATCAGTCGACGGTCTCCACGTGCAGACCGCACTCCGTCTTGCTCGTGCCCGCCCAGCGGCCCTCGCGGCCGCTGCCCGGCTGCGTGCACGGGGCGCAGCCGATCGACTCGTAGCCCTGGTCGTGGAGGGGGTTGTACGGGAGGTCGCGCTCGTGGATGCGCCGCCACAGGTCCTTGTCGGTCCAGTGAGCCAGCGGGTTGTACTTCCACAGGCCGCGCCGCTCGTCGCGCTCGATCAGCTGCGTGTCGGCTCTCGTCGGCCCCTGCTCGCGGCGAATGCCCGTTATCCAGCCCTCGGCGCCGGTCAGCGCTGCTTGGAGCGCTGCGACCTTTGCGACCGAGCAGCAGTGCTCCGGCCCGCTCCACGGGAGCGTCGGGCTGCTCGCGTCCTGCACCTCGATCTTCACGCCGAAGCGCTGCTCGAACGCGCGCCACGTCTCGAGCGTCTCGGGGAAGAGCACGCCGGTGTCGATCGTCACGATCCGCACCGCTTCGCCCGTTCCCTGGTCAAGGCGCAGAAGCTCGTCGATCAGCACCGACTCCTCCTTCTGGAACGAGCACAGCAGCACAGCCCGCTCGCCGTGGCGCGCGGCCTCGCGCAGCGTGTGCGTCAGGCTGAGGCTGGGATCGATTTGGGTGCTCATCGGCGCAATCTGGGTGTCTAGTTGGGGCATCTGATCTGGTCGTCTCGTTTCATGGGAGTCTTGAGTTCTGTTCCGCGCCGCTCCTTGGCGTCTATACCGCGCACTCGCCCTCGCCCCGCAGCACTTCGAACGGGACGCTCCTGTTCCAGTCGATGAACTGATTCATCGTCTCCAGCCCGAAGTCCACGGGCATCGACAGGTCCTTCACGAGCGCCTCGAGCTCGCCCGTGCCGACGCGCTGCGTGAACGCGCCCCACGGCTCGCCGTCCTGGCGGTTGGACTCGTAGTGGCCGATCCAGCGTTCGATCGCATCCGGCACCCGCTTGGCCGGCAGGCGCAGTTTCAAGCGCGTGCCGAACGCCACGGGCGCGCCTTCGTAGACGCCGCCCACGTGAGGGATGTACGCGGGGATCGTGTGCTCGCCGACTTTGATCGACGCGCCGTAGAAGCCGATGTCCGCGACGTGGTGCTGGGCGCAGCCGTTGGGGCAGCCGCTCATCTTGATGTGGATCTCGCGCGTCAGCGGGTCGCTGATGTCCATCGCCTCGATCCGCTCCTGGACCGCCTGGTTGAGGCCCATCGAGCTCGTGATCCCGAGCTTGCACGAGTCCGTGCCCGGGCACGACACCACGTCGGCGATCTCGCGCGTGCCCGCGTCCGCGAGCCCCAGCTCGCCCAGCGCGCGCCACACGTCGTACACGCTCTCGTGGCGCACCCAGCGCAGCAGCAGGTTCTGCTGCACGGTCGTGCGCGCGTAGCCGCCGGCGTACGAGCGCACGATCTGCGCGAGGCCGCGGAACTGCTCGGGGGTGAGGTCGCCGCGCGTGACCTTGACCTCGACCGTAACGAAGCCATCCTGCTTCTGCTGGGCCACGTTGGCCGCGCGGAAGCGCTCGAACTCGGAGGAGTCGCCGTTGGGGCTGGCGTAGCTCTGCGGCGGTGCGGGCGCGCTCTCGCGCTCGTCGTCCACGAACAGCCGGTGCTCGACCGAGAAGTCGCGTTCGGAGACCCAGTCGCCTTCCAGCTCCTCCTCGACCTGGCGGCGCAGCTCGTCGATGCCGAACTTGTCCACGAACACCTTGATGCGCGCGCGTGCGCGGTTGACCCGCAGCCAGTCCTGGCGGTCGAAGATCCTGAACACCGCCTCGGCGATCTTCAGGTACTCGCCGTTGTCGAGCTCCACGAACTCGTACAGCGCGGGCGCCACGCGCGGCATGATCGACGTGCCGCCGCCGACCAGCATCTGTGCGCCGCGCACCTCTCGACCGTCGATCTGCTTCACACGCGCACGGTAGGCGATGTCGTGGATCTCGCTGATCGCGCGGCCCTGCTCTGAGCCGTCGAACGCCGTCTTGATCTTGCGCGGCATCGCCTGCGTCGTCGGATGGCGCACGAAGTAGCGCACATACGCGCCCACGTAGGGGGTCATGTCGAACAGCTCGTCGGCGGCGACGCCAGCCCAGGGATCGCCGGTGACGTTTCTGACGGTGTTGCCGCAGCCCTCGCGGCTGGACAGGCCCGTCTCCGCCAGCTCGCGGATCGCCCTCTCGACCTCCGGCAGCGGGATGTGGTGCATCTGGATGTTCTGGCGGGTGGTGATGTGCCCCTTGTTCAGCGGCACGTACTTCTCGACCACGTCCGCGAACGACTCCAGCTGCTCCGGCGTGATGCCGCCGAACGGCAGCTTCACGCGAATCATCTGCACGTCCGGCTGGCGCTGGCCGTACACGCCCTGCTTGAGGCGGAACTTGATGAACTCGTCTTCCGGGGTCTCGCCCTCGAGGAACTTGCCGGCCTCGGTCTTGAAGTCGTCGAACTCCCGCTCGAGGATCGGGATCACGTGCCCGGGGACGTTCTGCAGGACCTCGGGGTCCTCGAGCGTGCCGCGCTGGGCGGCGATGGAACCTGGCTCCATGTTGCGAAACCTCCTGATCCGGACCGCTCGGCCCGGGCTGCGTTCGACTACAACCGGTCAGTGGACAGCTATTGCGCTAAAGCCTAGCGGCTTTTAGGTATTTATCCAGAGGTAGGGAACATCCAGGACACATCCTCCTCCGGCTCGCGCGAGACTCCCTCGAGCACCGCCGCGCGCCGCCAGCCGTCGGGCGCGCTCGCGACCGGGCCCGCCGGTGGCGCAGTCGCGCGCATGAACCGCTCCAGCGCGGCCACGATCGCCGCCGCCTCCTCGGGCGAGGCGGCCGGCGCGATCAACTCTAGTTGGGGGCGGCGGTCGGCCATGCGCACATTGTGACGCGCGACGCGCCCGGCCGTTGACGGGCGGCGCGCGAGATGTGACGAGCGGCGAGCGAGGTGTGACGGGC
>JBEKGK010000279.1:0-3059 GCA_050012835.1 Solirubrobacteraceae bacterium | reverse complement strand
CTCCGTTCTTTCAGCCCTCAACCCGGCTATCACATTCTATTTCATTTTTTCCCGATGTTATTACCCCTCTTCTTTTTCCCAAAGATTCCAATTTTCCTAAACCTTTAAATTTATCCGGGAGGGATACCGGAGTTGGGTCTGAATGTTTGGATATGCCGAGTAAATTGACCACCTCACGCCGATTTAACATGACCACCCTGCGCCGATATGGTTTGACCACCCTGCGCCGATATGGTTTGACCACCCTCCCATTAATGTCTTAAGAACGAACATTTCCTTGTTTGAGATAAGCTTTATACAAAATTAAATATTTTTATTCTGTTTCAACATTCTCTATTATTTTATTTTTTTGTCTGCTGCGAAGCGATTCACCAACGAGTTCGAGACGGTGTGCATCATGAACAATACGATCAAGTATGGCATCTGCCACCGTCTGTTCGCCAATCACCTCGTACCACTGAGCTACTGGAAGTTGTGATGTAATTATAGTTGACCTGTTTCCATGCCTATCTTCAACAATTTCCATGAGCATTGACCTATTATAACCATCCATGGGCTGGAGTCCGAAGTCGTCAAGGATAAGAAGATCTTGCCGCTCTATTTTTGCAATCTCTCTAATATAAGAACCATCGGCTTTAGCCATTTTTAGTTTGAAGAATAACTTAGCTGTATTTACATATAGAACTTTATAACCAAGTATGCACGCTTGGTTGCCAATAGCCGATGCAATATAGCTTTTGCCAATACCGGTACTACCCGTGATGAGTAAGTTTTCTTTCCTTTGAATGAATGTACATTCAGATAAACGCATCAACTGGTTTTTGTCAAGATTACGGTCTATATCAAAGTGCAGCTGTTCAACATTTGCTTTATAGCGGAACCGGGCATTGCGCATTTGTCGCTCTATGCGACGATTGTCACGGTCGTCCCATTCCGAGTCAACAAGGAGCGATACCATTTGGTCTGCAGTCATTGTGGACATACTGCCATTTTCCATGCTTGTACGGAATGCTCGTACCATACCATAGAACTTCATCTGTTTCATTTTTTGCAAGCTTTGTTCATTCATGTTTTTTAATTTTAAGTTAGACAATATTCTGGTGTTCGCCGGTACCGGCGAACACCAGAAGTGATTTTATTGGTAATAATTTTTCCCGCGGATATTCTTGTGCGGTGGTAATAATTGATTATTATCTTGTTCATCATCAACGTTGCGGTCAAGTCCTCTTTCAAGGATTACACGGATTGTCTGATAACTGTAATCGCCATATTGCAGCGCCCTTCGGCAGGCATTGTTCAGCCTTTCTTTACCTGCACGTGCAGCATAACTCAGCACTCCCTGACATGAACGATATGATTGTTCAGGATGCTGGTGAGTTTTCAGCAACAGTATAATGTATTCTTTTGTTTCCTGTCCGATCTCTCCGGCACGTTCAATAAACTTATCGGGATTCCAGTCACTCATGTAACGGTGCTGAGAAGCAAGATGGTCATTTACCGTTGTGTGACCAAAAAGATGACGATTTCTTTTGTGTATCGCGATTCGCTCATAGCGATGATAAACTTCAACTTCAGACTGGCTGTACAAAAGAGTTACCTTCTTGCCAATAAAGTGGTAGGGGACACTGTAATAATGTTTGTCTTCTGCTAAGCAGACGTAATTATTCTTCATAACAGTAACCAGTTTGCGGTGCTTTAACTCATACCTGCGTTCAGGCAAGGGGCGTAATATATGCCGCTCAGTATCTTCAAACAATTGCCGCCGACTAAATGGCCTACCTGTCAGCAACCGATTATTATGCTCCTCCAATGCAGTCCTGATAACTCCATTTAGTAACTCCAGGCTGGAATAAGCCCTTTCTTTTACAATACCGTATATCGTGCGATAAATAATTTTTACAGCCCCTTCTACCAATGCCTTATGTTTGGGTTTATATGGACCGGCTGGTAGCGCAGCCATAGTATAGTGGCTCACAAAGTCGCGGAATGCCTCGTTTAATGTCGGTTCATAACGATTACTTTTAATTACTGCCGACTTCAAATTATCTGTAACAATGGCATTAGGAACACCTCCAAAGTAATGTAATGCATTTTCACATGACATGATGAAGTCTTCTTTCTGTTGACTGTAGCTTGCCTCTACATAAGTCAGCTGACTTGCACCAAGAATCGCAACAAAGACTTCTACAGGAACGGTTTCTTCACTTTCAGGATCCAATACCTCCAACTTCTGTCCGGCATAATCCACATACATCTTTTCGCCAGCCTTATGTTCAATATGCATTACCGGATTGCGTACTCGCAGCCATTTGAGATAGTAATCCTTAAACTGTGACACGCGATAACCATCCGGATGCTCTGTTATATATTGCTGCCACAGTTTCTCCTTGGTGTTTTCCCTGCTCTTTAACGCTTTTTCCATTACAGGAAAAAACTCTTTTAATGTTTTGTACTTCGGGTTATCCTCAATATGATTACGCGGCACCATATCCAGGAACAGCTGTTCCAAGTCAGTGTCGTTCATCTGTTCTATTTCCTCAAGTGATTTTCCTGAGGCCAGAAACAACCTGATGTACTTTTTTACACTATTGCGGGGTAGACCTGTCCGTTCCCCGATGGACTGCTTACTTACACCTTCGGTGTATAGCTTGATAATGTTTCTTACCTTGCTCATAATAATAAGTTTATTTGGCATTTATAATTATTTTGAATTAACTCAACATAATCATAAATGCTCGCTTATTCGCAAGGATTTTTTCTTTCTTAAGGGGTGGTCAATTTGGACCGGCACAGGGTGGGCAATTTACCCTGGCGAAGACCGAATATTTCTGTCGGCATGGGGTGGTCAATTTACTCCGGCGTACACTGGTTTTTTATACTGGTTTATCCAAAATACGATGCCATTTATAATAATAATTCTTTAGGGGGAAGGGGAGATGCAAGAAGATTTTAATTTTCATCCAAGTATCTTCGGTCATATTATTTATTGTCATTCTACAAATTAATTATTTATAATTTTAATTATTAGCATAATAATATGCCATTTTATGAGCTGCTAG
>JBEKGK010000278.1:0-3061 GCA_050012835.1 Solirubrobacteraceae bacterium | reverse complement strand
TGCTGCCCGGGGCCCAGCTGCTGTTCGGGCCGCTGATCTATGGCGGGCGCACCGTCCCCGGCATGCGCATCGGCGGCGAGCGCCTGGTTGGGAGCCGCAAGATCATGCGCCGCCTCGATCAGCTGGCGCCTGAGCCGCCCCTGCTGCCGCCCCCCGGCGACCCCCTCTACGCCCAGGTGCTCGAGGCCGAGCGCTGGGGCGATGAGGTGCTGCAGCCGGTTCCCAGGCGTGTCATCGACGTCGCCTTCCTGAAGAACCCGGCGGCCATGGAGAGCTACGGCGCCGAGGCCAGCCTGCCCCTGCCCACGTCCCTGCTGCGCCCGGCTCTGCCCATGACCGCGAAGCTGCTGGCACGGATCAACAAGGCCACCGACGTGACGGCGCAGGCCGACCTGGGCGGGCTGCCGCGCCAGCTGGCGCGGATCGAGTCCTGGATCGATCACGGCGTGCTCGGCGGCGAGCTGCCCAACGCTGCCGACCTGCAGATCGGCAGCTCCCTGCGCCTGCTGGCCTCGATCGGGGACGTTAGGCCAATCGTCCAGGCGAGCCGCGCCGCGGCGCTCACACGCTACTTTCCCGACATGGTGGGCGAAGTACCCCCGGGCGCGCTGCCGGCATCCTGGCTGGGCGGGGAGGCGAGCGCTTGAGCCGGCGCGCCCGCCCGATCGCAGCGGCGCTCGCCGCCGGCGCCGTGGCCGTCGCTGCGCTGCTTCCCGCCACCGCGCTCGGCGGGGCCAGTGCTGCCTCCAACCACGTGGTCACCCTCAAGAACTTCCACTTCCACCCGGGGAGCCTGACGATCAGGCGCGGCGACACCGTCACCTGGCTCTGGGAGGACCAGGTCGAACACAACGTCACCTTCAAGGGCTTCCACTCCCGCAACCAGATCCACGGCTCCTACACCGTGCGCTTCGCCCGCAGCGGCACCTTCGACTACCGCTGCACCTTCCACGTCTCGGAAGGGATGATCGGGAAGGTCATCGTCCACTAGGCTCCGTCGCGACCGAGCCGGGAAGACGCAGCGGGGGCCCCGCCCAGCGGACTCCCTCCTCGGGGCCCATCGCCGCCAGCGCATCCGACAGCCGGGCTCCCCCGGGGGTGCGCAAGCCGAAGTCGAGCTCGAGGGCGGGTATGAGCACGAAGCGGCGGTGAAGCAGCTCACGGTGGGGCAGCGTCATCCGGTCGTGCTCCAGCTGCACATCGCCGAGCAGCAGGATGTCGATGTCGATCGCCCGGGGGCCATGACGGGGCCCGCCGCCCGCGCGGCCGAGCTCACGCTCGATGCGCTTGACCGCGTCGAGCAGCTCCAGGGCAGCGAGACCCGTCGACACCACCAGGCAGGCGTTCAGGAAGCTCGGCTGGTCGAGCACCTCCCCGACGGGGTCCGTGTCGTAGGTCGAGGAGGACGCGATCACCTCCACGCCGGCCCCCGGGAGAGCATCGACCGCTTCCTGCAGGTGCTCGCGCCGCTGCCCGACGTTCGAGCCGAGGCCCAGCAGGCCCCCGCTGCCGCTCACGCGGGCGTCGTGTGAATGCCCGCCGCCGTCGCCTTCTCGCCCATGGCCTGGGCGAAGGGAATCAGCCCGGACATCGGGCGGATCATGACGGTGAAGTCCACGATCAGCCCATCCTCGCCGACCCGCAGCAGGTCGATCCCCTCCAGTTCCCGGCCCGCGACATTCGCCCTGAAGATCAGGGCGTGGGCGCCGTCGGTCTCGAGCTCGTCGGTGTAGCGGAAGTCCTCGAACGTGTCTGCCACCAGACCCAGCAGGCGCGTGACGGTCTCCCGGCCCAGGAAGGGGTGGAAGGTGACGGGGCTGTGGAAGACGATGTCCTGCGCGAACATAGCCGTGGCGGCTCCCACGTCGTGCTGCTCGACCGCTTCGCGGAAGCGCCGGGCGGTGTTCGGCGCGGTCTCGGTGGCTGCTGCTGACCCATCCATCTGGCCTACCTCCTGTGGAGAGTTGACGGGCGGGACACTACCCCTCCGCTTCGCGCCAGACCTCGACGGAGACCTCATCGACGCTGAGCGCGATCGGCGGCTCGGGCTTGGCGGCCTTCACCCAGACGCCCTCCAGGTCGTAGTCGGCCAGGAGCCTGTCGGCGATGGCGCTGCACAGGCGCTCCAGGGTTTTGTGCGAGCGCTGCTGGGCGATCAGGGCGACCAGCTGGCAGACCTCGCCGTAGTCGACCGTGTCCTCGATCGCATCGGTAACCGTCGCGTCGGTCTCGCCGATGTCCAGGCGCATGTCGATGACCAGACGCTGACCCACCTCCCGCTCGGCCTCGGTGACGCCATGGTTGGTGTACAGCGACAGCCCCGTGATCTCGATCGTGACCGACTCGGCGCTCTCGCGCTCCTCATCGAGCTCGCCGCCCTCCTCCTCCTCGTCCTCTAGGTCGTCGGCGTCGTCCCCGTGCTGCTCGCTGTCCATGTGGCGCCCAACGTAGCAGCCGTCACGGCCAGGGCATCGCGCAGCGGGGCCACGTCGTGAACCCGGAAGACGCTGGCCCCGCGCTCGTAGGCCAGCACGTTGGAGGCAATCGTCCCGGCCAGGCGCCCGGCCGGCGGGCCCGGCTCCCGCGTCCCGGCGGCCCGCGCCTGTATCCGCCCGAGGAAGCCCTTGCGAGACGTGCCGATCACGATCGGCTGGCCGATGTCGGCGAGCTCTCCCAGCCTGCGCAGCAGCTCGAGGTTGTGCGCCTCGCTCTTGCCGAACCCGATCCCGGGGTCCAGCATGATGCGCTCGCGCGCGACCCCCTCCGCGACGGCGAAGCCCAGGCGCTCCTCCAGGAAGGCCCGCACCTCGCCGAGAACGTCCCGGTATCGAGGATCCTCCTGCATCGTCCGCGGCTCGCCCCGCATGTGCATCAGGCAGCAGTCGGCTCCGCTCTCGGCCACCACGGCGGCCATGGCAGGATCGGCGCGAAGCGCGCTGACATCGTTGATCAGGGTCGCTCCGGCCGCCAGCGCCGCGCGGGCCACGGCCGCCTTGGTCGTGTCGATCGAGATCTGCGGTGGGGAGGACAGCGACCGGTGCGCCTCAGAGAGGCCCTCGAT
>JBEKGK010000277.1:0-3097 GCA_050012835.1 Solirubrobacteraceae bacterium | reverse complement strand
GCGCCGGCGGACGTGTTCGCCAAGGGCTGGCCGCGCGCGATCGACCGCGAGACGCTCGACCCCTACTACGACCGCACCGAGGAAGCGCTGCTGCCGATGGTGGTGCCCGAGGAGCTGCCCAAGATGCGCGCCTTCGCTGCCGCGGGTGAGCGCGTGGGCAAGAAGGCCGAGCGCCTGCCGCTTGCGGTCAACTTCGAGGGAGATCGCGAGCACCCTTTCAGCGGCGCCCCCCAGGAGGTCTGCCAGAACCTCGGCCGCTGTGACATCGGCTGCCCGGTCCACGCCAAGAACACCGTCGACATCACCTACATCGCGCGTGCCGAGAAGCTGGGCGCCGAGGTCCAGCCACTCCACGAAGTGCAGCGGCTGACGCCGCCAACGGCTGACGGCGAATCCTGGAGCGTCGACTTCCGCAAGCTGCCGGACGGAGGCAAGGGCCGAGTGCAGGCGCCGATCGTGGTGCTCGCTGCGGGCTGCCTGGGCTCGAGCCGGCTGCTGTTGAAGAACCGCCGACGGCTGCCGCAGCTCTCGGCCGCGCTCGGGAGCTGCTTCTCGGGCAACGGCGACGCGCTCGGCGCCGCCTTCGACCCGCGCGAGAGCGACGTGGGCGATCCCCATACCGACTACGGCCCGTCGATGACGAGCGTGCTCGACTACACCGCGGAGCACGGCTTCCTGCTGGCCGACGGCGGGCTGCCCTCGAACTTCGGCGGGCTGCTCGAGATCGTGCGCATGGTCGACACCATCCACGGCTGGCGCCGGCTGCTGCTGTCGGTCAAGCGCCTGGCCACACTCGTGGGGCTCACCGACCAGTCGATCACTCATCGCCACCTGCGCCCGCGGCCCAAGCGCCCGATCGCCGATTCGCTCGTGTTCCTGATGATCGGTCGCGACGCCGCCGACGGGCAGATGCGCCTGACGCCGTTGTTCAAATGCTTCGACATCCGCTGGAGCAGGCGGGGGAGCGAAGACCTGTTCACGGCGATGCGCGAGGTCACGGAGAAGCTGGCGAACGGCGTTGAGGCAGAGCCGTTCTTCGCGCTGGACACGTGGCCGCTCAGCGCCTACATCACCGTGCACCCGCTGGGAGGCTGCCCGATGGCCGACGACCCTGCGCGGGGCGTCGTCGACGATGGCGGCAAGGTCCACGGCTACGACGGGCTGTACGTGCTCGACGGGTCGATCGTGCCGACCGCGCTGGGTGTCAACCCGTCGAAGACGATCGCCGCGCTGGCCGAGCGCGGCATCGAGCGGCTGATCGAGCGGGGCGCCTGAACGACGATGGGCCAGCGCGAGACGGTCATGCAGCGCAAGCTCTGGCGCAACGACACCGGCAACCAGCGCATCTACCCGCTGCGCCAGGTGACCCCCACGACGCTCGAGGAGCTCAGCAGGTCGGTTCGCGAAGCAGAGTCAGACGGCTGCACGCTGCGCGCCGTGGGATCGGGCCACTCGTGGTCGGACGTGGCGCTCACCGACGGCATCCTGGTTCGTCCCGACGGGCTCGCAGAAGCTCTGGATCTGGAGGCCGAGCTGCTGCGTGCCGGCGTCATCGACGCGTACGAGCAAGACGGGACCACGCTCGTGCGGGTGCAGGCGGGCATGACGATCGCCGCGCTCAACGCGCACCTGCGCGCGCTGAAGCTCGCCCTGCCGAACATGGGCGGCTTTGACGGCCAGACCGTCGCCGGCGTGATCTCGACCTCCACCCACGGCTCGGGAATCCGCTTCGGGCCGCTGTCGGACCTCGTCCGATCGCTCGATGTGGTGGGCGCCGGCGGCGTGATCCACCGGATCGAGCCGGGCGACGGTCCCACCGATCCCGAGGCCTACGGCGCGCGCTATCCAGACGTTCGCCTCAAGCAGGACGATCGCTGGTTCGACGCCGCCGTCGTGGGCATGGGCTGCATGGGCCTGATCTACTCGGTGATCCTGGCCGTACGGCCGCTGTTCTACCTGCGCGAGATCCGCACGATGAGCACCTGGTCGACGGTGCGCGAGCAGCTCGCGCAGGGGGATGTGCTCCTGGACAACGACCACTACGAGGTCTACTTCAACCCGTATCCCCGCAAGGACGGAGAGGTCGAATGCCTGGTCACCACCCGCAACGAGGTGGGCCCGTCTGAATACCGTCACGATCACCGCCGCAGCCGCAGCCTGCTGATGGAGCTGACCGCGCGCTTCCCGCTGACTCCGCTGCTGATCAACCTGGCCGTCGGGCTGGTGCCGAAGATCTCGCCGTTCCTGCTGAGACAGGCGCTCAAGGCGCTCGTCAACGACGACTACGTCAACATCAGCTACCGGGTCTTCAACATCGGCGCAGCCAACTACCTGCCGGCGTACTCGTGCGAGATCGGCGTTCCCGTCGACGAGCGCCAGTTGCATCTGGAGGCCGTCGAGCGCATCGTGCAGGTCGCCGGCCAGCGCAGGCGCTTGGGCGACGTCTACCACAGCTCGCCGATCTCGCTGCGCTTCGTCAAGGCGACCGACGCCTACATGTCGATGATGCAGGGGCGCGACACGATGATGATCGAGCTGATCATGGCCACGCACACCGTCGGCGGCATGGAGCTGCTGGGCGCGCACGAGCAGGCGCTGTATGGGCTGGGCGGCAGACCCCATTGGGGGCAGGTCAATTCGCTGACCGGCAGCCACGGGCTCGTGGAGAGCATGTATCCCCACTACTGCGATTGGCAGGAGGTACACGCGGAGCTGAATGGGAGCGGTGTGTTCAACGGCCCGTTCAGCAAGCGGGTGGGGCTCTCGCGGGTCTAGTTCGATGCCTCAGCCAGCCGCGACCGCACAGCTCGATACGGCCACGGACGGCCCGGCGAGCGGCGGCCGGCCGGAGATCTCAGAGCTGGCGCAGGTCGGCGCGCTCTCGCTCGCGCTGGTCGGCTACGTGTACGTGATCGGCTGGCTTGTCACCTGCGTGCGGCTTGCCGCCGTGCGCCTGTCGATCGCTGCTGCGCTGCCGAGCATCGACAACGGCGTGATCTTCGCCACGGGCGCGCGCGCGGTGCTGGTGATGGCGATCGTGTTCGCCGCCATGTGCGCGTTCGCCTACGCGGTGCACTGGCGCCGATGGGACCGGCAC
>JBEKGK010000276.1:0-3107 GCA_050012835.1 Solirubrobacteraceae bacterium | reverse complement strand
GGTTCCTTCGGCATCCCCGACACCACCCCGGGGCGTTCTCGAGCGATCTGCGCCGCCGCCGCGCTCTCCGCGCCGCGCGCGGCGGAGGCGTCGTGCAACAGCGCCGTGACGAGTTTGTACTGAGCGAGCAGGTAGGCGTGCGTAGCCTGGGCGTCGGAACTCGACGCGGCAGCGACCGGCACTCCGCCGCACAGCGGCGCGGAGGCCAGGACGAGCGCGGCGCCGACGCGCCCCCTCCATCGCCCCGGCCACCACTTCCGCCGTGTGGGCAGCGGCAGATCGCGGCGCCAACTGCCTTCGTTCGCATTCACAGACAGCGAGCATATAGCGGGCGAACGGACCCCCGTTTGACATCACAACAAGCCCACGGCGCCGTCGCTCGGACGAAAAGTCGGCGCGGTTACCAGCCGGTCAAGGACGAGACTGCCGCAATGCGCGCGATTTGCGAGCGTCTGCTGAGGTTCGCCCCAGGCGCCGGCTCGAGACCACGTACGACAGTCCGGATGGGCGTGCCCGTCGGCCACCGCATTCTCGGGACAGAGCGGTAGCCAGAACGCTGGCGTCGTGGACGACCGCCGCTCGTCCGTTGCGGTCAACGAAAACGAACTTGGCCTGTCCTGAGCAGGTGCGTCTCTTGGGCCGGCCAGGGGCAAGAAACCAGCGCTGCTAGCGCCGCCGCTTGTGGGTCCGAGACGGCCAGCGCCAGCGAGTTTGGTCACACATTGGTCATACGGCGCGCGGCCAGCATCGTGGCGCGCGAGCCAAATCAGTACGCGTTCAGTTGGTAGGGGGACATAACTCTGCTTCGTCGAATGTTGGGGTGTGGAGCGTGCGGAGGCGGAGGCGATCTATGACGCGGGGCGTGAGGCTGTAGTCGAGGTGTTGTTGGCGATGGATCGTCGTATCCAGCAGCTCGAGGCGCGGGTGGAGAAGCTGGAGCGCGAGTTGGCTAAGAGCTCGCGTAACTCCTCGCTGCCGCCGAGCTCGGATCCCCCGGGCAAGCGGAGGCCTGCGCGGGGAAAGGATCGCTCTGGGCGTGCGCAGGGCGCCCAGCCTGGGCACGAGGGCCACGGCCGCGAGCTGCTGCCGCTGTGCGCGGTGGATCAGCTCGTCGAGTACTGGCCTGAGCGCTGCGAGTGCGGCCACGTCTTTGCGGCGGGCGAGCTGCTCGGCGTGGGTGAGCCGGCGCGCCATCAAGTCGAAGAGCTACCGGTCATCTCAGCGAGGGTGATCGAGCATCGCTGTCCGCGGGTGTGCTGCCCCGGCTGCGGGCAGCGGACGCGGGCGCAGCTGCCCACGGATATCGCAAGCAGCGCATTCGGCCCGCGTTTCCAAGCGGCCGTGGCGGTGCTGTCGGTGCGCAACCGTGTCAGCCGCCGTGATGTCGTGGAGCTCGGCGAAGAGCTCTTCGGTGTGCGCCTGTGCGCGGGCACGGTCGAGGCGATCCTGCAGCGCACCGCACGGGCGCTGGCGGACCCCTACCAGCAGCTGGGGGAGCGTGTGCGCGCCAGCGAGAGCTTGAACATGGACGAGACCGGCTGGCGCACCGCCGGGCAGCGCCGCGCGTTGTGGGGCATGTTTACCGGCCGCCACGCTTTCTTTCACCTCGCCCCAGACCGTCACGAGGATCACGCCAAGCGGCTGCTCACTGGTCACGCGGGGATCGTGACCTCAGACCGCTGGTGGGCCTACAACCACCTGCCCTTGGCGCGCCGCCAGATCTGCTGGTCACACCTGCGACGCGACTTCACCGCGCACGCCGAAGGACTCGCCACCGAGCAAGAGTTCGGCGAGGCTGGCCTTGAGCTGTGCGAGCGCGTGTTCTGGGCGTGGGAGGTCTACCAGCACACCCATGACCGCTCGGAGCCGAAGCGCACGATCCGCCAGCTACAACGGCAATACGAGCCGGCCATCCGTGGCTACGCCGCAAAACGAGCACGCAACAAATACTGCCGCGGCATGGCACGCAACCTCCTGAAGGCATGGCCCGCACTATGGACCTTCGCCGCCCACAACGACGTGCAGCCCACCAACAACCACGCCGAGCGCTCCCTCCGCGGCGCCGTCATCTACCGCAAGCTCTCCCTCGGCAGCCAATCCGAGACCGGCGAACGACGCATCGAGCGGCTGCTCTCAGCCTCGATCACCTGCCGCCTACAGCACCGCTCCATGTTCGCCTACCTCACCGACCTGCTCGCCACCCACGCCCGCGGCGACCCACCCCCATCCCTCGCCTGAAGACCAGGGCACTGAACGGTTACGGGGTTTGGGGTTGGTGGCGGTGCGCACAGGCGTGGTCGGTGAGCCCGTCGGTTCAGAGGTGGCGCCGCGGGCATGAAAAGGCCCGCTAATCGACTGATTTGGCTCGCGCGCCACGATGCGGGCGGCGCCCGGTATGACCAATGTGTGACCAAACGCGCTGGGCGCTGGCCGTCTCGGACAAGGCAGGCGGGCGTCACACTGTTCGCAGCGCTTCGGTCGGCGATAGTCGCGCGGCGCGGATAGCGGGCAGGAGGCCGGCGACCGCGCCGATCAGCAGCGCCGCGCCGAACCATCCCGCCCGGGTCGGTCTCGATCTTCTTGCGGAAGTATCACTCGATCACGTTCGATCAGCACGCCCGCTTCAACGCGTCGAGCGCGGCTGGGGTTCGACCAGCTAGGCGCGGTCGGCCGCGCAGTCAAGAATGTCGCGCCGCTTGACGCCTTCCAAGAGTTTCGATACCCTCGAAGATGGTCGCCTCATACTCGCGACCACCGAACGCGTTCATCGAACCGTCCGGCTTTTGGGGGGGAAGTCTGGATCCAAGAGCGTGGCGGTTGCTGGACTCCAGACCTCCCGGAGGTCGGCGGAATTGGAGTCCAGATGCGAAGGTGTCAACCAGTACTGTTGTGGCGTCTGATCTGTCCGGTTGGGGCCATCCCGTCGGTCGTGGACTTCCACGACGTCTGGCATCCGACCGTCGTCCTGACAGGGTTTGCGGTGCTTGGTCTTGTCAGCGGAATTCTGGCCGTCTGGGAGCAGTTCTCGCGTGCTCGGCGTAAGCACGCTGAGGCTTGCCTCGCTGAAGCGAAGGCGCGGGCGAAGCAGGCTAAGACCGCTCGGGCGA
>JBEKGK010000275.1:0-3120 GCA_050012835.1 Solirubrobacteraceae bacterium | reverse complement strand
TCGACGACGAGCGTGGAGCCGCTCAGCTCGAGCGGGCGCAGGGGCTCGAGCCAGATGCCGTAGGCGGGCTCCCCGACGGCGGCGGAGAGCTCGTCCTGCACGCACGTCCATGTGTGGTGAAGCTCCATATCCAAGGCAGCGTCGATCCGCTTCTCTCCGGGAGGAGGTTGCGAGACATTCATTCAGAGGGGGACCCGGGGGCCCGGTTGGGCGACTATATCCAGCGCTCGCCGAGCGTTTGAGGGGCTCGCCGCAATTGGCGGGAAAATTCCGCAGGGCCCGCTCCGGTCCTATACTGCTGGGTCCGCTCACCCGAGCGGTGCGGGGCTCTCGACGGCTCGCGCAAGAACGAGATGGCGTCCAATGGAGAGCCGAAGAGATGAAGCGCACCTACCAGCCAAAGAAGCGCAAGCGCGCTCGTACGCACGGGTTCCGGGCCCGGATGAGCTCCCGTGCGGGGCGGCTCGTCCTCAAGCGCCGCCGCGACAAGGGGCGCGAGCGCCTCTCGACCTGAGGCCCGCGGTGGCTCAGCGCGCACTGCCGAGCGAGTCCCGATGAGCGCCCCCCGGCCCTCTCGCGGTCGGCTGTCGCGCAGCGCGGAGTTTGAGCGGGTCTACCGTCAGGGCCGGTCCACGGCCAACCGGCATCTGGTTCTGTACGCGTTTCCCAATCCGGGCGCCGAGCGGCCCCGGTTGGGGCTGTCGGTCTCGCGCAAGGTCGGAGGCGCCGTCGAGCGCAATCGCGTCAAGCGCCTGTTGCGGGAGGCGTTTGCGCAGGCCGAGGGAGGCCTGCGCCCCGGTCACGATGTCGTGGTGGTGGCGCGACCCTCGGCCGGCGAGCTGGCCGAGCGAGAGGGGCTGGCCGGGATGGACGCCGCCCTGTCCGAGCTGATTTCCCGGGCGGGCCTGCGCAGCGCGGAGCCGACTCCCGAGGAGCCGGCGGAGTGAGTCACGCGGAGAGCACCGGCGGGCACGGGCCCGGACGTGGCGCACACGTGGCGCGCGCGATCATGACCGCACCCATCATCTTCTACCAGCGCCTCATTTCTCCTGCAATTCCGCAGCGCTGCAAGTATTACCCCACCTGCTCCCACTACGCGGTCGACGCGGTGCGGGAGTTCGGCATACTCAGGGGCCTCGTGCTTGCCGGCTGGCGACTGCTCAGGTGCAACCCGTGGAGCCTCGGGGGATACGATCCGGTGGAGCAGCAGCGAGTGTTCAGGAGCGTCTCGGAACAGACGCCCTGAGCCCGGGCGGCGGGTTCGCCCGACGAGCACCCAGACAAGCTTCCGTGGCCCCGCCCTACCCCAACCAATCGAGCGCCGAGAACAGCTAGCCCATGCCAATCCTTGCGAACGTCATCCAGGACGCCTTCTCGCCGCTGATCAGCCTGTTCGAGTCGATCATGGTGTTCATCCACGACGACGTCGTCGGGGGCAGCTGGGGCCTTGCGATCGTCGGGTTGACGGTGCTGATCCGGGCGGTTCTGGTCCCGCTGACCTTCCGCCAGCTGAAGTCGATGCAGGAGATGCAGCGCCTGGCTCCGCAGCTCAGCGAGCTCAAAGAGAAGTACAAGGAGGACAAGCAGCGCCAGCAGCAGGAGATGATGAAGCTCTACCAGGAGCACGGCGTCAACCCGCTGGCATCCTGCCTGCCGCTGCTGCTTCAGCTGCCCGTCTTCATCTCGCTGTTCTACATGCTGCGGACGGATCTGAAGAAGAAGATCTGCGGCAACCAGCTGGTCTCGAACTACAACCAACACGCCTCGACGCTCGCGACGAAGTTCAAAGGGCCGACCAGCGTCAGCGGCGTCAGCCACCTGCCCGGCAAATACATCGAACAGACGACCTGCAACACGGTCGCCCCGCACTCGGCCAAGTTCCTGTTCCTGCCGGACATCACGAGTAAGGCCACGGGCATCGCCCTGATCGTGCTGATCGTGCTGTACGTCGGCTCGCAGGTCACCTCGACCTTGATGGCCACGGCCACCGCCGACCCGAACCAGCGGCGTCTGATGCTGCTGCTGCCGCTGGTCTTCGTCGTCATCCTCTACCGCTACCCGGCCGGCCTGCTGGTCTACTGGATCACCACGAACCTGTGGACGATGGGGCAGCAGTTCCTGATCCGGCGCTACATGCCGCCGCCGGCGAAGGCGACGGCGGGCACGGCCTCGAGCGCGGACGGCGCATCGCCATCCAACGGCAAGGCCGGGCGCCTCTCCAAAGCCGCGCTCACCGGAGGGAACGTGGCAACGGCCAAGGTTGCCGCCGCGGGCAGCGAGAGCGCCGCCGCCGGCGCCAAGGGCAGCGGCAAGGGCAGCGGCAAGGGCAGCGGGCCGCCCGCGGCGGCACCGCCGCCACCGCCGCGGAAAAAGAAGAAGCGCTCCGGCAGGCGTCGATGACCGAGGCGAGGGGGACAGAGGAGATGGACGGAGACGATCTGGAGCCGGCCGAGGCGCTGGCCGAGTTGCTCGAGGAGATAGCCGACGGGCTCGGCCTCGACGCCGAGGTCGAGGTCGAGGAGGGCGAGGGCGTGCTGACGGGCCGGCTGACCGGCGAAGACGTCGGGCTGTTCATCGGCCGCCACGGCCAGACGATCGACGCCGTCCAGCACCTGGCGCAGCGGATCGTGTTTCCCGATGGACCGGCCAGCGTTCGCGTCGTCATCGACGCCAACGGCTATCGCGAGCGCCGGGCGCAGGCCCTTCGCGGCGAGGCCGACGACGCCGCCGATGAGGCGCTTCGAAGCGGCGAGCCGGTTGAGCTCGACCCGCTCCCCCCGTTCGAGCGCCGCATCGTCCACGAGTACCTGCGCGAGCGTGGCGATGTGCAGACGCACAGCGAGGGCAACGAGCCCGAGCGGTTCCTGGTCATCTCTCCCCTGGAGAGCTGAGAACCGGCCGACGGCGTTTCACGTTTTTCTTGACGGTGAAACAATTGGGCGCATGGACGCCGAGCAGCCCGCGCTGACCGATCTCGAGAAGGGCCTGGTCGCGGGGATCCTGATCGGCGAGGGGCATTTCGGGGGAGACGGCAAGAACCCCCACATAACGCTGCGCATGCACACCCGCCACGAGACCCTATTCCGCTGGCTCGAGCGCTGCTTCCCGCGCGCTCGCCTG
>JBEKGK010000274.1:0-3123 GCA_050012835.1 Solirubrobacteraceae bacterium | reverse complement strand
CGACGGTGATGCTGTCCATGCTCACGGTGCCGATGAGCGGATACCTGCGCCCCCCGAGCAGGACCTCGGCGTTGCCGGACAGGCCACGCCGCCAGCCGTCGCCGTAGCCGATCGGTACCACCCCCACGCAGGTGTCGTGATCTGCCAGGAACGTGCGCCCGTAGCCGGCGCTCTCGCCGGGCCCGCAGGGCTTGACCTCGGCCAGGTAGGAGCTCAGCTCGAGTGCGGGCTCGAGGCCACGCGCTCCCGGATCGCTGCCGAAGGGGTCCATCCCGTATACGGCTATACCGCAGCGGACCATGTCGAAATGGGCCTCGGGCTCGCGCAGAGTGGCGGCGCTGTTGGCGGCGTGGAGGAGCAGCTCCGGCCGCTCGGCCTTGAGCGGGCGCACCCAGCGGGAGAACAGCTCGAGCTGCTCGGCGAAGAAGCCTCCGTCCCCCAGGTCATCCGCGGTTGCGAAATGAGTCATCAGGCCGGCCAGCTCGATGCCGTCGGCCGCCAGCGCGGCACGTGCCACCCTCGTGGCCTGCGCCGGGTCGCGCGTACCGAGCCTGCCCATGCCGGTGTCGAGCTTGACATGCACGCGCCCGCCGCCGGCCGCCAGCACCTCGTCGAGCTGGCGCTCGCTCCAGATGACCACGTCGGCAGCGACGCCCAGCGCATCCCTGAGCTCCGAGCGGCTGAGGGGGCCCATCACGAGGATCCGCACCTCGCCGAGGCCGGCCTCCCGCAGCTCCCGGGCCTCCTCGGCGTCGGCCACGGCCAGCCAGCCGGCGCCTCCCGTCAGGGCGGCTCTCGCTCCCGGGACGGCGCCATGGCCGTAGCCATCGGCCTTCACCACGGCGCACAGCTCGGTCCGCGCCGGGAGCTCCGAGCGCAGGCGTCCGCAGTTGCGCTCGATCGCAGCGAGATTGACCCGCGCCTGGACCCTACGCATCTGATCCTCCCCCGTACGCTCCTGCGCCAGCCCTGACGGCCGGGATCGACTCGATCACGTCCGTGGCGATGACCCCCTCCGCGGCGCCCATGCGCCGTGCCGCCTCCCGCCCGGCGCCGGCGTGCAGCCAGACCGCGGCCGCGGCCGCCGTGAACGCCTCCAGTCCCTGGGCCAGCAGGGCGGCGACGATGCCCGTGAGGACGTCCCCCGTTCCCGCGGTGGCAAGCGCCGGGCTCGCCCCGGGGCTGACCGCGACACGCCCCGAGGGATCCGCCACCAGCGTGTCATCCCCCTTCAGCACGACCACGGCGCCGGCCGCTGCCGCAGCCTCGCGCACGCTGCTCAGGCGCGCACGCTGGATCTCGGCGCTGTCGCGCTGCAGCAGCCTGCCGAGCTCTCCCGCGTGAGGGGTGAGGACGGTGGGGGCGGTCCTGGAGGCGAGATCGCCGAGCCTTCCCGCGAGAGCGTTCAGGCCGTCGGCGTCCAGCACCATCGGCACGAGAGCCCTGGCCGCGAGCGATCGTGCGAGATCGGCGGCGGCGTCGGTACGTCCGAGGCCCGGGCCCAGCGCCAGTGCGCCGCCCCGCTCGGTGGCCTTCAGGACGACCTCGACGCCCGCCGCTGTGAGGGCGCCGTGCTCGTCCTCGGGCAGCCCCCGGGTCATCATCTCGGGCGTGTGGCCGGAGGCGAGCACCGCCTGCAGGGAGCCGGGGACGCACACGGTCACATAACCCGCCCCCGCCCTCATGCTCGCCCTGGCGGCCATCGCGGGTGCACCGGTGAGCCCCGGAGATCCTCCCGCCACGATCACCTGCCCGGATCTGAACTTCGTCCAGGAGGCGTCCCGCAGGGGCAGGGCCGCGAGCAGCGCGGCGTCCATCAGCCCAACGGCGGCATCCATGGGGGCCCCGCGCGGCACGCCGATATCGATGACCCGGACGTGCCCGGCGTGAACCTTGCCGGGGAAGATCCAGAGCCCCGGCTTGGCGGCGTGGAAGGTCACGGTGACCGAGGCGCAGACGGCCTCTCCGGAGATCTCGCCGCTGGAGGCATCCACGCCGCTGGGGACATCGACGCTGACCACGGGGACGCCCGCACGGTTGATCGCGGCGATCGCATCGGCCACCTCGCCGCGAGGCTCGCCGGCGAAGCCCGTCCCGAGCAGAGCGTCCACGATCACCTCCGCGCCCGTGGCCCACGAGGCCCTGGCCGCCGCCGCTCCCGCGGCGGCGCCGGCGGGCTCCCAGCTGCTTCCATCGAGCCGCACGGGCGGTGGGCCGGGAAGGCGGTCGAGGTTGATGCGCGCGTCTCCCGACGTATCCTCGGGCGAGGCAAGGCAGACGACGCTCACCTCGCGCCCGGCGTGGCGCAGCAGCCTGGCGGCGACGAGGCCATCGCCGCCGTTGTTGCCCTTGCCGCAGACCACCGCCACGGGGCCGTCGGAGCGCAGCTCCTCGGCGGCGCGGGCGACGGCGGCGCCAGCCCGCTCCATCAGCTCCAGCGACTCCACCCCCTGCACCTCGATGGCCCAGCGGTCCACGCCGCGCATCGTCTCGGCGTCCGGCAGCGCCGTCAGCCAGTCGGGAAGGGTCGACACGAGAGCGATGCTAGATGGTCACCGGGACCGACCGAAGCCGCCGCCGCGCGGCCGACGGGGCCCGCGCGGGGGCCTACTCGACGGTCACCGTCTTTGCAAGATTGCGCGGCTGATCGACGTTCAGGCCGCGCCGGCGGGCGATCTCGTAGGCGAGCACCTGCAGCGGGATCACGGCGAGCATCGGCTGGAGCATCCAGTCGATGGCCGGAAGGGTGATCACCGCATCGGCGCTCCCGGCCACGGTCGTGTCCCCCTCCGTGGCGATGGCGATGACTTTGGCCCCGCGCGCGCGCACCTCCTGCATGTTCGATGCGACCTTCTCGAGGACGGGAGAATCGGTGGCCACGGCGACGACGGGCGTGGACTCGTCGAGCAGGGCGATCGGGCCGTGCTTCATCTCCCCGGCCGCGTAGGCATCGGTGGCGATGTAGGAGATCTCCTTGAGCTTCAGCGCCCCCTCCAGCGCCACCGGCAGCCCCACATGGCGGCCGATATAGAGGAAGAAATCGCTCTGCCAGTAGGCCTCGGCCACGGCGCGCACCTGGCCGTCCACCCTGGCCAGGACCTCGTCGATGCAGTGGGGCAGGCG
>JBEKGK010000273.1:0-3129 GCA_050012835.1 Solirubrobacteraceae bacterium | reverse complement strand
CTGGCGAGGCCCAGGTCGTGGTGGCCGCATACTTCGACAGGCTCTGTCGCAGCCTGAAGGTCCAAGGCGAGCTGATCGAGCGCGTCGAGGCTGCCGGCGGCCAGGTGCTCGCCGTCGACGTCGGCCAGGTCACCAACGGCAGCGCCGGCCAGTGGCTTTCCGGGACGCTGCTCGGCGCGGTCAACGAGTACCAGCGCCGCACCACGACCGAACGCACCGCCGGGGCGCAAGCCCGCGCGGTTGCTCGTGGCGCCACGCCGTGGGCGCGAGTCCCCCTCGGCTACGACCGCAGCAACGGCACGCTGAGCCCGAATCCGGATGAGGTCCCGATCGTCCGGCGGGCGTTCAAGATGCGCGCCGACGGCGAGTCCATTACGCAGATACGGAAGATGCTCAAGTCCCACGGCGTCGAGCGCTCTCATCGTGGTGTGCAGGTCATGCTCGCCAGCCGCATCTATCTCGGCGAGGTCCACTTTGGGAAGCTGGTCAACCTCACCGCGCACGAGCCGATCATCGACCTCGAGTTGTGGACTCGGGTCCAGCGGATGGTGATCCCACGCGGGCCGCGGCCCAGCTCGGACCGGCTGCTCGCGCGGCTCGGGATTCTGCGCTGTGGTTCCTGCGGCGCACGGCTCGGCGCGATGAAGCTCCCGAAGCAGGGCGACTATCCGATCTACCGCTGCCCCAGCACGAGTGACTGCGCTCGTCACGTCACCATCTCCGCCCGCATCGCTGAGGATGTCGTCAACGCGGCCGTCCGCGACGCCGTAAGCGACGTGGAGGGACGCGCGAGTGCGGCCGAGAACGCCCAGCAGGCGATCCGGGAGCGCGACCGCGCGCAAGCCGAGCTAGACGCCGCCCTGCGGTCCTTCACGTCGGCCGGGCTTGGGGATGAGCCCGTTGCCGTGGAACGCCTCGCCGAACTTCGCACGGCGCGCGACGATGCGCAAGCCCGGCTCGATCAGATGGCGCCCCAGGCGGAGCTAACGATCAACGCGGTTGACGATTGGGAGAAGCTCTCCCTAGATGAGCAGCGCGCGCTCATCCGCGCCACAGTACAGAGTGCTGTAGTGGCTCCCGTAGGACGCGGCGCGGAACGCATCACACTACGCCTATACGGTCAATCAGCCGGCTAGTCCCCCACGGTCAGACGGGGCGCGAACTGCATCGAACCGGACCTTCCGCGTACCCGCGGTTCGAGAACCATGCGGTTCGAATGGAGCCAACCGAAGTCAATGCGAACCGCTTTGCGTCGCTCGCTGGCGGGCGAATGTCGCTTGACGAAGCGGAATAGAACCTCGCAGAGCCCTCGCGGAATGCTAGTGCGTGAGCTGAGGAAGCCGTGGGGCCATCTCGGCAAGCCCGGCGCGCACCGTCACATTCGTGGGAGTCCACGTCGAGCTTCGCCCCCGCGAGTTCGCGCTGCTCGCGCATCTTGCGCGCGACCCGGCCGTCTGGGGATACCGCGCAGCCGGCTCGACGCGCACGCTCGTGCCGGCGCCGACGATAGCGTCGGTATAGGCTCGCAACCGTGCCCGAAATCAGCGACGAGCAGTACCGTGGTGAACTAGACGCGGCCTACCGAGCCATTGGGCGCTACGTGGTGGCGTTCTCGCAGTTGATCGCCTACATGCGACGCCTCGTAGCACGGCATCTAACGGAAGGGACCGCCCACCATCGGTCGCGCGTGGAAATGCTCTTGGGCGAAGCCGGACCAAAGAACGTTGGAGATTCCTTCTTTAGTCTGTGCCGCGCCGATGGTGAGCTTACGGACGACGAGCTGGCCGTTGAGAAGAGGCTGCGAGTCCGCGTGACGGAAGCGAACGAGATGCGCACCGACATCGCCCACGGCGACTGGTCTGTGGGCGACCTTGAGGGCTCGGACGCAACAGAGGTCTTGCCGCCCGAGCTGCTTCGCATCAAGCCAAGTCGCCAGGGCGAGCCGGCTGCGAAGTCCATGCCTCTCGGCATTCCTGAACTCAACGAGATGGCAGACGACCTTTGGACCCTGACCATCCTCATGGCGGACTTCGGGAAACTCGCCCTCGGCCTGCCGACATGGATCTACGCTGATGGCCCCGACGGACGACGCGTCGCCACCCCCTGCGACGGAGGGAGCATCCGAGTTGGCGAGGTCTACATCAACGAGGGTTCGACCAAGAAGCCCCGTATCGCGCGCTCTGGGCCGAAGGCGAACGATGTTGTCCTGATGCGCCACGCAGGGATGCACGGCGAACGCACCAACACCGACGAGATGGCGGCCATTGTCCGCATACTCGCGGAGCCGATCAAGCCTAGTCCTCCGTGGTAGCGAGTTCCGCTTTTCCGTCCCCGCGCGGCCCTCCTGCTCAGTTTCGAGCCAAGCCAGCCTCTCGGCCTCGCTCAAGCCGTCGTTCCCGCTCTTGACGCAGCAGCTAGAGGTGCGCTAAGGCGCTGAAGATTAGTTCAGTGCGCATCGTGAACATCGCGACCACACCATTACACGCGACCATCCTAAGCGGATCGCTCGACGCAGACGAAACATCATCGTCGGTCGTGCGCTTGGCAGAGGGCGTGTGGAGACGGCTTCGGCGCTAGCACCGTTTGCTGATTGTGAAAAACGCGGTACCGAACTTTGGCGAGGGAAGTAGGCGGGAGTCTCCCAGATAGCGCGCGCTGATGCTGTAATTCCCCGGAGGCGCGTGATGCGCCCATTTGTATGCACCCGCCTCCCGCACCACTGATTCGGAACGTTCCCGACCTCGACGGTACACCTGCTTGACGTCGCCGCCAATTTCGGTTTTGCCATTCACGTACACACGAGGCAGGAAGCTACAGCCACGGACGGTGACTCTCACAGTTGTGGTGGTCGGAGCGCGTGGTGGCGGGGGGAGTACTTCTCTGCCCGTGATTCGGTTGAACGGGTGCGACTGCCCCACGAGAGTGCTTTCCGCCCCTTCATCGACGTAGAGACACACGACGATTTCGCTTCCCAAGCCGTAAGGACTGAATGCGAAGTTGGCGAAGGCATAACCCGTGATGCTTTTAACTTCTCCCGACCAGACACCGTGGGACGAGTCAGCGACAACCGGGCATCCGGCGCTCGCAGAATATGCCGTCGCTTGGCCGAACCAGTAGCAGTCACCTTCG
>JBEKGK010000272.1:0-3131 GCA_050012835.1 Solirubrobacteraceae bacterium | reverse complement strand
GGCATCATCGACCCGGCGATGGTCACGCGCTCTGCGCTGCAGAACGCGGCGTCGATCGCCAAGAACATCCTCACCACCGAGGCGATCGTCGCCGAGGTGCCCGAGAAGGAAGGCGCCGGCGGTGGCGGCGGTGGCATGCCCGACATGAGCGGGATGATGTAGCAAGCCGTCCAGCGCGCACTCCTGGGCTCAGGCAGCGCGCGTAGCAACCGGATGAGATCACAGAGGACCCGGCCTGAGGCCGGGTCCTCTGTGTGAGGCACAACGCGAGCTCGTCGCCGTGTCAGCGTTCTCGCCACGGACGTACTTGCAGCTATGCGACCCTGTGGTAATGTAGCGTCATGACCGTCAAGGATCGCCCCGAGGTCTTCGAGGCGCTGGACCGCGCGGAGGCGACCCTACGAGACGTCTCGTCGGACTTGGAGCGCACCAAGGCCTCCGTTCTCGAGTTGCTCGAGGAGAAGCCCGGCATTACCGTCGCCGAGCTAGCCGCGCAGTTTCATCTCTCCGAGGAGGCCGTGGTGGCGTTCGTAGAAACTGTGGGCGAGCTCCTCGGAGCGCAGCGGAGTCTCAGCGTCGAGGCCGCCCGCCGCGGCGGGGTGCTGGCCGCCGTGAGCCAGGCGTGGGAGAACGAGCTTGGGCCGTTGCTGGGGACTGCCGAGGTACGCGAACTGCTCGGAGTCTCCCGCCAGCGGGTCGACGAACTGCTGCGCTCGAAGCGGCTGATCGCGCTCTCCGACAACGCAGGCCACCGCCGCTACCCGGTGTTCCAGTTCCACGACGCCCAGCCGCTGAAACCGCTGATCGTTGCGTTTTGGTTGCTCGCCGACGCGGCGAGTAGCCCGTGGACCGCCGCTTCTTGGTGCGTCGCGTCAGACGATGACGCGCTCGGCGGCCTGTCGCCGGTGGCGTGGGTGCGCACCGGGCGGGACGCTGCGCACCTCCGTCGCGTGGCTCAACAGGACGCAGCGCGACTCGAGCAGTGAGCCCAAGTACCTTCCCGCGGCGAACGCTGCGGGGTGACGCGACCGTCTATCGCATCCACACGTCCGCCAAATCGCCCTGGTGGTTCTCCGCCAATGGAGGCGGCCGCTTTGATCCGGTCGGCACCGGTACTGGAGCCTGCTACCTGGCTGAGACACAGCTGGGTGCTTGGGTCGAGGTCTTCCGCAAGAACATGCTCCTGCCCGAGGCGGAGATAGCGCACAGATCGCTGTTGACAGTCACTCTCAAACGCGACCTTCGTCTCGCCGACATCACCTCCCCCCGGGCGCTGAGCTTCGGTATCACTGCGTCGCTAGGCGCCAACGAGCAATACGAGCAGAGCCACGCGTTCGCCGTGCGCGCGCTCGAAGACGGATTCGAGGGCATACGCTACTTCGTGCGTCACGACCCCGCGCAGAAACGATACGGACTCGCACTGTTCGCCCCGCCCGGAGTCCCCGATCCTTCCGATCGACGATGGCCGACCGGAAGCGTAGCGATTCCGGACACTCTTATAAGAGAGGCCGAGCAAGTCTTCGGCTATCGCGTACTACCGACGCCATAGCGAGTCGCCATCGCGGTCTCCGGCAAGGACCAGATCGCCCGCGTGGCGACGATCTCGGCCGGCGATGATGAGATCGGCGACGTGATCGCGGACGCGATCGAGAAGGTCGGCAAGGACGGCGTGGTCAACGTCGAGGAGGGTCAGACGTTCGGCATGGACCTCGAGTTCACGGAGGGCATGCAGTTCGACAAGGGCGGACCCGCCCCCTACGCGCGACGCACGCAGACGCCGCATATCTCGTGCAGCGCGAAAGCGACATGGCGACGCTTGCGAGCGCGCTGTCGTATGGCTTCAACGTGATGATCGTCGGCGAACGCGGCTCGGGCAAGAGCACTCTCGTCAACCTGCTCGCGGCCAGGCTCGAGGAGGAGAGCTCGCAGGTCGTTCAGGTATCGGGCGGACGCTTTGACAGTGCGGCCGGCGCACTGTGGGGCATCGCTCGCAGGCTCGCGGTCGACCAGTCCAACGACGCGGAGAGCGCTGATCTCGTGCCGCGTGAGGGCTCCGACCAGTTGGAGGGCGCCTACCGAGCGCTCGCCGATGCCGCGGGTGATCTGCCCGACCGAGTCGTGATCGTCGTGGACGGGCTCGCACCGGCTCTCGTGCATGAGATCTTTGGGCGTCTGCGCGATGAGATCTGGGCGCTTCAGCTCCAATGGGTGGTCACGGGGAACCTGGAGGACAAGGCGATTCTGCTCGCGCCCCCGGCAGACGCTTTCTTCGAGCAGGTCCTGACGCTGGCGCTGCTCTCGGGGCCGGAGGTCGGACAGTTGCTCGACCTGCGCGACCCCGATGGCGAGCTCGATACGGATGTCCGGACGCTCATATCCGAGCGCTCTGCGGGGAACCCGGGTAGAGCGCTGGTGCTGGCCCGCCAAGCACTCGTCTCCGCGGATCCGGTCTCTGAGATCAACCGTGGCTCGGTGATCGACCAGATCGAGCAGGAGCTGGGTGAGCCTGCCGCCCGTCTCGCCGACGATCTCGCGCGCAACGGCCCATCAGGTCCATCTGACGCGCATCTGCTTCGCCGCATCGGCTGGTCCCGGCCACGCGCCTACCAGGTCTTTCAGGCTCTCGAACGGGCAGGCTTCGCGGAGGTCAGCGCGGAGCGGAGCGGCCGCGCGGGGCGGAGCGGCCGCGCGGGGCGGCCGGTCCACACCTACAGGCTGAAGGGACTGGCGTGAGCGGTGACGCGTTGATAGCCGCCGGCGAGAGCAGAACGCGGCGTCGATCGCCAAGAACCCCGGCGGCGGCATGCCTGACATGAGCCGGATGATGTAGCAGGGTATTCACGCGGGCTTTCCGGCCGAGTCGGAAACATCCGCGATTGGTTCGCGAGTGGGATTGGGCGTGGCCGGAAGTTGGGTGTTTCCCGCACCAGACCTGCGGTCCTTCGATATCTCGATGCCTCCGCGTGCCCGAAGGTGAGGCCGGTGGAGCGGCCCTCGTCGCGGGGGCTCGGGTCTGTGTGGCAGGATCCGCGCGGCTCACGGCGTCGGTGTCGTGAACGGCCTGCCATGGAGCTGACGATTGACCGAGATACTCGAGTGAGGGAGACGGAGTTGTTACGTGTATCGAAGCG
>JBEKGK010000271.1:0-4535 GCA_050012835.1 Solirubrobacteraceae bacterium | reverse complement strand
ACGAGGGGGTCGGCGCGGCCCACATCCTCGACGGCAGGCTCGCCCACTCGCTGCTGCTCGAGCTGTTCACCGACGCGGGCATCGGCACCAAGATCGAGGCCAACCCGTGAGCCTGGCCGAGCTTCAGGGGCTCGAGCGCACGAGCGTCATCCACTCCTATGCGCGTATGCCTGTGGAGTTCGTGCGCGGCGAGGGCGCGCGGTTGTGGGACGAGCACGGCAACGAGTATCTGGACTTCCTCAGCGGCATCGCCGTCACGAACCTCGGCCACTGCCACCCCCGAGTGGTGGCCGCCGTGCGCGAGCAGGCCGGGAGGCTGATCCACGTGAGCAATCTCTTCTACACCGAGCCCGCCATGCGCCTGGCCGAGCGTCTCTCGCGGGGCAGCCTGGGCGGGAAGGTCTTCTTCTGCAACTCCGGCGCCGAGGCGGTGGAGGCGGCGATCAAGCTCGCCCGCAAGGCACGCAGGGGCGGGGAGGTGCTGGTCGTGCACGGGGCCTTCCACGGACGCACCTATGGAGCCCTCTCGGCCACGCCGCAGGAGTCCAAGCAGGCCGCCTTCGCGCCGCTGGTCCCCGGCTTCCGCGCCGTTGCGCCGGACCCCCAGGCGCTGGCCGCGGCGGTGAACGAGAACACGGCGGCGGTGCTGGTGGAGCCGATCCAGGGGGAGTCGGGGGTGCATGTGCTCCCGGAGGAGTTCCTGCTCGCCGCCCGTGCGGCCTGCGATCAGCACGGCGCGGCGCTCATCTTCGATGAGATCCAGACCGGCATGGGCCGCACGGGCAGCCTCTGGGCATTTCAGCAGTCGGCGGTGCGCCCGGATGCGATGACGGTCGCCAAGGCGCTCGCCGGCGGTCTTCCGATGGGCGCGCTCATCACCGGGGAGCGGCTGGCCGACGTGCTCGTGCCGGGCGACCATGGTTCGACCTTCGGCGGCAGCCCGGTCGTCGCCGCGGCCGCGCTGGCGGCTCTCGAGGTCACCGAGGACCCCGCGCTGCTGGCCGGGGTGCGTGAGGCGGGCGCCAGGCTCGCCGAGGGGGCGGCGCAGCTGCCCCACGTCACCGAGGTGCGCGGACGCGGGCTGATGCTCGCGTGCGAGCTGGACATCCCCGCGCCGGCGCTCGTGGCGAGCGCTCTGCGCGACCATCGGCTGGTACTGAACGCGACGGGCCCGACCACGCTGCGGCTGCTGCCTCCGCTCACGATCGCCGAGGAGGAGATCGAGGAGGGCCTTGGCCGTCTGGGCAACGCCCTGGAGGGGTGAGCGGTGCGACGGGAGCTCGCCGGCGGCTTTGAGCTGGATGACGATCGCGAGCGGATCGACCTCGACGCCGTCCACAGCTACATCAGCCAGGACTCCTACTGGGGCAAAGGCCGCCAGCGTGATCTGACCGAGCGCGCGATCGCCGGCTCGCTGAGGGTGATGGGCCTCTACCGCGGCACCGAGCAGGTCGGCTTCGCCCGCGCCGTCTCCGATGGCGCCACCGTCGCCTACCTCGCCGACGTCTACGTCCTGGCCGCCCACAGGGGCAGGGGCCTCGGCCTGGAGCTCGTGCGCGAGCTGGTGGACGGCGGCTTCGGGCCGAACGTCCGCTGGCTGCTGCACACGGCCGACGCCCAGCATCTGTACGCCAAGCTCGGCTTCAGCGAGAGCGCACCGCGCTACCCGCTGATGGAACGCACGCGCCTGGGTCTCTCAGGCGGATGAGCGGCGATCGCGGCCTGCGCCCGGGGCCGGGGCTGACCCTGGCGGCGCGCGGGCAGCGGCCCGGGTAGCCTTCCCCGACCGTGAGCGAGCACAGCCAGCCATCGGAGGCGCGCACAGCCTCCTACGAGGCGGACCCCGCGCAGGTGCACCGTGTCCTCTTGCTCTATTCGGGCGGCCTGGACACCAGCGTGATGCTCAAGTGGATCCAGGACAAGTACGACGCTGAGGTCGTCTGCCTGACCGTGAACCTCGGGCAGCCCGGCGAGGACTACGGGGTGATCGAGGGCAAGGCGATGCAGCTGGGCGCTCTGGAGTGCCACATCGTCGACGCTCGCGCGGAATTCGCGGCCGAGTACCTGACGCCCGCGATCAGGGCCAACGCCCTCTACGGCGGCGGCTACCCGCTGTTCACAGCCCTGGGCAGGCCGCTGATCGCCAAGCTCGCCGTCGAGCATGCCCGTGCCAGCGGCTGCGACACGATCGCCCACGGGTGCACGGGCAAGGGCAACGACCAGGTGCGTATCGAGGCGACGATCGCCACGCTCGCTCCGGAGCTCAGGGTGATCGCCCCAGTGCGCTCCTGGGCGATGGGGCGCGAGGAGGAGATTGCCTACGCGCGCGAGCACGGCATCCCGGTCAAGGGCGGGACCGAGGCTGCCCCGTACTCGATCGACGACAACCTTTGGGGCCGTTCCTCGGAGGGCCGCTGGATCGAGGACCTCGGACATGCGCCCGACGACGACGTCTTCCAGCTTGTCACCAGGCCCGAGGAGGCCCCGGACGAGGCTCAGGAGATCGAGATCGGCTTCGAGCGGGGAATCCCCGTCTCGCTGGATGGTCGTCGCATGGAGCTGGTCGAGCTGATCGAAGCGGTCGCGGACATCGCGGCACGGCACGGCGTTGGGATCATCGACCACATCGAGGACCGCATCGTCGGGCTGAAGGTGCGCGACATCTACGAGGCGCCCGCGGCGGCGATCCTGCTGCCCGCCCATCAGGACCTCGAGCGGCTGGTGTGCACGATCCACCAGAACCAGTTCAAGCCCGAGCTCGACCGCCAGTGGGCCTTCCTGGTCTATGCCGGGCTCTGGTGGGAGCCCCTGCGCGAGGATCTGGACGCCTACATGGAGCGCGTCAACGTGCGCGTCACGGGCACGATCGGGATGAAGCTCTACAAGGGTCACGCCCGCGTCACGACCCGCTCCTCGCCCAACGCCGTATACGACGCGTCGCTTGCCTCCTTCGCCCAGTCCGGGGGCCTGTTCTCCCAGACGGCATCCCCGGGCTTCATCGAGCTGTGGTCGCTGCAGTCGCGGATGGCGTGGCGGCTGCCAGCTGATATGTCGGTTGGTTTGTCAAGTGGGCGTGTTGAATCGCGTCGGCGTGGGCCGGCGTGTGCGGTGTGGTGGCTGGGTCGGGGCGCCGGGCTCGGTGTCGGCGTTGCCAGTCTGATGATGCGGGGGTTGGGTACCCCAGGGCCCGTTTTCGTGCTGCCAGCTTGCGCTGTCTAGGAGCGAGCGTGCCGCTGGTTGCGGTGCTCATAGCTGAATCGCGCGTGCTGGCCGCCTGATGGCCCGGCGCCCCGGCCCAGCAACCCGTTGGGCTGTCAGCCGGGGTCAGTCGGCGGTCGCGGCGCCCCAGAGGAAGCATGAGAGCTCACGGGCGCAGGCCACGACCGTGACGTTGTGTGGCTTGCCGCGGGCGCGCATCCGGCGGTTGACCCTGTAGAGGCGTTGTTGTGCGCGGTTGGAGATCGCTAGGACGTGGTCGGGCTGGCCTTGCTGGCGGTTGGCGAGAGTCGCGCCGAGCCTGGGTGGACGGCTGTAGTGCCAGGCCGACTCGACCAGTAGCCGCCGGGCGAGCATCGAGCCGGTCTTGGTGATCGAGCCCTGGCGCGAGCTCTCGCCGGACTGACTGAGCGATGGCGTCAGTCCGAGCCATGCCGAGAGCGCGGATGCTCGCTCGAAGCGTTCCCAGTCGCCGCCGAGCTCGAGATGGATCGAGAGCGCCGTCAGGGTGTCCACGCCACGGAAGGCCCTGAGCCTTGCGACCGTCGGCCACCACCGCTCGTCTGTCGCCAACTGTGAGAGCGACAACGCGATCGCGGCCTTGCGCGCGCTGATGCCGTCCACAGCCGCGAGCAAATCAGCGAAGACCGCGTCGCTGGGTGGCTCCGGGAAGCGCTGCTGGGAGAGCCAGCGTCGGTGCTCAGCCGTCCACGTCTTCGGCTTGGGATAGACCCGGCCGTGACGCAAGAGCATCTTCGAGACGCGGTGCCGGGCGCGCATCAGCTCCTGACGGCAGACGTCGTGGGCGCGTGTCATCTCGCGCGCCGCCTCGACCTCCGGCGAGGGGACGACCACCGCTGTCAACGATCCGGCCAGCAGCTGGCGAGCCAAAAGCTCGGCGTCCTTGCGGTCGGTCTTGACGCGGTCGCTCGGGCCCCGCGGCGTCTTGCCCGGCGCGATCACCTCGGTCGCGATGCCCGCCTCGATCAAAGACCGGTAGAGCCCGAACCCTGTCGGCCCGGCCTCATAGCAAGCTCTCACCGGGCCCGGCAGCGACTGCAGCCATGCCACCGGCGCCTCCACACCCGGGCCGAACCGTACCCGTGAGAGCTCCCCCGTCATCACGTCGATCGCCGCCGCATGCGTCGAGCGGGCGTGGACATCGAGCCCTACCCACGTCATCGTTCCCGTCATGGCCGGACCTCCTCATCTCATGGGGTCAGCCGGAGCCTTCTCTCCGGCCAGACAAACCCCCGCGAGGAGCGTCCGGCCATCTCACCCGCCGGTCAACCCCCCGGGCTAACCGTCATAGGGTCTAG
>JBEKGK010000270.1:0-3175 GCA_050012835.1 Solirubrobacteraceae bacterium | reverse complement strand
CGCACGCTCGATGAGCTGTTCGCGAAAGCAGCACCGCGCTCTGTGCTCGACGTGGGCTGCGGCGAGGGCGTGCTCGTGCAGCGCTGGGCCGCACGCCTCGGCGACGGACGGGTCGTCGGCATCGACCTCGAGGAGGAGTCGATCCAGGCGGGCTGGGCGGTGCACCAGGCGCCGAACCTGGAATACCGGGTGATGGAGGCGGCGAACCTCCCGTTCGCCGAGGGCGAGTTCGATCTGGCGAGCGCCATCGAGGTGCTCGAGCACGTCCCCGACCCCGAGCACACGGTCGCGGAGATGGCCCGCTGCGCGCAGCGCCATCTGCTGGTCTCGGTGCCGAGAGAACCGCTGTGGCGCATGCTGAACCTCGCCCGCGGCGCGTACTGGCCGGCACTCGGCAACACGCCCGGGCACGTCAACCACTGGTCCCGAGGGGCCTTCGTGGAGCTCCTCGGCCGGTGGGGAGAGGTGAGTGAGGTGCGCTCGCCGTTCCCCTGGACGATGTTGCTTGTCAGCCTCTAGGGACTCCACGGCCCGCCCGACCCGTTCATACGGCAGCGGCGCGCGGATCCTCTCGATCGGGATCGCCTCGACCGGCCTGCTGACGTTCGCCTACTTCTCGATCGCCAGCCACGTCCTCGGGGAAGCCCCGGCGAAGCGCATCGACCTGTTGTGGTCGGTGATGTTCGTGATCATCTCGGTCATCTACAGGCCGATCGAACAGCTGCTCTCGCGCACGATCGCCGAACGCCGGGCACGCGGCCACGAGCAGCACCCGATGAGGGTTCCAATGATGATCCAGGCCGCCTTCGCCCTGATCTTCCTGGCGGTCGCGCTGGCCCTTCAGGGCGAGCTCGTCAACCACGTCTTCGAAGGGCAGCGCGCCCTGTACGAGGTGCTCCTCGTCGGCACACTTGCCTACGCGGCGAGCTACTTCGCCAGGGGCTGGCTGGCCGGCAACCAGCGATTCGGGCTGTTCGGCGGCCTCGTGCTGATGGAGTCCTGCTCCCGCATCTGCTTCGCCCTGGCGGTCGCCGTCGGCATCGCCGGAGGTGAGACGGCCGTCGCCCTGGGGATCGCCGCCGCCCCATTCGTCTCGCTGGTCGTGGTGCCCCTCGCCTTCCTGAGCGCCAGGGGCGAGCGCGCCAGCGGTCCCGTCGCGGCCGGGGCGGATCGTGCAGGGCGCCTGGACGGCCCGATCACGGTCGATGAGGCGGACGCCGCGCTGGCGGGTCCGGGCACCGAGGGCGTCCAGGAGACGGCCGCCCACGACGAGCTGTCGCTGCGCCGCGGAGGGGGCTTCGCGGTGTGGGTCTCGAGCATCATGCTCGCCGAGCAGACCCTGCTGAACGCCGCCGTGCTGACCGTGGACGCCACGGCCGCGCGGGCCGCCCTCGCGGGGATCGTCTTCAACGTGCTGCTGATCGCCAGGGCACCGCTGCAGCTCTTCCAGGCGATCCAGACCTCTCTGCTGCCCCATCTGACGGGGCTGGAGGCGACCGCCGGCCACGCGGCCTTCGCGCGCGCCATCCGCCTGACGCTACTCGCCATCGCGGCCTTCGCGGCCGCCGTGACGCTCGGCCTGCTGCTCGTGGGTCCCTTCGCGCTGGGCCATGTGCTCTTCGGCCAGCACCAGACCTACAACCGCTTCGGGCTGGCCCTGATCGGCATCGGCATGGGGCTGCACCTGACCTCGGGCGCGCTCAACCAGGCGGCTCTCGCCCGCGACCGAGCGCGCGCCGCCGCAGGCTGCTGGATCCTCGCGGCGGTGCTCTTCGTCGCCTGGATGCTGACCCCGGCGATCGGCGATCAGCTGCTGCGCACCGAGGTCGGCTACGCCGGTGCCACGGGGGTGCTGGCGGCCGGGCTTGGGCTGCTCTACCGGCGCGGAACCCCGCGCATCCCGACAGCTTCGACCGTGCGCACCGCGGGCCTCGGCGCCCGCAGCACGACCGCTTCCTAGGCGGGCGCCAGGGAGGCGGCGATCTCGCGGTAAGCCTGGCCGGGATCTGGGGCGCCGAATATCGAGGAGCCGGCCACAAAGACGCTCGCTCCCGCCTCCAGACAGCGCGGGCCGGTGCGGGGATCGATGCCGCCGTCCACCTCGACGGCCACGCCCTGGCCGACGATTGCCCGCACACGCGGCAGCTTCGCAAGCGAATGCTCGATGAAGGGCTGCCCGCCCCATCCCGGGTTGACGGTCATGCACAGCGCCAGGTCGATGGCCTGGGCGACCTCGGCGAGCTCGCCCACCGCGGTGCCGGGGTTGATCGCCACCCCGACCCCTGCGCCCTGCTCGCGGATCAGGTTGGCCGCGTAGGCGAGGTGCGGCGTCGCCTCGGCATGGATCGTGATCGAGTCCGCGCCGGCCGCCAGGAAGTCGCCCACGTGGCGCTCGGGGCGCTCGATCATCAGGTGCACCTCGACCATGCCCCCGGCCTCGCGGACATCGTCGGCCAGGGCCGAGACCACGAGCGGCCCGACGGTGATGGGCGGGACGAAATGACCGTCCATCACGTCCACGTGGATGACCCGCGCCCCCGCCGCAAGCACGTCCCGCACCTGCTCTCGCAGCGCTCCGAAGTCGGCCGAGAGGATCGAGGGGGCGACCTGGATGTCCGCGAGGATCCGGGCGACCCGCTCGGCGGGCCAGCCCGCGGGCTGCTCGCTCATACGGCCTGCAGCATCGAGTCGCCGCAGTTGTTGCACTTCATGATCGCCGTCGAGGACATCCGCACGATGGTGGAATGCTCGCCGCAGTTCGGGCACACTGAGGTCAGCTCGAAGCGGTGCAGGCAGTAGACGCAGCGGTATCGGCCCGGGAGGTTCGTGGGGCGCAGCCAGGGCTCCCCGCAGTTGGGGCACTTGGGCCCCAGGTCGATGGCCGGCGTGGTCGCATCGGGCTCGCCCTCCATCGCTCAGGTCCTACGCAGCCGGGCGATGAAGAAGCCGGCGGTATGGTCGAGGTGGGGCAGCGTCAGCAGCGTACCTGCAAGGTCGGCTCTCGCTGCCACCGCGCCCTGACAGGCACGGGCCAGCCCGTAGGCCGGCGACTCGGCGGCGAGATCCTCGATGCCGAAGTCGGGGTTGGAGTCCAGGAAGGCGGCCATCAGGAGCTCATTCTCAGTCGGGGAGATCGTGCAGGTAGCGTAGACAAGCACGCCTCCCGGACGGAGCG
>JBEKGK010000269.1:0-3190 GCA_050012835.1 Solirubrobacteraceae bacterium | reverse complement strand
GGCGGTGTCACCCGCCGTGGGCTTGGGCGGCGGGAGCGTCGCGGCCGTCGCCGCGGGCAACTCCCGCGCATCGTGCAGGATACGGCACGCGATCGTGTAGGAGCCGAGGTGCTGAAGGTCGTAAGCATCGAGGCGCGGCTGGAAGTGCGGCGCCATCCGTTTCGCGTCGGCGGCCTGAAGCGCGAAGCAAATCTTGGTCTGGCAGTTTGCGTCGATCGCCTCCAGGAGCCCGTGATCGGAGACCTGCGCAAGATGCTGGTGAGTGAGCACGAACCCGAGCCCATACCCGCGGGCCTGCGCGAGCGCGGTCGCCATCCCCTGCGGCAAGTGACAGAAACGGTGGCACTCATCGATCAGGCACAGGAACGGCGGCCGGTCGCTCTGCGCGAGCGGCCCGAGGCGCTGCGCGGCCTGCCACGCGCGGTGCAACAGCACCGAGCCGATCATGTCCGCCGCATCCTCCCCCAAGGTCTGCGGGAGCGAGACGATCAGCCACCGTCCGCCGTTGATCCGCTCCCGCATGTCCGGCGCGGCGGGCTGGCAGAGCATGTTGCGCAGCGTGCGGTTCCCCAGCAGCGCCCGCAGCTTGTTCGAGAGGGGCGCGAGCGCCTGTACCCTCGCGGGCTCGCTGAGCGTCTGCCACTGCCGCCAAAACACATCCAGCGCCACCGGATCGCTCGCGCGATACCGGGAGCGCTCGCCGGGATCGGACAGCAGCGTGAGTACATCCGCCAATGTCGGTGCCGGCCCGGCCGGGTCGCGGCCGACAAGCAGGGTGGTGAGCGCGGAGCGCAGGATGTCCTCAGTGCGCGGCCCCCAGAACCTCGCGAACAGCCGCGCGAAGATGCCACAGATCGCCTGCGCCTGCGCATCGCCCTCCCCCGGCGGACACGCGAGCAGGTTCAGTGCCGGCGGATAGCTCTCGTCCCCGAGGTCGAGCAGGTCAACATCCTTCTCCCGGTCGCGGGGTACGCGGGCGAGGATGAGATCGGTCAGCTCCCCGGTCGGGTCGAGCACGATCCCACCCATCCCCGCACGGATCGCCTCGACCGTCATGTTCAACAAGAGCGTGCTCTTGCCACGGCCGGTCGGCCCGAGAACATGCGTGTGCTGGAGCAGCGCCCGCGGTTCGACGCGGACCTCACGGTCGAACCCCGAGTAGTCGCTGCGACCCAGCAGCAGCCCACGCGACGGGGCTTGCGCGACAGGCGCGACCCTGCGCGATGGCGCCTCGGTGAACGACACGGGCGCGAGCGCACTTTCCTCCGGGACCGGGATCAGCGCCGCGGCCTCGCCGCTACCCAACAGCAGCCGCGGCTTCACAGGCGGCAAACACCGTGCGAGCCGCGCTGCGCAGAAGGGTTCCCAGCTTCGGCGCAGCCCGCCGAGCTCCTGGTACTGGCCGAGCGCCGCGAGCAGCCCACCCAGCCGGCCACGCGCCCGCCGCCGGTCGGTCGCCCACGCGCCCACCCGCAGCGTCGCCGCCAGCAGCGGTGTGCCGGCCTTCGCGTCGATCGCGCGGGCGCGCTCCAGCGAGAACGGGTCCGCCGCCCTTGCCAGCGCCGGCCGGCCCACCGGGTGCGGCGAACTGGGAGTGAACAGGTCAAGTACCTCACCCAACATCGAGGCGACCATCTGGAGCGCGCGCAGCGAGACGCTTGGTTGTAGCCCGCGGCCGGAGCGCAGCCGCGCGGCCTGGCTCCTGGCCTTCGCGCTCGCTGACCTGGGCGGGGCCTGCAACACCAACTGCACGACGCCGCCCTCGCTGGCTTCCTGCGCTCGCAGAGACGCGAGTAGCTGACCAGCCGGGTCCACCCGGTGATCGACACGCAACGGAAGAAACCGCGAGCCGATCGGCGCGAGACTCGCAACCCTCAACCGCACACTCCCACCACCAGCAGCGGCCGGCGTCGCGTCCTCGGGTTGGACTGTGACACTTCCAAGCGCCTGCTCGACCGACGCGCGGACCTGAGCCGGGGAAAGCCCACCAGAGATAAACAAGCCACACGTCGCCCTGTCCTCCTGCGAGGACACCGACAGCGCGACCCACGGCCTCGCACTGAGCAACGGCCGCGGCAGCCCACCCGCGAGCGTGCGGGTGAACGCCTCAAGCGCCGGCCGCGAGACCTGCTCACCGAGACGCAGCTCAAACCAGCAGCCCGCCCCCGCCAGCCGGTGCCGACTCCATACCCGCCACACGGGGATCAGCGTCAAGCCTGCCAGTGCCAGCGCGAGCAGCGGCGCGAGCGTCCCTAGCAACGAAAGCGCGTGATGCGCAAACGCATCCCCCGCGCCCTCAAGGGGCCCTGGGAACACTGAAACCGGGACGGGAATACAAGCGATGACCACGCCCCGAGACTTAACGCCGACTGTCGCTCCTTGTCTACAACTGCGCAAACACGCAACCGCATAGTTGCGGACCCCACGGAGAACACGACGCCACTCGACCATACGTGAGAGGTGTAGCCCCCCACAGCCCCAGCATCTACCCCTAATCGCGCGTATGCGAGTACATACGAATATGTCCATAGCGCGACCGTACGCCGCGCTTCACCGCAACACCACAAGTCCACATCATGTGAAAGCAATCGCTTTCATACTTGGCGGCTGAGCGTGTCAGTCACAGCGCCAGTGGCCTACCAGTGTCAGCGAGAGGGTCTACGCGGGAGGGGTCGGGGCCGCTGGATATGGTTTCCCGCCCGATGCCGAGCAAACCGGAACGACGAACGCGCGTGACGCTGCGCTGTCTGCGTGAGGATCTCGAGGTGGAGGTGCCATCCGTAGAGATCGACCTCGGCAGCCTCGAACACCCGCTCATCGCTGAGGCGCGGCGTCTCGCGCCGGCGGCGCCACGCGGGCAGAGGCGCATCCTCTCGATCGAGCATCCGCTCGTGTACCGGCTGCGTCACGGACGGTGGCGTGGCGCAACGTGGCTGGAGACCGAGACCGCGCGGTTCTGGCTGTGTGCTGGCGCGCAGCGCGAGGAGGGCTCTGGCGAGGATGCCTATGAGATCTTCGCCGCGCTGCACCGAGCCGGGCGACTCCTGCCCGATGACGATGACCGGCTGCGTGACGAGCTTGAGCGCAACGCGCGCATCATCGATGACGCCGCCGACTCGATCGCCTCCATCCTCGCCGACGCCTTCAACCATCAAGACCACGATGTCACGGCCTGCTTCGGTGGGCTGGT
>JBEKGK010000268.1:0-3190 GCA_050012835.1 Solirubrobacteraceae bacterium | reverse complement strand
TTCCCTTCGATAGTGGTGGGCGTCGACGGATTATGTCGACACTTCACAACCTACTACATCTGTCGACGGAATGTGTCGACGACCATATGTGCTGCGCGCGTCGCGCCTGCGACCCCAAGCGTCGGTGCCTGTCATCGGCGCCTGTTTGCGCACAGAACTCCAACTGGGATCGAACCGACAGCCCCCTGCCTGCAGACCGCCGAAGCTCAGATCCCCCACAAAATCAGGCCCGATGTGGTACTCACATGCGGTACTCTCGGCCAAACTAGTATGCCAATCGAGTACCACCTGCCCGCCAAAACCCGCTGCCTTGCAGGCAATCCGCGAATGGAGCCAACCGGGATCGAACCGGTGACCTCCTGCTTGCAAAGCAGGCGCTCTCCCAGCTGAGCTATGGCCCCGCAGCTCCCTGAGTTTAGGGGAACATCGCCGCTGCGAAAGGCGCCCGGCGAACACCACCGCCCGGCGGTCGACCTACTCGAACGTGAGCCGCTCCTGCCCGGGCACGTCCTCCGGCGCTGCCTCACGCTCTCGCTCGCTCGGGAACTCCCAGTCCAGTCCATCTTCTGCGGGCGACTCGCCTGAGTACGCGGGAGGTGTCGGTCCATCGACGATCGGAGACGCACCGTCGGCTGCATCGGGGTCTTCCTCCATCGCCGCCTGCATGTCCAGCTCGGCGGTCTCCTGGCCGACTGTCGAGAGACTCGCGAGCCGCTCGTCGTCGCCGGGACGCTCCTGCGCGGGCACGGGGTCGGCCGGCGTGATCTCGGCGATCTCGGGCGCGTCGTCAAGCAAGTCGCCATCGTCACCGGCGGCATCGTCGGTGAGGACCGGGGCCAGCGCCTCGCGCTCCTCGCGCGCTACCGCGCTCGGGTCGGCGCCTCTGCGGCGCTTGAGCTCCAAGTGTTCGCGTATGGCTTCGTCGAGCAGTCCCATCGCGCCTCCAAACCATACTGCGCCCGTCGGGACTCGTTCTACGACTACACTTCCCTGGCCGTTCGCGTGGCCACCGGCAAGCGCGCGCGGGGCTATAGCTCAGTTGGGAGAGCGCCTGGATCGCACCCAGGAGGTCGGGGGTTCGAGTCCCCCTAGCTCCACCATCTAGAAGAAGGTCGAAACGCCCCGGCCCCGGTGAGGAGGCCGGGGCGTTTGTATATGCGGGCTCCCCAGGGCGGGTCGGGCTGTGCTCGGCCATGCCGCGCCGGGATCCGGCCGCGAGCGGGATGCGATGACCCTGATAGGACGAAGACCAAGCTGCCCAGCGCGTGACGAGCCTTGGCGAATGGCTCAGCCGTGTCGCGCCGTATTCGACTTGACTGCCTCGCCCGCTCCTCGCCGTCCACGTTCTCCCGCTGGGCAATAGGCTCCGCTTACATGGAGCACGTCACCCTGCGCGACCACGACGCTGGCGTGGTCATCCTGACCGCCGACCGGCCACCCGCGAACGCGATGGACGTCACCCTGCTGCGCGACCTGCTCGCCGCTACAGAGCAGGTGGCGAGCGACCCGCCTCGTGCGCTGGTGATGGCCGGGCGCCCCGGGTTCTTCTCCGCGGGCGCCGACCTCAAGCTGGTGCCCGGATACGGACCGGAGGAGCAGCGCCAGATGGTCGCGAGCATCAACGCGATGGCGCTCGGCGTCTACGAGCTGCCGTGCCCGGTCATCGGGGCCATCACCGGCCACGCGATCGCGGGCGGCCTGGTGCTCGCGCTCTGTACCGACATCCGCATCGCTTCCAGCACCGGGCGCTACGGGCTGACCGAGGTGAAGGTCGGCGTCCCCTACCCGCAGGCAGCGATCGGAGTCGTGACAGCGGAGCTGGCGCCGCACGCCGCGCGCGTGCTCGCGCTCGGCAACGAGCTGATCGACGCCACCGAATGCCTGCGCCTCGGCGTGTTCGACGAGGTGCTCGAGCCCGACGAGGTCCTACCCCGCGCGCTCGAGCTCGCGACCAACGTCGCAGCGTTCCCGCCGGACGTCTACGCGCGCACCAAGCGAGATCTGCGCGGGGCAACCGCCGAGCGCCTGCGGGCCGCAGCCGCGCAGGACCCGCTCCTTGCCCGCTGGGTTGGCTGACTCGCATTCACAGCCGAGCAGGGCGGACACGGGCGCCTGGCCCGGCACATCGTCGCCCCGCCATACCCGTAGCTGTCACAACTCGCTGCGCTACTCGCAGGCCTGATCAAGCGAGCCCCAGCAGCCCCGGCACCTCATCCAGCGAGGACACGACCTCCGCGCCGGCTCCGCGCAGCGCCGCCTCGTCTGAGTCGGCGCTGTAGCCGAGCGCGCGCATGCCCGCCGCCACCGCGGCCGTCACGCCCGACGGGGTGTCCTCGACGACCACGCAGCGGGCGGGCTCGGCGTTCATCACGCTCGCGGCGTGCAGGAACAGGTCGGGGTGCGGCTTGCCGCGCGGCACCGACTCGGCCGAGAACAAGGTCGCGTCTCCGAACAGATGGCGCAGGCCCGTCAGCTCGAGCGACAGTCGCGTCTTCGCCAGCTTGCCCTGCGAGGCCACGCACACCGCCACACCCGCCGCGGCGATGCGCGCCACCGCCCCGGCCGCGCCGGGCACCGCCTCCAGCTCCCGGCGAAACTCCTCGGTGCGCTCACGCTCATAGCGGGCGACCCAGCCTGGCGGCAGCGGACGGCCGAGCTTCGCCTGCGCGCCCAGCACGACCTCGCCGAGCAGCAACCCCTGGTAGTCGCGGCGAGCCTGCGCCAGCGTCGTCGGCAGCCCCTCCGCGCTCAGCAGGCGCGCGAGCACGCTGTTGGAGATCGTCTCGCTGTCGACCAGCACGCCGTCGCAGTCGAAGATCACGAGTTGCAAGTCGTCCATCACGTGCACACTTGCAAGTCCAGCCGTCCGCGTGCGGCCCCACCGGCCGCTCCGCCCGCGTCACGCCTACGCTTCCGTGTATGGCGAACATCAACGACCCCCTGTTCGACGAGCCGCGCGAGCACCCCGACACCGTCGACTACCACGACGGCGAGCAGCCCCCGCGCTGAGCTCCATGCAGCCGCTGCTCGTCCTCCAGCACATCGGCTGCGAGCCCCCGGCGGCCTACGAGGACGAGCTGCTGGAGCGGGGCCTCTCGCTCCAGCGCGTGCAGCTCGATGAGGGCGAGCAGCTGCCCGACTGGCGCGAGCACAGCGCGATCGTCGCGATGGGCGGCCCGATGGGCGCCTA
>JBEKGK010000267.1:0-3218 GCA_050012835.1 Solirubrobacteraceae bacterium | reverse complement strand
ACTGGGTCCTCTACTCCTGTGGCTGTGACGAATTTGAGTGTCACAATTGTCACTGGCGGAAGACCTGTTAGGGTTTTCATTCAAAATGATGGATCTGGTAATCGTTCAACAGTAGTTTCTACTGCGGCTACTTTTGGGAACACTCCAAATTCGTCTGTATATTTTTTGCGCGGTGCAACGACTCTCTCGGTCGAAGGCACCGGAAGTCTTTGCGCGATATCGTCTTCCTCACCAGCTACTACTACGGCGTCGCCATCTTCTGGACAAACGTATACCACTACGGTAACGACCACCTCTACGGCTGCAATGTCTACCAGCGTTCCGGCTTCAGCATTTCAATACACGGACATTGTGGCTGCTGGTACTTATACTTACTCCATTCAAGTAGCTGGGTCGTTATTTTCAGCAACAAACACAGCGGTGAATAATGCTGTTTTAGTGGCTTATGAGACTTGAATGATCGTAAAGCAGGCCGTTCCTATCAACTTCTTTGAAGGGCTGGACACAAAAACTGATCCATATCAAGTTCAGATGGGTAAGTTTTTGGTATTGCAGAATAGCGTTTTCACCAAAGGTGGATTACTCCAGAAAAGAAATGGGTATGGTCCTCTCGCCGCACTTCCGAACGCTCAATCGGTTTATCTCACTACACTGAACGGGAATTTGACCGCGCTGGGGTCATCTGTCGAATCTTATTTTGAATCCAACGAGACGTGGGTGAATAAAGGAACATTTCAACCCATTTCTTTATTGACACTTCCTGTTGGGCGGTCTGCCATCAACCAGGTACAGTGTGATTCGGCGGTTTCTCCAAGCGGGCTTGTTTGTACCGTTTACACAGAAAATAACAACGGAACTCTTGATTATAGGTATGTGATTGCTGATGCAATCAGAGGTCAAGTGATCTCAAATCCGCTCAAGATCGGTACTGGAACAACTGACGGATCACCTAGAGTATTTGTACTTGGGGGATATTTCGTAATTGTTTACACGGCTTTCATCGCCGGTACGTCACACTTACAGTATATCGCGGTTTCAATTTCAAACCCGAATTCAGCCTCAGCAGGAACACTTGTGGCATCTTATACTGCCGCGCCTTCTCTTTCATGGGATGGAGTTGTAGTAGGAAATAATCTTTATTTCGCTTACTACAACACGTCTGGAGGCAGTAACGTAGCGATCAATTATCTGACGAGTAGTCTCATTCTGTCATCTCCCACGTCGTTTGCGGGATCGATCGCCACTCACATGAGTGTATGCGCAGACATTACAGTTCCTTCCAATCCCGTGATTTATGCAGCCTTTTATAATTCTGGCACGAGCATTGGAAGCGTTGTAGCGGTCAATAGCTCTCTTCAACCGTTAATGACTGCGACACAAATCATTTCGGCTCCTGTATCGGTTTATAATATAACTTGCGCAGGGAATCAGCAGATTGTGAGTGGTGCGCCAGTAAGTGTTGCTACTGTTTTTTACGAAGTAGCGAACACCTACACCTATGATGCCACTCTTCCAACTAATTTTATTCTGTCGGTAACCGTTGACCTTCCGGCCACTGTAACTACCGGGATAGTTGGCGGTGGAAACCTAATTGCTAAATCTGTCGGGCTGGCATCTAAGGCATTCATCGTCAATGGAGACATTTACGTTTTGACGGAGTATGCCTCTGCACTTCAATCGACTTATTTTCTGATTGATGAAAATAGTAATATCGTGTCCAGGTTTGCTTATGAAAACGGTGGAGCTTCTCTAAGTACTTCCGCAGGTTATTTGCCTACTGGACTTCCGCAGGCCCAAGTGTCGGGATCTAATGTTTATATCGCATATCTCTATAAGGACTTGATCGAATCGCAAAGTACTCTGGGTCTGAATCCCACTATCGGTCCTGCCGGGGCCAGTAACATTTATTCCCAGACTGGCATTAATTTGGCTACGATCGGATTCAACTCTTCCACGCTGGGAGCATCTGAGATTGGGTCTACTCTCAACATATCTGGTGGTCTTCTCTGGACCTTTGACGGGCAAACTCTGAATGAACTAGGGTTTAACCTATTCCCAGACAATGTGGAGGCGACATGGTCTACCACTGGCGGAAGCATGGATTCTCGCCCGACCAATTGGGTAACGGGTCAACCATCCTATTATGTGCAGGTCATTTACTCATGGAACGACGCCGCTGGAAATGTCATTAGAAGTGCTCCATCAGTTCCGGTTCCTATTACGACTACGGATAGTGGGAGTAACATCACTACCGGATCAATTACGGTCAATATCCCCTATTTGCGTCTGACGTACAAACAAAATGCAACCATTCAAGTCTATCTTTGGTCGGTAGCAGAACAAGTATATTATCAAGTGGGAAATGCAGGAGCGAATCCGAACTCTGCTCCAACTCTGAACGTGACATCGAGCGATTCTTTCGCTTTTTTAATCACGACCAATGAACAAAATGTTGTAGGAAATGAAATCATCTATACGACCGGTGGTGTTGTAGAGGATGTCGGTGGACCGGCTGCCGTGGCGTCCACACTTTTTGATGATCGGCTATGGCTCATCGACGCCGAAGATAGAAATCTACTCTGGTATTCAAAGCAAGTCATTGAAGGCACTCCGGTGGAAATGTCGGATCTTCTTACTTTCTATGTGGCTCCATCCACAGGTGCGCAAGGATCCACAGGACCGATCACGGCCATTTTTCCTATGGATGACAAACTGATCATCTTCAAGCGCGATGCGATCTACTACATCAACGGAAGTGGGCCGGACAATACCGGAGCTAACTCCCAATATTCTCAACCTATTTTCATTACCTCGACGGTAGGATGCTCGAATCAGAACTCCATCGTCATTACGCCGACTATAAACGGTTCTCCTGGCGGATTGATGTTCCAGTCTGACAAAGGAATTTGGTTACTTGGCCGCGACCTTTCGACAAGCTACATCGGCGCTCCTGTTGAGGCATTCAATTCTGCCACGGTTAATTCTGCGACCGCGATTCCCGGCACCAACCAAGTCAGATTCACCATTTCCACCGACCAGACGTTGATGTACGACTATTATTATCAACAATGGGGTACGTTCGTCGGAGTCCCCGGTATTTCGGGAACTATCTATCAGAATCTCCACACCTATCTAACTGCAAGCGGTGCTGTGGCTCAAGAAACTCCAGGTCAATACCTAGATAACGGCAATCCGGTCCTACTGAGCTTTACAACTTC
>JBEKGK010000266.1:0-3227 GCA_050012835.1 Solirubrobacteraceae bacterium | reverse complement strand
GTGTCGGCGACGTGCTCGATCACCTCGCCGGCCCAGACCACGTCGAAGCACGCGTCCGCGAGCTCCCATGGTCGCTCGTCGTCGACGAGGCGCAGGTCGAGCTCGGGGTGACGCGAGCGCGCGCGGCGCAGCGGCTCCTCGGCCACGTCGATGCCGACCACGAGCGCCCCCGCGCGCGCCAGCTCGGCCGTGAAGCGCCCCTCGCCACAGCCGACGTCGAGCACGCGGTCGCCGGGGCGCACGCGATCCAGCAGGAAGCGCTTGCGCAGCGCGAAGCAGGACGGCTCGAGCCCTTCCGGCACCGCCTGCCAGAGAGCTTCGTAGTGCTCGCGCGAAGGCACTGCACCAAGGCTCTCATAACTACCCAACGATGGGCAGAGCGACTAGTGTTGGCGCAATGCACGTTTGGGGGATCGAGTGACGCGAAACGGACAGCGGTGAGGGTCGCGTTCGACAGCCGTCCCGTCTCCGACCCGGACGGCGTCGGGCGTTACTCGCGCTGCCTGCTGGCGGCGCTGCGCGAGACGGTCGCCGCCGGCGACGAGATCCTCGAGACGCATCGCCCGTCAGCGCTGGCGCGCTCGCGCAGCGCGGAGGTGTTCCATTCGCCGTGGATGGACGGGGCGATGCTGCACAGCCCGTGCCCGATGGTCGTCACGGTCCACGATCTGGCGGCGCTCAAGCGCCGCAGCGAGCACCTGCGCGGCGGACTGCGCCTGCGCCTGCGCAACCTCGCCCTCCAGCGCGCCGCGCGCGTGATCGTCCCGAGCGAGACGGTGGCGCGCGACGCGGTGACGCACCTGAAGCTGGCGCGCGAGCGCGTGGTCGTGATCCCGGAGGCCGCCGACGCCGCGATGTACCCGCGCACGCCGCAGGCGATCGCCGCCGTGCGGGCGCGCTTCGGATTGCCGGAGCGCTTCCTGGTGTGGGTGGGCGGGCTGCGCCACCCCGACCCGGGCAAGCACATCGTCAAGCTCGCGACCACCCCCCGCGAGCTGCCGCTGGTGCTCGTCGGCTCCACCCGTCCGTGGGCGCGGGAGCTCCCCGACGTGATCCTCACGGGCCAGGTCTCCGACGAGCAGCTGGCGGCGATCTACAGCGCCGCTCACGCGCTGGTGCTGTCCTCCACCGACGAGGGCTTCGGCCTGCCGGCGGTCGAGGCGCTCGCCTGCGGCACACCGGTCGCGGCGTGCGAGGCTCCTGCCCTGCGCGAGGTGCTGGGTGAGCGGGCGACGTTCGTTGCGCCGGGGGACATGCAGGGCCTGATCGCGGCGGCGCAGGCCGCGCGGCGACCGGCGCCGGCGCCGCCGGCGTGGAGCTGGCAGGACGCGGCGCGGGCGACCTGGGGCGTGTACGCGAGCGCCGCGCCCACCGAGCAGCCGCGCCCGGCCGCGCGGCCGCTTCGCCGTCGCCCCGCGGGAGCCGCGGGAATCGACGGGCTCGAGCCTCAGTAGGCGCCCCGCCGCGCCTCGGCGGGCGCCCGGTCGAGCCTCAGTAGGCCCCGCGCCGCGTCAGCACAGCGGGGATCGTCTTCAGCAGGATCGTCAGATCGAGCGCGAGCGACCAGCTCTCGAGGTAGATGAAGTCGAGGTGCACGAGATCGTCGAAGTCGAGCTCGGAGCGCCCTGAGACCTGCCACAGGCCGGTCAGGCCGGGGAGCACGAGATAGCGCTTGCGGTGCCAGTCCTCGAGCATCTGGTAGTCGCGTTCGGGCAGCGGGCGGGGGCCCACGAGCGACATCTCACCGCGCAGCACGTTGACGAGCTGCGGCAGCTCGTCCAGCGAGAAGCGCCGCAGTAGGTGCCCGATGGGCGTCAGGCGCGGGTCCTCGCGGATCTTGAAAAGCGCACCTGAGGCCTCGTTGAGGTCTTCCAGCTCGGCCTGGGACTCCTCGGCGTCCGTGTGCATGGTGCGGAACTTCAGGCACGCGAACGGGCGCTGGCCGATGCCGCGACGCATCGAGTGGAACAGCACCGGCCCGCGCGAAGTGAGGCGCACGGCGAGCGTGATCGCCAGCAGCAGCGGGCTGAGCAGTATGAGCAGCAGCGTCGCGCCGATGATGTCGAAGGTGCGCTTCAGCGCGAAGTCGATGCCCTCGAAAACGGGCGGTCCGAGTTCGAACAGCGGCACCGACTGACCGGGGACGAACTCGGCGCGGTGGATCAGGATCTCCATCGTGGAGGGCGCCAGGCGCACGCGCACGCCGCGCTGGTGGCATTTGTCGACGAGCTCCACGGCGTCGTCCTGGGGGAACTCGGGGTCGGCGATGATCACCTCGTCGACCCGCTCTGCGCTCAGCACGTCCTCCAAGCGCTCGAGCGAGCCGAGCGGACGCAGGCCGTTGGCGGGAAGCTGCTTGGACGAGAGGAAGCCGACGACCTCGATCGGAGAGTGAGGCACGTCCGCGAGCGCGTGAGCGACGTCGGCTATGTGTTTGCCGCTGCCCACGAGCACCGCGCGGCGCTGGTAGCCGGCCGCTCGCAGCAGCGCCGCCGTGATCCGCTCGTAGGCCGCGCGTGCCGAGGCGATGTAGAAGATCGCGAACGCGAGCGAGCTCCAGAAGAGGTAGTAGCTGGAGAAGTGTTCGCCGCTGACGACCGCGTAGATCAGCGCCACGAACGCGACCTGGAACAGCGACCCGACGATCCGCGAGAGCCCGGGGCGCAGAGCGCGCTGCGCGTACAGCCCCGAGCGCGCGAACAGCAGCGCGGTGAGCAGGTAGGCGAAGGGCAGGAAGTGTTCGGTGGTTTCGCGCGAATGCACCGCCTGCACGCGGCCGTGGACCGCTTCCTTGAGAACGAGCGCGGTGAAGATCGCAAGCGCGACGCCCGCGAAGTCGAGCGCCAGCAGCGACGCCACCCGCGCGACGCGCCACACCGTGGCCATGCGCAGCAGCAGCTGCAGCGCCGGCGGGCGCTTGCGGCGAATGTCGTGCTCGGAGCGCTCGATGCGCCGCGTCGCCGCGGACAGCGTCGAGGGCGTACGAGGGGCTGGCGGAGCTGACGGAGCGGACGTTTCCGACACGCGTGGTCCCATCTCACTGCTCACAACACTGCAGCCTCGCAGATGGAGCGCTCGCACGGCCTGTCAGCGTGGCCGCTGCACGCCTGGTTGCGCGGCCGCGCGGCGGGGCCGCCACGGCCGCGCGGAGCGTCAGCTGGCGCCGCCACCGATCAGCAGCTCGACGCCAGACTGGTCGATGGTGCGCTGCAGGCCCTCTCGCAGCG
>JBEKGK010000265.1:0-3232 GCA_050012835.1 Solirubrobacteraceae bacterium | reverse complement strand
GTTCCAGGAACGTGTCGCGGTCATTGGCATGCGGCAGCGGACCGTCGGGGACGGCCACGCCGAGGAAGTCGCACAGCGGCTCCCAGCCGTCGGTGACCTCCCACACGAGCAGGCGCTCGGCGGGGACCACGCGCTTGACCTGCTCGTTGTGGGCGAGCGCCTGCTCGATCATCTGCGCCGGGTCGGCGTGCCCCGCGGCGAACGTCCCCTGCGGGCCCCAGAACATGCGATCGACGAGCGCCAGGTAGCGCTGCCAGCGGGGGTCGATCTGCGCGCGAGCACGCGAGAGCAGCGGCATCACCGTCTCGCCGTGGCACATCGTCCAGATCGTGTCCCTGAAGCTGCGCTCCCACGACTCGGGCTCGCGCACGCTCAGCAGCACCTTGGCGTCGGGGTAGAAGTCCATCAGCTCGCGGTAGAAGTAGCCCCCCGGCCAGTCGGCCGTCGAGCGGTGCTCGCCGAAGATCTCCTGCCACTGCGCGTCCCCGTCCATCGCCCGATCCCACAACTCGACGGTGTCGAGATCGGCGATCAGGTTGACCCAGTGGTAACAAGGGCTCAGGCCCAGCTCCTCGAGCGCCAGCTTCTGCGTCAGCGTGCCCGTGCGCGGCAGGCCCGCCCCTATCAACTCGATGCTCATCCGCGTTCTCTCCCAAGACGCCTGTAATGCGTGTAACCTACTGGTAGCGCTGCCGGTCCGTTGTACGAGGGCCAATCGACCTGCAGGCACGCGAAGAAGTCAATAAGAACAACGCATCGGCACCGGCAATGGGGGGTTGTTGCTCATATCGTCGAACACTGAGCCGAGCAGCTCGACCCGGACGCCCACCCTCGAGCAAGGAGTCCCAACTGTGCAGAACGGCTTGTATCCCGCCCACGGAGGCTCGCTTCTCGTCGAGCCGGAGCTGGCCAGCCGCACTAGGCCGGCCACGCGCCGCCCGGTCAAGCGCTCGGGCCCGCGGATCGCTGCGATCGCGGTCTCCGACTCCGACGACGTCCTCTCCCAGGCGCAGGTCCTCGAGCGGCTGGGGCTGGCAGGCAACGAGTTCGCCGAGGGCATCTTCGCGCGCTGCGGAGTCAAGCATCGCCACCTGGATCTGAGCGAGGACTTCCTCGGGCGCACCCTGCAGGGACGCACCGAGCGGATCGAGCAAGAGCTGCTGGAGCACTCGATCCGCGCGGTCGAGCAGCTGCAGCTCGACCCGCTCCAGATCGGGACGGTGATCAGCTCGAGCCTGTACTCGCTCGGCTGTCCCAGCGTCGCACACCGGCTCGTCGAGCACTTCCAGATGGACCCCTCGACCGACAAGTACCACGTCAGCGGCGTCGGCTGCGCGAGCGCGGTGCCGCTGATGCGGCTCGCCGCGCAGTCGCTGCGCGAGCACCCGGACAGGCACGCGCTGGTCGTGGCCGCGGACAGCATGAGCGGCCTGCTGACGAGCGCCGCAGCGGATGACCCGAAGGCGAAGACGATCGGCGCGGCGATCTTCGGCGACGGCTGCGCCGCCGCCCTGCTGTCCAGCGACCCGCGCGCCGACGGGCCGCTGATCCTGGCCTCGCAGGTGCACCAGATAGGCGGCACGCTCGAGGCGGTCAGCCTCGCGGTGAGCAGCGAGGACAGCTACCTGCACCTCGCACGCGACCTGCCCGATATCGGCGGCGCGGCGCTGCCGGATGTCGTCGGCGGCTTCCTTCAGCGCAACGGGCTCGACCACTCCGACATCGACCACTGGATGGCACATCCCGGCGGCAGGCGCATCGTCGAGAACGTGCAGAGCGCGCTCAAGCTCTCCCGCGAGGACCTCGCCACGAGCTGGGACGCGCTGGCCAATCACGGCAACGTCGGCACGCCCTCGATCCTGTACGTGCTCAAGGACACGATCGAGCGCTACCGGCCCGAGCCGGGCGAGCGCGGCCTGATGGTGACGATCGGCCCGGGGGTCACGCTCGGGCTGATGCTGCTCGGCTGGTAGCCGCGGCCGGCCGCGGCGCGCGCGCCACTATCGTCTGCGTGCACATGCGCACCGCAGCGATCCTGCCCGTCAAGCGCTTCGCCCGGGCCAAGCAGCGCCTCGGCGCGAGCGTGGCCGACCCCCTGCGGCTGGAGCTCGCCGAAGCGATGGTCGCGGACGTGCTGCTAGCGCTGGCGCAGACGGACTCGATCGAGCAGACGATCCTCGTCACCGGCGAGCGCTCCGTCGCCGCCGCCGCGCGCGAACAGGGAGCGATCGTGATCGAGGACGACCACGAGCAGGGCCAGCCGGCCGCCGCGACGCTCGGCATACGGCGCGCGCTCGCCGAGGGCCTCGAGCGCGTGCTGTGCGTGCCCGGCGACTGTCCCACGCTCGACCCCGCGGAGCTGAACGCGCTGCTCGGCGCAGGCACGGGCGCTGCGCCTCGAGACCCCGGCGCGTGGGAGAACCGCGAAGCCAGCGCTCGCGACGATCGCGAGCCCCACGTGGTGATCGTGCCCGACCGGCACGGCACCGGCACCAACGGCCTGCTGCTCGCGCCCCCGGACGCGATCTCGCCCAGCTTCGGACCCGGCAGCTGCGAGCGTCACCGCGCGCTCGCGCTCGCCGCCGGCGTCGCCTGCCGCGTGGAGCATGTGCCGTCGCTGCTGTTGGACATCGACACCGGCGCCGACCTCGACGTGCTGCGCGCGCGACTCGCGGCCCACCCCGCCCGTGCCACGCGTACACGCGCGGTGCTCGGCCAGCCCGAACGCACGAACATCATCTCCATTACAACCCCCGCCTGAGCCGCACGCGATCGTGGCGAGCCTCTGCGCACGCGGCCTGCACGGCCTCCCGGAGGTGCGCGCCGGCGACGACCTCGCCGCGCTGATCCTCGCCGCGCTCGACGGGGAGGCGCTCCGCGACGGACAGCTGGTGGCGATCGCGCAGAAGGCGGTCTCCAAGGCCGAGGGCGCGGTCGTCGCGCTCGCGGACGTGCGTGCGAGCGCACGCGCGATCGAGCTCGCCGCCGCGGCGCCCGAGGGTCAGGAGAAGGACCCGCGCGCGGTCCAGGTCGTGCTCGACGAGTCGGTCGAGGTGCTGCGAGCGGAGCGCGGCGTGCTCATCTGCCGAACCCGCCACGGCTTCGTGTGCGCCAACGCCGGCGTCGACGCCTCCAACGCCTCCGCCGAGGGCGACAGCGAGACGCTCGTGCTGCTGCCGCGCGACCCCGACGCCTCGGCGCGGCGCATCCGCGCGCGCCTACGCGAGCTGAG
>JBEKGK010000264.1:0-3257 GCA_050012835.1 Solirubrobacteraceae bacterium | reverse complement strand
TCGCCAAACCTGCGCAACCGCCCCGAAGCGCCAACGTGGGTGCCTCACAAGCCGCCCTCGCCGGGCCGCTCGCCCTCCGCGCCGAACAGCACGGACAGCACGTCGCCGGACGGGATCGGCTCCTTGTTCCCCAAGGCCAGGCGAGCGCAACGCACCAAGTCGGCAAACGCGGCCTGCCCCTCGGGAGACAGGGTGTTGTTGCCGGCCTTCTGGAACGCGAGCAGCGCGTCCACGACCTCGCGCGAGCCATACGCCGCAATGCGAGCCTTCGCCTGCGAGAACAACTCCGACGCCTGATGCCGGCTGCCGTGCGCGCTCTGCGCCAGAGCAACGAACACGTCCGTAATCGCAGCCGCGGCTAGCTCATCCCGCTGCCGTCGCGCTTCAAGCCTCCGCTGCGCCAAGCCGTTCACAACCACGACCGCCAGCGCGGCAGCAGCCCCAATCAGCGCAGACGCTACGTCGGTAGACATCGGCGCGCCATTCTCGCACGACGCCAAGACGCCTCAGCATCCCGGCGCGCCTGAGCCATCCACGAGCGAGGACCAGCACCGTGCGAGTTCGTCGCCGCGGATCGCCGTCAGTGAAGCGCGGAAGGTGTCGCTGTGGGCGACCAGCAAGCCGTCAGCGCAGAGCCGCCCAACGCACACCCCGATCACGTCTACCGGGACACCCAACCGCTCCGCCAGTTCCCACGCCCTCCACGGCCAGTCCTCCGCGATGACGAGCGCGAGAACCGCCGCCTCCACGCGACGCTACCTCTTGTACGGGATGGAACCACTACGCTGATCCTGCATAGGAGACAAGACCTCCTGTGTCCGGCTTCGGCGCGGTTGCCGCCGCGCCGGAGCCAACTACACCACACCCCCATCATCCGCACCGGCGCAGGCTTTCAGTAGAACATTCGTCGATCGTTCTACTGAGCAGACAGCCGCCCGGTCAAGCGCTCCTGCGCTTCCCGGCGCACCGCTTCCCAACTGCCGTGCAATTTGATCGTCGTCAGCACCGGCGCTAGCTCCTGCGACGCCGCCCAATCGCTATAACCTCGCGCCGTAGACCTCTCACCTGGACCGAGCTGGACGAGGTAGCGTACAACCCACGCAACGCAATCCTCCCGGCTCCACTTGTCACGGCGCCGCTCACTCGGCAGCGCCGCGCCCACGTCACGCGAATAGTCGGGCGACTTGTTCCCGCGACCACCGACGCGCTTCACGACGCGCGGCTCCGGCAAGCTGTTCTCCCGGCGCTGCTCCCGCCATTCGTCGCGCGCGATCTTGAAGGCGTTACGCGGGCGCGAGCCAGGGTAGGGGATGCCATTGCCGCGAGCGAACTGTCGCAAGTCCTTCGCCGCTGGCTGGAACCCGTACTCGTCGTAGAACCGTTCCATGAGATCAACGAGCGGCGGCGCTTTGCCCCGCGTCGTCGGGCCGCGCTCGCGCGTCTCCCGCAGCCCCGCCAGGGCCAGCGCGCCCTCCCACGAGCCCACCGCAACAATGATCTGATCGTCAGTTGGGAGCAGGACTTGTCCGCCGCTCAACCACCGCGCCCGATCCTCCGCTAGCACCTTCTCTCGCTCCACCCGGTACTCGCTCAGCGACAACGTATCCACGCCGAGACGCAAAGCAATGAGTCGCAGCACCGCCGCAACGTGATCCGGCGTCAGCCAGTCCTGCGCCGATTCCCGCGTCTTTGTCGCCAGGAGTTTGTTCTGCTCCGCAGGCGCTTCGTGAGCAACCACGAGCACGTCACGCCACGACAGCCCAAGCGTTTCCGCGATCCGCTTCGCCCGCGGCAAACCAGCATGAGCCGGACTCCGCTCACGCGCAGCGTCAAACGCACGCTGACTTGTCGCCACCGGCTCGTCTGGATGCGCTAGCGCTGCGACCTCCCGGACGCTTTGAAGGAACATGAGGGATTCCAAAGCCCGTCACTTCCGTCGTTTTGCATGAAAAGACACATGATAGACGCTCCGGCCACCCCGCTTCAGCCGCCATAGGAGCATTCTTCCTACCACGAGAAGAACCACACAGGAGTGCGGTATACCAAACTTCGCTGACTCCAATTCCAGGAGAAACAGGTGTCATAATTTCATTAGAGGTAAAATTATCTGCGGGACCATCAAAGAGTGAAGCCGCGAACCGAAGAAATAATACTGAGAATCCTAGGGCTCTCAACTCAGCCGCCAGAGTCTTTGTCCCCTCTGGATAAACTCGCTAACGCGCGACGCTTGTTTACGCGCTTGTTGGTACCACCCGCCATCACCGCTGTGCTGGTAGTTGCCGGCGATGCTCCCGTATGGTTTTGGGCTGTTATTGGATTGGTTGCTCTGGCTTGCTTCTTCATGATCGCTCTTGCAACTATTGATATGCGCAAGGAGCGCAGGGCGAACTCATCGGGGTCAGAGAGGAAGTAGGCTATTTGTGCTCGATTTCGAAATCTTTTCGACTAGCGGGATACGCCGATCTAGTGTGCGACACCGATGCCACGCAAGTCCGATCCCGGCGAGTCCCTATCCGGCCCAAGCGCTGCCGCGGTTAGCGCAGCGATGCGAGAGGTACGCGAAGAACGCTACCTCAGCGTAGCCGACACTGCCAAGGCAGCGGATACTGCGCCAGGGCGTCTCAGCGCAGTAGAGAGTGGCCGACGCGAACCGGATTTCGTGCTCATGATGCGCGTAGCCCGCGCACTCGGCGTCCAGCCGTCCGAGTTCATCCGTCGCGCCGAACAGCCGCGCCACGGCGGAGAACTGACTGACGCGCTGATCCTCGCCGCAATGGAGCGCGCTCAGCGACACGCGCGCCACAAAGACGCAGGCGTGAGCTATGGCGCGGTCGTCGCCCACTTGGGGATGCCGATGGGCTCGGCGACGGGCCGACGCCTGCGCCCGCGTTTCCGCGAGATAGAGGCTGCGGGCCTAATTGCGCCCGCGAAGCGGCACGGCGTCATCGTCTACACCACAACGCGCAAGGGAGCGAAGCTGCTCAGGGACGCGGAGCCCGTTCAGTTGCCGGAGTCTCCGCAGCATCGCCAATGGCGCGAGGCACGCGCCGCGGCCACGGAGCGCGTCGGCGGCTTCCGCGACGACCTACGCGCCTTGTTGGAGAGGGGCGCGGCGTTGGTAGCCGACGACGCGACGGGGCTGTTTTTGTGCTGCTCGGGGCGGGTTTCGGGGGTGAGCTGCTCAACATAATCGGCGTCGTTTTGCTGATGCTTGCTGCTTTCGATCTGTTTGGTTGAGAGGAGGCGGTGATGAGCAG
>JBEKGK010000263.1:0-3291 GCA_050012835.1 Solirubrobacteraceae bacterium | reverse complement strand
TTCCTCGCCGCCGAGCCTCTGGAGATGCTCGGCTTCGGCGTTGTAGCGATCTGGTCGAGCCTGCAGAAGCGCGGCGACCCCCGGGTGTGCGCCTCTGCGCGCCAGCTCGATCAGTGCACGCGGGTAAGGGTCTTGGCGGTGGCCGGCTGGACGTGAGCGGAGCACGAGCACGTGGGTGGCCTCCCCGCTCAGAGCGCTCGAATACGGGATCGACTCGATCAGGCTGCCGTCGGCCATGGCGTTGCCTCGAAACAGCGCCGGAGCATCCGACAGAAGCGGGAGCGAGCAGCTTGCGCGCACCGCCGCCGTCAGCTCCTCGACGTTGATGAAGTCGCGCAGCACCCGAAGCTCGGAGCTCGCAAGGTCCACACTGAGCGCGCGGAACGACGGCCCCGCAGCTAGGCCGTCCGAGTCATAGGGCTTGCGGTTGGAGATGAGTTCGTCGAAGAGATAGTCAAAGTCGATCACCGCGCGACCAGTCAACAGGCGCAGGGGGTTGGCAAAGTGGCTGCTTGCGACGTCCAGGTAGTTGGTTGCACCGAGCGCTGCCTGCCCGGCCGAGGTGAATGACCCGTTCAGAGCGCCTGAGGATGTGCCATAGATGACGTCCACGGCGTCGATCAGGCCGACCTTCTCGAGCAGCAGGCACATCCCTCCCGAAACCACGCCGCAGGATCCGCCGCCCTCCACCGCCAGGGCAATCACCGCTCGATCCTCGCGCATCCCTCGCCGGCTCCCCGACGCCAGACGCGTGAGCATCAACTCGAGCAGCGGGTGCCCGTCCCCGGCAGGTCCGGGGAGCGCGCTGCCGGCAATAGCGCGATGCAGACTCACGGCCCCGACAGCGCGAAGCGCAACGCAACCGGCTCCCCGGCGTAGGTGGCTTCCCCGCGCATCAGTACGCGGCTCCAGGCAGAGCGCTTTCAGCGCGCGCGGAGAACTCTGCCGGCTCCTCGCCGTCCTTGGGCCAGACCGGCAGCCCGATCGACACCTCGGCTGCGCTGCGGGGTCCGCGCCCACGGGTCAGGTCGCTGAGACCGCTCAGCACGAGCGGCACCAGCGGCACGCCCGCTCCGGTGCAGATGCGGGCGGCGCCGAGATGCGCAGGGGTGTGGCCCCGTCCCCGATCAAATGCGTGTGGCGCGAGCCAGCAGGCATCACCGCGGCCAACCAACGCCATCGCATGCGAAATCGTCTCGGCGTCGGTCCACAGTACCCCGTAGGCGTCCAGGAACGATCCGAGCGCAGGGATCGATCGCCATCGGCTGCTGGTTATCGGCACCACTCTCGGATCCAGCGCCGCGGCCACGACACCATCCCAGTAGCTGTCGTGGTGGGACACGAGGACACACCCGGCTGGCGGAAGCTCGCCAGAGAGGCAGATCTGAAATCGCGTTCTAACCACGGTCACAACCGTGCGTGACAGGAGTGACGTGACGATGCGCTTCGCACGGGTGGAGCTCCTGACGCCGCCGCGTTCGCGCACGCCAAGCGCATCTGCATCACACGGCGCCCCGCTGAGCAGGTATCGCCAGGGCCGGCCCGCTGGAGGTCTCCTGATCTGCATCTCCAGCGCCTCGCGCTCGACCTCCCTCGGTCCGCCCCTCCCCGTCAAGCGGACTCCCAGGACGCGACCGCCGCGAGCTCGGCCGTCGGGCGCTCATCTTCGAGCTGGACCGCTCCAGCGAACACCCGGCCGGTCGTGCCGTCGATGCTGATCTCCTCACCTTCAGCGAACTTGTGCCCGTCGATCGTGACCCCTCGCCCGCGCAGGTCGATATCCAGGCCGCCGGCCCCCACGACGCACGGCTTGCCGACCTCGCGCGCGACAACAGCGGCATGCGAGGTGCGCCCGCCGTCGGCCGTGAGAAGGCCGGCTGCAACGATCAACCCTGCGAGATCCTCGGTGCTGGCTGCGCGCCTGACAAGGATGGGATCAGTTCCCTGGTCGGCGAGACGCTTGGCAGCCTTGACGTCGAGCGCGATTGGACCGCTGGCCACTCCCGCGCTGACGGGCTGTCCTCTGCAGATCTCCCGGGCTCCGTCGTTCTCGTTCACATGCGTGCGATGAATCCCCTGAAGATCGAGGCCTGCGAGTCGCCTGCGTGCCTCCTCGCTGGAGATGATCGATTCGCGGACCTGGTCTACGGCAATGTGCAAGCTGGCCCACGGGGTGCATTTGGCAGCGCGCGTTTGGAGCAGGAACAGGTGCCCCTCCTGCACGGTGAACTCGAACTCCTGGGCGTCGTGGAGCTCTCTCTCGAGCACATGGGAGATCTCCTGCAGGCGCCGGTGTATCTCCGGAGCGAGCAGCTCCAGGTGTCCGCCATCTTCGGGGGCGTTCCGGCCGCTGACGATCTCCTCGCCCTGTGTGTCACGTAAGAACTCGATGTAAGGGTGGCGCTCGCCGGTGAGGGGATCGCGTGTGAATCCCACGCCCGAGCCCGATAGGCCGCCAGCGTTGCCGAAGACCATGCGCTGCAGGATGACCGCCGTTCCGAGCGTTTCGGGAAGGTCATGGAGGCGGCGGTATTCGCGCGCCTTCGGTGCGTCCCACGAGTCCAGTACGGCCCGTACGGCATTCTGCACCTGCTCGACGGGATTCTGCGGCAGTGGCTTGCCGGTCGCTGCGCGAAAGCGCTCCAGATGCTCGGCCGTGAGCGCGGCGAGCGTCCCGGCATCCAGGTCACGTGGCCGCTGTACCCCGGCTGCCTGCATCCGCTCGGCCGTGGCCTGCTCAAACGGCTCCAGCGGGCAGTTGGCGACGACGCGTGCGTAGGACTCCACCAGCCGTCGGTAGGAGTCCCAGGCGAGGCGGGGATTGCCGGTCAGCGCGATCAGGCCCTCCACGCTCTCGTCACACAGCCCGACGTTCAGCACTGTCTCGAGCATGCCCGGCATCGATGCGGCGGCACCTGAGCGAACCGAGATGATCAGCGGGCGACGGGCGCTACCCAGTCGCAGCCCACTGCGCTGCTGCAGCGCGCCCAGTGCAGCTGAGACGAGGGTGCGCAACCCTGCCTCGTCGCGACCTTCGGCGAACCTCTGGTAGGCGGCGGTGCCCAGGATCGCCGCGTCGGGCACCGACAGCTTGGCATGTGCCATGCGCGCCAGTCCGTAGCCCTTGGCGCCGATGAGTGCCGGACCGGGGATCTCGCCGTCGCCGCTGCCGACCACGTATAGATCCTCGATCGCTTTGCTGTCCTCACGCTCTGGCAGGGTCCGAGGCGAAGGGGACTCTTCCCGCCTGGCCAGCGGCTCTGAGCGTGCAACATTTCCAAGCACCTGGCG
>JBEKGK010000262.1:0-3380 GCA_050012835.1 Solirubrobacteraceae bacterium | reverse complement strand
CTGTTCAAGCAGAGCATGGCCACCGCGCTGGAGGACACCTTCGGGAAAGTGATCGAGCACCAGTCCAAGCGCAAGTAGGCAACCCGGCGACGGATCGCGTCGCGCTTGGACACGCTGCTCTAAAGCACGAGGTGACGCGAATCGAGGACCGCCCCGCCGGCCTGAGCTTCGAGCGTGACCCGGCGGTTGGCCATCAACCCAGGCTGATCCCTCCTGCCGTCTGGCGATCCTGCCGAAGCGGTTCATGACCCGTGCGACCCGCGGCGTGATCCGCTGACCGCGACCTCGGGGTGCAGGGGTGCTTGGACTGAGCCGGCGTTGGCGAGCAGACGCTTGTTGAGTGCAAGGCCGGTTGCGGCGATGGCCGCGTCGTCTCCGAGCAGGCCGCAGGCACGGAGCAGGCTATAGGCGCGCCCGGCCAGCGGCGCGGCGCGCATCGGCAGAGTGAGCGGGTTACGCGACAGGCCTGCGAGGCGGGCGTCCTCGGGCCCGAGCATGTACGCCAACAGCGCACTGGTGAAGGGCACGGTGAGCCGCGCGAGGTCGTTTGCCCGCGAGGCGCGGATACCGAACGCAACCCGCGGGAGGCCGTGGCGCAGGAGAGCACTGGTGAGACTCTTCGCGCTGTCGCTGACAGTACGCTCCGCGAACACCTCGTAGAGCGCTTGAAATGCTCTGGCTTGCCCGTAGGAGAGCGGCTGAAGCTCGCCACTGACTCCCACGACGTGAGCGACCCAGCGCCACATGTGGGCCATCGCCTCCTTCTCGCCGGGCGAGTAGCTGACGCCGAGCTGCTCGACGCCCTGGATGTGCAGGGCGAAGAAGCCAATGTTGAGCGTCGCGGCGACGTCGGTGGCGTTCAGCGGGATCCCGTCACGCTGAACATCCCAGTCCTGCTGGGCGAGCATGTGGCGCCGCACATATGCATGCACGAGCCTGACCCGGACGCAGGCCGCAATCCCGCGGTCGCAGCGGTCAGGGCGCATGTTCCCGGGGGCGGTCGCGGCGAGGAGCCATTGCCCTGTCTCGAGGAGGCGCCTGCCGGCCATCTCCTCGATACGGCCGGTCGCGAGCAGGACCTTCGCGGTGCGGGGGATCGCGTATCCGTAGGAGAGGCTGCGTGCTCCCGCGAAGGCGTTGACGAGTCCCACACGGGAGTAGGCGACGCATCCGGCGTCCAAGAGCTCGCAGTTGAGCCAGTCGGGCGGGTCGAGCATCGGGCCGAGCAGCGCCCGCAGCGAAGGCGGGGCGTCCGCCAGCACATGCGGGCCGGCGCCGAGCGCTCGGTCGAGCATCCGCCAGCCTTCCCCGCCCGGGAGCTGAGAGAACTCAAGCACGACATCGTCGGCCAGAGGGTCGGACTTCCACAGTCCCAGCAGGAGCTTGCGGGCCAGATCGTGGTCGGCGCCCGGCGGAAGCTGCTGGAGCGCTGCGGCAAATGGAGTCCGCGCCGGATCGACCCGCCGGCCAAGCTCGCAGGGCGTCGGTGACGCAGCGATCGAAGGCATGCCCCGGTACTCTACAACGCAACACTTAGCATTGCAGCGTTGCACAGGGTTGACGGTTGGCCTCGCTTGTATCGTCTGAAGCCATGAGCCCAGACCGCCAGCCGCTCGCCTCTGTGCTCAACGCCGGAACACAGTCAAAGGCCAGCCCCGGCGTCGAGGAGGTCCTTGACGCCGCGCTCGCACAGTTCGAGGACCTCGGTATCCGCCGCAGCACGATCGAGGACATCGCCCGCCGCGCCGGGATCGACCGCGTCACCGTCTACCGCCGCGTCGGCTCCAAAGACGACCTCACCCAGAAGGTCATCGCCCGCGAGGTCCAGCGTCTGCTCGAGGAGGTGATGGCCGCCAGCGCGTCGCTTCCCACCTTCGAGGAGCGGATCGCCGTCGCCTTCACCACAGCCATTCAGCACGTTCGGAAAAACACGCTCTACAAGCGAGTGCTGGCACTCGAAGCCGAGACCGTCCTGCCCCACCTGACGACAGAAGCCGGCCCGCTGCTGAGCACCGGCGTCGCCGCCACCGCGAGCCTGATCCACCAGGCCCAGCAGGACGGAATTCTCGGCGAGGTCAGCAACCCGCAGGCGGTCGCCGAGGTCCTGGTACGCGTTGTGCACTCCTTCGTCCTGACGCCTCGGGGCATTCTCGCATTGCAGAGCGACGCAAAGCTGACGGCTTTCGCGCGAAGCCACCTCGCGCCGATCATCACGCGCCACAGCCAGCCGCCGCGGAGAAGCGGCGGCTGAGCTGCACCGGGCTTAAGATGCGGCGCGCCGGTGAGCACCGGTCAGAGGAGTTGCGCGGATACCGAGCCCAGATAGTTGATTTCACGGCGATGTGCCGGTTTTCTGGGGGTGCGGATGGTCAAGTCGGCCAAGGACACAGGCCGAAGGCCTTGCTGGCGGCAAGGCTGAGGCCGAGGACGCTGGCCGGCGCCGGCCAGACGTGCCATCCAGCGGTGCATGGCCGTGGAATCAACCATCTAGATCCGCACGGATGACCCAGGCAGGCACCGGGTCCTTCTTCTTGCGGGCTTGGCTTTGGCTCCTGCTGCGCCGGACATGGGCGGCGAGGAACTCGACGACTGATGAGTGCAATACGGCGGGCAGCGGTCGCACGTCGTCGAGGACCTGCGCAGGCGGCATCGCGTGGGTGGATTCGCGGCCCAGGCGTCTACCCGAGGGCGGGGAGCCTGCGCTCAAGCCAGCCCGGCAGCCACCATATGCGCGGGCCCGCGACGCGCATGATCGCCGGCAGCAGCACGAGCCTTACGATGGTCGCGTCCAGGAGCACGGCGATCGTCAGCCCGACTCCGAACTGGCGCAGCGGGATCACGTCGGCCGCGGCGAACGCGAGGAAGACGGCCGTCATGATCGCCGCGGAGCCCGTGATCACGCCGGTCGTGTGTCGCAGCCCGTATGAGATCGCGCTCTCGGAATCGCCCTCGATGGCCCACCGCTCACGCATGCGTGTCAGCAGGAACACCTCGTAGTCGATCGACAGCACGAACATGATCGAGAGGATGCCGGCGCCGGAGGCGGCGTCGATGTAGCCGGGGCCGCCGAGAATGTGCTCCTCGGTGAGCAGCTGGAGCGCCCCGAGCGCGACGGCGATCGTGGCGAGGTTCAGGGCGACCGCGATCAGCGGCAGCAGCAGCGCCCTCAGGATCACGATCAACGTGAGCATGGCAACGATCGCCAGCGCGAGCACGAGCCATGGGAATCGGGCGGTGTTGGCGTTGGTGTAGTCGAGCAGATACTGCGCCCCCTGGCCGATCTCGACCCTGCTCCCGGTCGCGGCGGCGAGCGCGGGCAGCGCGCGCCTCAGCCTGCGGCTGAGAGCTGCGGTCGCGGGCGAGTCGGGCGCGCTTGAGGC
>JBEKGK010000261.1:0-3389 GCA_050012835.1 Solirubrobacteraceae bacterium | reverse complement strand
GGTTTTCCTTCTTTAAACCGGTTTTTATCCGCGTTGGTTCAAAAAGAAAACCCTTTTTTCACAAAGTTTTCAGGCTTGGAAATTGCATTTAATTAAGAAAATGAGCCGAAACTGTCTTCTCGTTAAACCATTTTTCTGAAATATTCGATACGTTTGGACAAGCTTCGGTTGATGAACTGAAAAAAATAAGGGCTGAAACTCTTCGCTTTTTCGAGGTTGTAGTGTTCACAAAATATCTTCCCGAATATTCCGTCCCAGCTTGAGAGGTTTTCCGCCTCTGGTTCGTTCGACAAGTTTGAAATTCTCCAACGTCTCGTAGACAGCTTGTCGCTCTGCCTGCCTTTTTTCTCTCGCCGTTTCACCTCCTTGTACCGCGTTTTTCATGTTCTTGCAAGCTTGCTCAAAAAACACCCTCCGCTCGACCTTTTCAGTCCAAGCGGGGAGCTGGTCTTCAAGTTCTCGGGCCGTCCGGTAGCCCTTAGTTCCTCGCAGTCTGTATTGATCTAGAATTTCCCATGAATAGGCCAGTTTTCCCGCCGCTTCCTCCACGCTGGTAAGTTTCACGCCTTTACCCAGCCCAGCCACCTCTTTCAACTCGCGCATTCCTTTTTCCGCCGCCGCATTGTCTTGTGGAAGCCTGGGCCGGGAGAGCAGGTGAACAATTTGCTCCTGCTGGAGGAAGTTTTGTACCAGCACGTCCTTGTAGGCCGATCCGTTGTCCGTTGCCCACACCAGCGGCAATCCGTGTTCTTTTTTACATTTTTCGAGCATCGCTAGAATCTCAGCCGCATTCGCTTGAGGACCCACTGACAAGCTCTCAAACCCTAGCGTTGCCCGATCTTTGATAACCTCCGCTTGTACTGCTACACGGCCCATACGCCCCAGATGGGTGGCGTCTTGTGTCCAAATTACGTTCGGAGATAGAACCTCCACATGGACGCGCCTCTGAGCTAACCTTTTACGCATTCTCTGAGCGCGTCTCTTTTTCAGTTCACTCACGCTTTCTTGAACCAACCGAGTCGGAATTTCTGGACCGATGTTCGCTTCTACCGGTCTCCATCCCGTCCATCCCTGTTTTCTCAATTCCCGGGCTACTTTCAACCGGGCCAGAAACCTTTTAGCAGGGGGAGTTGCGGGGCGGCCCATATGTTTGGCCTGGGTTTCCGCCCCGCGCTCCCAATTTCTCAACGTCTTTTCACTTACCTCCAGCCGTTGGGCCAGATGATGCCGGGGGAACTTTGGGCCCGCCACCTTGAGCCACAGCCCCATCTTTCTTGTCAGTTCCCTTGGATATCTCCAGCTTCTTTTTTTTTCCACTCTTCCCGTCATTCTCAGCTGTTGGATTCCCCTCCCGGTGTGCTGGGAATTCCCTCAGTAAGCCCACCAATTCTTTCATCATTCCCAAGTCCTTCTCCAGGGTGGCGATCTTCTTTCTCAACTTCGCAGGATCTTCCTCTGGCGGGAGGGCTGGTTGGTTCTTTCCCTTCCTGACTTTCGGCTGTTTCAAAAGCCCCGCCACCAGGCCCACTAGCGCCTGCTGGGACATCTGCCACACCCTCAGGGACGGCACCCCCAATTTCTGGGCCACTTCCTCCCGGGAGGCTTGGCCCATCCAGGTTTCCAAAATTCCCACCGCCGCCTGGTGCGCTTTCTGTTTCTCCTCTTCCGTCGCGCTGTCCCACAACGCTTTCATCGGCTTGGGTGCGCTGGTGGGCATCTTGAATTTCGGGTTTTTGTGGCGTAACCATTTGCGTTTCTTCGGTTCTCCCTGCGTCGGCCCTTCCTGATTCATTGTTTCCATTTTTGCCTCCTGGGGCTCCAAGCCCCTCTAATCCCATTTCCTGTAGGCTTCCATTCTGTGTTTGGAATATCAGCCTACCGCTCTCTCCGTGCAGTGAAACTTGTTGATCACCCACTTGGCCCACCAAAAACACGGATTTCCTTGGTTTCTCCCCCAATGCCAGGTGTAGTTCGTTCCGGCTCATGGCTTTTTCCAGGGCTTGCCTCACCTGGTTTTCCACTCCAAAAAACCGGTCTGCCGGCACCATTCCGTCAATGCCTTGATGGGGTCGGAAGTGGTTGTAGTGGGCCACGAAATGCCCGAATCTTTCCTTGGCCTCCGTGAAATCCTGCGGTTGTACTCGATCCCAGAATTCCTCGCTCACCGTGGCCCAAAATCTTTCGGTTTTGCCTACGGTTTGAGGATGGTGGGTTCGAGCCACCACATGCTGGATTCCTTCGCGTTTGAGAAGCTTTTGGAAATCCCCTTTGCCTCTCCAGGCGAAGTATTGGCGGCCCTGATCGGTCAATACCTCCTTGGGTTTGCCGAATCGTTCAATACCATCCAAAAGGGTCTCGGTGACGATGTCTTGTTTCTGGTGTAGGTACAGCCCCCAAGAAACAATGTAGCGGCTGTAGTCATCCAGGAAAACCGTCAAATAGACCCGTTCATGGCGGCGGGTCAGCAAAAAGCTGGTGATATCGCTCTGCCAGAGGTCACCAGCCACTGACCGTTCAAACCGTCTAGGCGGCTGTATTTTCTTGCGCCTTTTTCGGATCCCTTTGGAATTGAGGCCTTTTTCACGCAAAGTGTTACGCACACTTCCCGTGCTGACTTTGACCCCATGGTATCGAAAAAGAAAATCCTTCACTTTTCGTAAGCCAAAATCAGGAAACCGCGTTTTGACATCGGTGATTTCATCCCGAATCCCTTGATTACGCGGTCGACCGCCCGAACGCCGTGTTTCCAAGGCTTGGGGCCCGCCCTCTTGGTACAGATCCAACCATTTGGCCAGCGAGGATTCACTGACGCCCCAAACCCGGGAAAAGTCGCAGATGCTAGTCCCTGCTTTCAGGAACATTTCTACGGCTTGGCGTCGTTCGTCTGGTGAATAGGGTCCATCATGCTGGCCTGAAGCCAGGTTTTTCTCATGACGTAACCTCATGCCTTCTTCACCAAGCTGCTGGTAATCCTTCATCCAGCCGTTAAATGTGGCGCCATTGATTCCGCGTGCAATACAAAAGGCTCTTTGCGAACCCCCGATTTGTAGGTATTCCTTGATTAGCGAAAGCCTCTTTTCCAAAGTTGAAGGTGGCGGGGTTGGTGGTAAAGGGGGTGGTGAGGGTGCTGTTAAAGGATTAGGTGGTTCGTCAGGATAATCTTGCTGCTCGTCCATTTCATGCCTCCTGCTGGGCTTTACAGCCCGCTCTAGGAGGCGGTAACCTTATCTCTGCTAGCTACAAAATACGGAAAGACTTTTGTTACACACCACACCTAAAAAGCCGCCGGTTTTCCTGGCCAATCGCAAATGGCAATTAGGGTCGATTGTAGACTGATTTTTAACTACTTCGCGATTACCTTCCTCTCATGGCACCGCAAACTGCTCATC
>JBEKGK010000260.1:0-3429 GCA_050012835.1 Solirubrobacteraceae bacterium | reverse complement strand
CCTAGAGTGGTGGCAATATCTTCGAACAGACATATATTTCCATAGTTTTTGGTAATAATGTTTCTTATTCTTTCTTTGATAAAGGGTCTTTCCTGTTTTTTTTCCTTAGGGCCAAGATATACAGGGGAAACGCATATTAAAGATTAACAATAGGGTGTTGATAACCTATGGATTAGGATAAATGGGCAATTGAAATAAAAAAGAAATTTGACTTCCATAACACAAAACTAAAGAGTTATGGAAAAAAACATAATGGATTATTTCGTGTCCATAGAAGATCCACGAAAGTGGCGTAATGTACGACACAAGTTAGAAGACATAATAATATTAAGTATAGTAGCAGTAATATGCGGAGCAGAAGGATGGGAAGAGATAGAAGAATTTGGGAATAGTAAAGAGACGTTTTTTAAAAGCATATTGGAATTACCTCATGGAATCCCATCGCATGACACAATAAGGCGAGTGTTTATGTTGTTAGAGCCAGACTCTTTTGAAAAAAGTTTTAAGTCGTGGACAGAATCATTGGTAAAAAAACGGAAAGGGGTTTTAGCTTTTGATGGAAAGACGCTACGAGGATCACATGACAGAGTTAATGGGAAATCGCCAATACATATTGTCAGTGCGTGGTCGGATGCTAATGGAATAGTACTTGGACAAATAGCAGTAGGAGATAAAAGTAATGAGATAACAGCTATTCCAAAATTAATAGAGTTTCTTGATTTAAAAGGATTGGTAGTGACAATAGATGCGATGGGAACACAGACAAAGATAGCTGATAAAATTATTGAGAAGGGTGGAGATTACATATTGGCATTGAAAGGAAATCAAGGATATTTAAAGGAATTAGTAGAAAGTGGATTTAAAAGCAGAAAGGCCGACCTGTCATTTGAGACAATAGGAAAAGATCATGGAAGAATAGAAACCCGAAAATGTCAAGTGATTAATCAACTTGAATGGATGGATGAAGAGATAATCAGATGGCAAGGCTTAAAAAGTATAATAAAGATTGATAGTGTAAGAGAAATACAAAATACCAAAACAGAAGAAACAAGATATTATATTAGTAGTTTAAAAGAGAATGCCGAATTAATTATTAATAGCATAAGAGAACACTGGGGTATTGAAAACAAACTCCACTGGTCACTAGATGTTACATTTCGAGAAGATGAAAGTAGAAAAAGAGCAGGTAAGTCAGCAAAGAATTTTACTATAGTAAGGCGTATAGCCTTGAATTTACTTAGAACACATGCCGACTTAAAAAAAACAAGTCTGAAACGTAAGAGGCTTAAGGCTGGATGGGATGAAGAGTATCTTAAAAATATCTTGAATATTTAATATGCGTTTCCCCTGACATTTCTCACTTCGATAAAAAGATATAAACAATTGAATGTTAATAAAATAGCCTCCATAATTGCATAATTTGGTGTATCTTTATTTTGAAAACAAAAACACCTGCAAAAATGGAAGCTAATAATTTTTCACCAGTAAAAAGTGATGTTCATATGTTTATTGAAAAAGAACAATCAATGTTTGATTCAACAATTTCTGAAGTATTTCATGATTTGAAAATTTCACAATTGTTAAACAGAGCAAATATAAAAAAACGTTGTGGAATTTCAACCATAAAAGTTGTCTATGATCTTTTTCATGTTCCTTTTTTAATGCTTACAACAATTTGTTTATTTGTGCGTAACCAGTTTGACGAAGTTGTTGGAAAGGATGTTAATTATCGCTTTCTTGAAAACGCCAATTATAATTGGCACTTGTTTATATTGAGCTTATCAAGAAGAATAGAAAATAAAATGTCAACAGAAACATCATGCAAAGGAAAAAAGTTATTCATAGTTGATGATACAATAACAGAGCTTTCAGGAAAAATGGTAGAAGGAGCATCCTACATATATGACCATACAATAGGAAAAAGTGTGTTAGGTTTTCAGAAACTTGTAATAGGGCTGTTCAGTGCAGACAGATTTATCCCTATCAGTGAAAAAGTATGTATAATCTCTAAGAAACCGACGAAGAAATCGAAATCGATAAAGTATGTCAAAAGAATAAAAACAGAAAAAATAAAAGCAGATAGTCCTGGTGCGATAGAGAGGGCTGATCTTGATAAAAACAAGTTGGAAAAAACATTATCCCTATTGAAGGAGGCAAAGAAAAACTTCAAAGATGTAGGGATTGTATTATTTGATTCTTGGTTTTCCTTCAATAGTTTTATTATCCGGTTAAAATCGACCAACCTTGATGTTATCTGTCAATTGAAGAATATGCCTAAAGCTAATAAATATCAATATAAAGAAGAAAATTATTCGCTTAATGCTTTGTATTGCAGTCAAGCAAAAAGCAAGATGCGAACAGTGAAAAAATATGGATATAAACAAGCCACGATATGCGTTTCTATTCCCAATACAGATATATCAATGAAAATAATCTTTATTCATAACAACGGGGAATTGAACTGGCATGCTTTTGCTTCAACCTGCATTACTTTTTCTTCAAAAGAAATTCTGGAATATTACTCAAAAAGATGTAGCATAGAAGTATTCTTTAAAAACTGCAAACAATATTTGAATTTTGGTAAAGAGCAAATGAGTAACCTTGATTCTATTATCGCATCCGATGCATTAGTTTTTATGCGATATCTAATTTTGACCTACATTACTTTGTTAAACAAAACCGGTTTTTTTGAAACACTTGAAAAAAATCGAATAAACATAAAAGTTCTAACCTACGGAACAAGATTACTGAATTACTTCCTGAATCAACTAAGATATGTGGTGGACCAAATTTGTAAACTCATTGATGCTGGATGTGCCAATGAAGCTATTGATGCTTTGAAAAATATTTTTAATCCGAGTCAAATTCCTCAACTGGAATTTATAAATTTGAAGTGAGAAATGTTAGTTAGTTAATTAAATCCGGTATAAAGTTCGCACCGCAGGGGGTGTGTCTGTCAAGAAAAAAATGAAATTATTTTTTTATTCAGGTTTATATTCCTCGCCTAACTGGTTAATTTTGCACAGCAATTTCAGAATGGAAGGCAACTGGGAAAGCATATATGAACCGAGGTTCTTATGAATGGTATCAGTGGTTTCGAGTATGCGTGGACACGCAGGATATTTGTCAAAAAGCGTTGAAATAAGTGCGGCAATTTCCTTTTGAAGAGCATCAAAAAAAACTATATTGATAAAATTATGCAGGGCATGTTCGACAGCTGATAATTGGATATTGATATCTTCGGGACGACGGTTATCGAGCACCATTTTTTCAATGCCTCTTAGCTGCTCTTGCACGTTGTGCAAGCGAATCAGCAGATTCTTTTTATATTCATATCCAGGCATACCGCAACAATTTTAACTTAAAAAATTCGTCGAAGGGGGTGTCTGTGTTATATAAATATAACGGTTTTTTCAGTAATAATATTAA
>JBEKGK010000259.1:0-3452 GCA_050012835.1 Solirubrobacteraceae bacterium | reverse complement strand
CTATTTCCGCAAACGCGACCCTCAACGCACCACCAAACGCCTCATCACCCAGCTCGAAGCGCTCGGGCACACCGTCACCCTGCACGAGGCAGTGGCAGCCTGAACGCTATTTTCCTGTCAGCTTCCCGGAGCTGCGGATTCCGCGCCTCCAGGCCGTCCAGCCGATGCAGGGTACGAGATGCGGGACTCTGGCGGCCCGTGCAGAGAGCTCTCGGTGATCGCTCCAAGCGCGAGCGAGCCGGATGCTGCTGGCGGCCATTCCCGGCGCGTAGCTTGAGCACGGCAATCCGAATTCTCTACGGATGGCACCGCCGGCGGGCTGGCCTATGGTCGTCGCCGAGACGGCGGCAGCGAAGCGGAGCCCGCGACTTGGGAGTGTCCGCCGGGCGGCTTCCGTGAATGCAGTGTTTACGGGGCGCACGTCCCCCCATAGGAGGCACATCCCAATGCCAGAGACCCAGACCCAGCGCATAGTTGGTCGGACTACCGCGCTCTCCGACGAGGTGCTCCACTCGGTCGAGTCGGGCCAGCGGGCTGCGATCGACGCGGTGCAAAAGTTCGTCGACACCGTCGATGAGAAACTGCCGTCACTCGGCGACGAGCATCCATCCACGCGGCAAGAGATCATCGACGCCGCCTTGGACTTGGCCAACCGGCTGGTCCACACGGAGTACGACTTCCTTCGCAAGGTTGTGGACAGTGCAGGCAAGGCGCTGAGCGGACCGGGCGACGGGCAGTAGGGCGTTGCCCTGCGCGGCCGGCGCCGAGTCGGTCGCGCAGGTTGCAGCGGCGATCACCTCCTCGGCGTCCGCGGTGGCTGGTGGAGCTGGGGTGTCGCGGAGCTGGCGGCGTAGGCGCTCGATCTCTGCGACGGTCTTCCCGAATAGACGCGACAGCCCAACCGGCCCGTGAAACGGAGTGGTGGCCATAAGTACGTAGTCTGCCTCGACCAACCTGGGAGCTTCTGCGGATTGCACGGCCGACGCGCGGACCTAGCGTCACACCCACGAGGACCGGCGGGTCGATAGCCCGCAGCCGGGTATGGCTAAACCGGCCCGATGAAACGAACCTAGGATCGCGAAAGTGGTGAGAAGCTGATGCCTGAGCCGACGACCAAACGCCGCCCCGCGGCAAGGAAGCAAGCCCCTACTCGCAAGCCTCGCGCGGCCGACGCGACGAGCGCAGTCGAGCTGACGACGCAGCTGTCTGAGGATGTGGTCAAGTTGCTAGAGGACGGTGCGCAGACCGCGCTCGTGCCGGTACGTATGTTCCTCGACACAGTCGACAAGGCCATGCCTGTGGACGTCGTGGGTCTGTCGAAGCGGCGGGAGGTAGTTGATGCCGCGTTGGAGATGACAAAGCGACTGCTCCATGTGCAGTACGACCTCATGCGCGACGCCTTGCGGAGCGCCGTGAACGTAGTCGTGGATGTGGACGTCAACGTCGACGTGGACGTCAACCCCGACGTGGACGTGGGCGTCGACGTGGACGTGGCATAGACGCCCCCGGCAACCTCGGCCCATCCCGCTCTCCGAGCAAAGCGGCTCGACCTCGCAGCTAGGTGGTCTCGCTCGCAAGTTCGCGCACATATCTGGCTTGCCGGACACGCTCGCTCTTCCGCGAAAGGAGGCGTGCGACCAGGTCCCGGCACGACGCCTCCCTTTCGTCCTGAGCGTGGGTGATCATGGCCCTTGCTCGGACGCTCGCTCGTACCAAGAAAGCAGCAGCGCGGAGCTCTCACCTCGTCGCTTCAGCCGCGTTTGCTCGCCGTGCGTTTCGCGGTTGAACTCCGTTTGGATGCACCTCGTTTGGCGGCCGAGCTCGGTTTCGCGGCAGGACTTGCTGTGCCGGGCGAGCTCAGATCTTTCTGCAGCTGTTCGAGGTCGCGCAGGACGGCCTTGTTCATCTTCTCGAGGTCGCGACGTGCGTCCCGCAGGAGCCTCGCTACGTCTTTGCGAAGATCTTTTCTGCCTGTCCGGATGCTGCCGCGGATCGCACCCAGCTCCTTCTCGGTGGCCTCGAGTGCTGTTTTGATTCGAGCGATCGCACGTCCGTTCTGCTCGAAACGTGCACGCGCGGCTGCGGTCACTCGTGGGCGAGCAGCCGGTTTCTTGGCGGTCGCTTTACGCGTGGATGCTGCTTTGGGAGCGGCGGTTTTCCGAGCTTTGGCTTTACTTACTGGCGGCATCGATGCTCCTTTGTCTTGGAACTGCAGCACGCTTTGCCACCGAGGTTCTCACAGTTCTCGGCCGCAAGGCCTGTCCGATGGCTGGAGTGGTCGCAATGACGCGTCGTTCCCACGATCGAAGGGGCGACCGTGGCCTGGGCTGAGCTGGTCGATGTTCTGCCTCCCGGCGCGCAACCGCTCGTAGCCGGGATCCATGCCAAGGACGATCCCGCTGCGTGACTCTGCGCCTGCGTCGGACGCTTGGCTGCCGTACGCTGCGGTCGTCATGACGACTGGGCAGATCGACTTCGCCGCCGAGGGCCTGCTCGACGGTCGGCAAGGGGAGCGGCGCGCCGAGCGCATGGCACTGCTCGAACACCTCGCCGCCGAAGGGGTGCCGCTGGCCGAATTGCGCCGAGCAACGGCGGCGGGCACGCTCATCTTCCTGTCGGCCGATCGGGCGATCTTGGGTACCGAGCGCTACACCGCGGCACAGGTGGCCAATCTCAGCGGCGTGGATCTGGAGTTCCTCATCGCGGCCCGCCGTGCGATGGGCCTACCTATTGCGGAGCCTGACAAGGCCGCCTACACCGAGGCCGATCTCGAGTCGGCCCAGATGATCCACGCCACGCGTGACGCCGGGATTTCCGACGAGGAGATCCTCGACCTTCTGCGCGTCCTCGGACGCGGACTATCCCTGGCTGCCGTGAGCCTGCGGGCGCTTCCGCTGAGGCTCGCCCTCCAACCTGAAATCAGCGAGCAGGAGCTCGCTGAGCGCTATACGGAGATCGCGTCACAGCTCTATCCGCTGGTCGACCCCCTGCTGCGCAACCTGCTCGCCCTGCACCTGCGCCATGCTGCACAGAGCGACGCGGTCGACGCGATGGAGCGCAGCGGGGGACGTCTCCCCGGCTCGCGCGAAGTGGCGATCTGCTTCGCGGACCTTGTCGGCTTCACCCGCCTCGGTGAGGAAGTCCCGCCCGACGAACTGGGCCGCCTGGCGGCGCGCTTGGAAACACTCGCCGCCGAGGTCGCCGAGCCGCCCGTGCGGTTGGTCAAGACGATCGGGGACGCCGCGATGCTCGCCTCGGCCGAGCCCGAGCCGCTGCTGGACGCCGCCCTACGGTTGCTCGACGCAGCGGACGCCGAGGGTCATGATTTCCCTCAGATGCGCGCGGGCGCAGCCCTCGGACCCGCCCTCCCGCGCGCCGGCGACTGGTTCGGGCGGCCCGTCAACCTCGCCAGCCGCATCACCCAGGTCGCACGCCCCGGGAGCCTGCTGGTC
>JBEKGK010000258.1:0-3462 GCA_050012835.1 Solirubrobacteraceae bacterium | reverse complement strand
CGGCGCGCTCGGGGCCGAGCGCGCGCTCGATCACGCCGCGCGCGAAGTCCATCCCGCCGGCCACGCCCAGCTCGCGTTTGGCCAGCGTGGCGAGCTCGTTGAAGATCGAGTCGGTCGTCTCCGCGCCCACCGAGCTCAGGCCGGCCATCTCCAACGAGAGGTTCTCGATCTCTTCCTCGCCCAAGCGCTGCAGCACGTTGGCGGCGCGCTCCGATCCCAGCGCCGCCATCAGCACGGCCGCCTTGCGCGTGCCCGGCAGATCCGCGATCGTCGCGGGCAGCAGATCGCCGGGCGCGGGCGGCAGCGCCGCAACGGTCTGCGCGGGCGATTCTCCGGCCATCCCGGCTCAGCTCTCCTGCATCCAGCTGCGGAGCTGCTGCGCGACGCGGTCGGGGTTGCTGTCGACAAGCTGCTCGACCTGGCGGCGGATGCTCTCGCCGCTCTCGGCGCCGCCGCCGTTGACGGAGCCAGAGCCGTTCGGCCCCGCTGCGGCCATCGCCGGCGCGGGCCTCGCCGAGGTCTCGCGTTCGAGCTCGGACAGCCGCATCGGCGCCTCGAGCTCGCGCAGCCACACGGGCTCCTCGATCGGCCCCTTCTCGCGCTTGCGTATCGAGCGCGTGGTGAAGAACAGGAAGATGATCGCGCCGAGGCCGAGCAGCGCGTACTTGGCGTCGGCCAGCGGGCTGCTCGCCGGCGCTGTGGTGGTCGCCTTGGCGAACGCGACCTGCCCGATCGAGATCGTGTCGCCGCGCTTGGTCTGGATGCCGGCGGCGTTGGTGATCGCTTCGCGGATCGCCGGCAGCGACGCGGCGGGCACGGATTTGTCGAGCAGCACCGACACGTGCTGGCTTTCGACGGTGCCGGGCGCGATCGTCGAGTGGGTGACGATCTTGTTGACGCCCAGCGAGGAGGTGGTGGTTTCGTGTTTGAAGTTGGACTTGCCGCCGGCGCCCGTGGCGGCGGTCGTGAGGTTCGCCGTACCGGTCACGCCGCCCGCTCCCGTACCGGTGCCGGTGAGCGTTTCGGTGTCCTTGCTCTGCTGGGTGGGCGTGCCGGTCTTGCCGTATTCGAGCGATTCCTTGGTCGTCTGGTTGACGTTCATGTTGGCGTAGACGAGCACCTGCGCCTTGCTCGGCCCGAGCGTCTGCGCGAGCATCGCGTCGAGGCTCGCCGCCATGCTCTGGTCGTAGCGCTGCTGGGCTTCCTGGACTTCGCCGCCCGTTCCGCCGGCGCCGCCGCCGGCCTGCGGCCACAGCAACTGACCCGAGGCGCCGGTGATCGTGACCTTGTTCAGCTGCAGGCCGGGCACGCTCGAGGCGACCAGCTGCGCGATCCCGCGCACGGAGGCCTGATCGAGCACGCTGGTCCCCGACAGCAGCACCGCGGCCGAGGACGTGTTCTGGCTTTCGCCGAAGATCTGGTTCTGGGAGCTCGGCAGCACGAGCTCGACCTGCGCGCCGGAGACGCCCTGAACGCTGTTGATCGTTTCGGCGAGCTGCCCCTGCAGGGCGCGCTGGTAGGTGACCTGCTGCTGGAAGTTGCTTTCGCCGATGTTCTGTTTTTCGAACAGCGAGAAGCCCGGCTGGGTGTTGCCGAGCAGGTTCGCGCCCGCGAGCGCGACGCGCGCCTTGGAGGTCTGGTTGGCCTGCACGGCGATCGCGGTGCCGTTGTTCTGGAGCTGGTAGCTGATGCCCTGCGCGCTGAGCGTGCTCGTCATCTTGCCGGTCTGCGACGGGTCGACGCCGCTGACGAGCGTCGTGTAGCTCGGCTGGGAGACCGTGTGCAGGAACAGGTAGATGAACAGGATCGCGGCGATCGTGGAACCGCCGGCGATCAGCCATCCGCGCGGGGTGAGCCGGGAGGCGAGTTGGGCTGCGGGGGGCATCGATCAGACCTGTGTTTGGAAGATGTTCTGGGTCGCTTCGACGACCTTGTTGCGGACCTGCGAAGCCAGTTCCATCGCGAGCTGGGCGTCCTGCACCGTCACCACGGCGCTCTCCGGGTCGCTGACCTTCCCGGTCGCGAGCGCCTGCGAGGCGCTGGACGCGCTGTCCTGCGTCTTCTCCAGCGAGGAGATCGCTTCGGTGAGCTCGCCGCCGAAACCCGAGGATTCACCGCCCGCGGCCGCCCCGGCGCCGCTGGACTGGCCGTTGTGGGTGAGGCCTTCGGCCTGGCCGACCGAGAGCTGCACGCCGAGTCCCCCGACCGGCGGGATGATCATTTGAGCAGCCCGAGCGTCGCGGTGAACATCGACTTGGACGTCTGCATCGCGGTCACGTCCGACTGGTAGGTCTGCGACTCGGAGATCAGGTCGGTCATTTCGGTGACGGTGCTGATGTTCGGCAGCTTGACGTAGCCCTGCGCGTCGGCTTCGGGGTTGCCGGGGTCATAGACCTGCTGGTCGGGCGTCGCGTCGGCGACGATCCCGGTCACCTGCACGCCACCCGGGGTCTGCGTGCCACGGGCCTGCGCCAATGCGCCGGTGAGCTCGCCGCCGAAGTCGCTCGACCCGACCTGTGCCAGCTCGACCTCCTGACGCTGGTATGGCTTGCCGTTGGCCGCTTTGGTGGTGTCGGCATTGGCGAGGTTCTCGGCGGTGACGTCCATGCGGATGCGCTCGGCCGTGAGGCCGCTGCCGGCGATGCCGATCGCGTCGAACATGCCCATCAGGCTGTGATCCCCATCGCCGAGCGCATGATGCCGTTGCGGGCGCCCACCACCTCTGTGAGCGCCTGGTAGTCGAGGCCGTTTTCGGCGAGCTTCGCCGATTCCTGATCGACGCTCACGCCCGTGCCGTTCGGCCCCGCTTCCTCTGGTCGCGTGACGGCCTCGAACTGCAGTTCGGTTGGGGATTCGCCGCCGTTCATCGCGCCCTGCAGCGCCGACTCGAAGTTGACTTCCTGCGGCTGGTAGCCGGGAGTGTCCGCGTTGGAGATGTTGTTCGTCAGTGCCGTCTCCCGCTGCCAGGAGCCGCGCATCGCAGCCTCCAGCAGCTGCTGGGTGGAATCCACGAGAGCCATTTGAAGGGGTGTCCTTTCCGCCCTCCCTGGGCTGAAACCGACGCTCTCCCTGAGGTCGCTGACTTCCTGGCCATCGAGGGGCCGCCCTTTTGATCGGCCGACGCGCACGGATCTTTAGCGATCGTGCCGGCGACGGCCAAGGTGCTCCAGACGCCGCCGCGGCGCCCCGGCGCCAGGGTCACCGGCGCGAAGCGCCTGACCGCGACCTACGCGCTGCGGTTCAGGCGCGGGCGGCGGCGGAGCTGGCCGGCGTAGCCGTCGGAGGCGCGCCGCGCGCGGGTCGCAGTGGAGACCTCCTGTAGCAGCGCCTCGCGCAGGCGGATCAGCTCGATGCGCGTGCGCTCATGAACGAGGCCGGCCCGCTCGAGCAGCTCGGCCGCGGCCGCCGGCGGCCGCGCGGGCAGACCGGCGATCAGCTCGTCCCAGCGCGCGCCCAGCGCTG
>JBEKGK010000257.1:0-3463 GCA_050012835.1 Solirubrobacteraceae bacterium | reverse complement strand
TGGCGCAGCCCAGCGTCCCAGCCAGCCGAGCGGCGCGAGCAGCACGGAGCCAACGCCCCTGCGGGCGGCGAGCCGCATGAGCCCGCGCTGCTGCGCCTCGTTGAGCAGGCCACCATCGTCGATCAGCGGTAGGCCGGTGGCGACACGCGCGTCCAGAGCGTGGTAGGCATCCTGGTACTCCTGGGCGATGGCTTTCAAGTTGCGGATGTCCTGATCGAGCCTGACTATGTAGTCCTCGCGGTCGAGCTCCTGCCAGACACGGGGCGCTGCCTCGGACGCGGGCGTGGCGAGTGCGTGCTGGTAGACGGCGAGCAGTTGGCGCGATGTCTCCTCCCACGTGGGGACCGCCAGCGCCTTCAACTGCGCCAGATGCTCCGCTCGCGGTGGCCCCTCCGCGAGCAGCGGCAAGACTGCGTCCGCGCTGGCCGCGGCATCCCACGCGACCAGCGTCGCCGCCTGGCCTGCCACCTCCGACAGCGAGGCCTGCGATGCGAACAGGCAGGGCACTCCCGCTCGCGCAGCCTCCAGCGGGAGCAGGCCGAAGCCCTCGTAGAGCGTCGGATAGAGCAGTGCCCGGGTGTGCTCGAGCAGCCACTGCTTGCCCGACTCCTCCACCGTCCCTAGATCGTCGACGAACGGAGCGAGCTCCGTCCTTCTGCCCAGAAGCTCCCGCTCGCGCTCGCGGGAAGACCCGAAGGGTACGTGCCCGCCGGCGAACACCAGCCTGCCCGTCCAGCCACGCTCTCGCAGCGCGCCCAACAGCTCGATTGCGAAGCAGCGGTTCTTGTGTGCATAGTCCGCACCGAGGCAGAGCAGAAACGGATCGTCTCGCGGGAAGCCGTCCGGTGGTGCTCCGGGTGAGCTCAGCGGCTCGAGCACATCGAAGCCCACCCCCACGACGCTCGTGCGTCCCTCGGGCAGCAGGTCCTCGGACAGCGCGTCGCGGCGGGCGTGCTCGGAGAAGAAGATCACCTGGTCGGCGCCACCTAGCGCGAGCCGCGTCGTGCGCCGGTATGCACGCCAGTGGTCGATGTCGTGGTGATAGGAATAGTTGTGATAGGCGATGAGGTCCAACTGTCCGATGACGACTCGTTCGCCCACCATCCTGAGCAGCGTCAGATCGGCAGGCGTGAAGGCCGGCTGGGGCCTGTGCACCACGTCGGTGAGTGGCACGCCGTCGATCACCTGCTGATAAGTGACCAGCTCGACGTCCGGGAGCGTGGCGAGCGCGCTGGCGGCTCGCTGTGAGAGGTCAGGCGCGATCAGCACCCTGAGCGCGATGTCCCGCTGGCGCGCCAGCGCCAGGATCAGCTCGATGATGTAGGTCTGGGTGCCGCCGAAGGTGCTCGTCAGAGCGCGGCCGTCGATCGTCACAGACAGGCGGCGAAAGGCCGTCTGCGCCACGGTCATGGCGCGATGCAGCGTCGTGCGCTCGTCCTGCTGCAGCGTCTCCAGCACCTGCTCTTCGGTCGGTAGCAGCGACTCGCGACGCGCGGCGCTGGAACCGGCGCCGGCGCGGCCTTCCACCAGTACATCGTCGGCTGCCACGTTGACCATGCCGGCGGCGATCGCGTGCATCGCAAGGCGGACGAGCGCCACGTCCAATGGGACCGTCTCCTCCAGAGGACCAGCGAGCTCGAGCAGCGTGCGGCGAACGTACGCGCAGCCCGGACCGATGGTCGAGATTCGAGGAAACAGCTGCATGGCGCGTGCGTATACGTCTTGCGCCTGCTCCTCGATGCGACCCTCTGGATCTTCGGCGAGAAGCTCAAGCGCACCGGCGCCGATGGAGAGGGGCGTAGCGCTCGCGACCGTCGAGTCGCTGGTGGCGGCGCGGCGCAGGCGCTCGAGCCAGCTCGCGGCGACGCGCATGCCGGGAGTCACGACCACCAGGTCGCCGGGGAAGCTCGCGTGCGCCGCCAGGTTGACCGCGTGGGACTCGCCGCGGTCCGGATCACACGCCAGGCCGAGCACGCTGCGCTCGACCGCCCCGGTGGGAAGCTCGTCCGCGATCGACTCGATCTGCGCGGCGCTCCCAACGATCAGCACAGGAGCGGATGCAGCGGTGTGCTCGATCACGCTGCTCACCGTCGCGAGCGCCTGCTCCTCGGCAGGCGCGCGTCCGTCGCCGCCGATCACGGGAATGCACACCACCGCCGAGCCTCGCTCGAGCCCGAGGTCGCCCGTGGCCGTGATCGGTCGTATCGGCATCGTTGATCAGTGGGGCGTCGTACGAATGGTGGCGGACAGCCTAGCTATCTCGCCCTGCGCGAACTGCACACGCCGGCGACGTGAGAGCTCGACGCGGCGGCCGCACGACGGGTGTCGATAGACCCCGCGGTACCCTTCCCTGGATGTCGGCAACCACCAGTAGGGGCAGTCCGCCCCCGATCGTCGTCGACTCGATCAGCAAGACCTTCCGCGTGCCCGAGGAGCGCATGCACACGCTCAAGGAGCGCGCCCTGCATCCGCTGCGCCCCAACCGCTACCAGACCTTTGACGTGCTCAAGGACATCTCTTTCCATGTCAGTCGCGGCGAGTTCTTCGGGATCGCGGGGCGCAACGGCAGCGGCAAGAGCACGCTGCTGAAGTGCATGGCGGGGATCTACGGCGTCAACCGCGGACGCATCTGGATGGACGGGCGACTGTCGACCTTCATCGAGCTCGGCGTCGGCTTCAACCAGGATCTTGCGGCGCGCGACAACGTCGTGCTCAACGGCATCATGATGGGCCTCTCCCCGCGCGAGTCGCGGCGACGCGTCGACGAGGTGATCGACTTCGCGGAACTGCGCGAGTTCGAGGAGCTCAAGCTCAAGAACTACTCCTCCGGCATGCACGTCCGGTTGGCGTTCTCGGTCGCGATCCAGGTCGACGCCGACATCCTGCTGGTCGACGAGGTGCTCGCCGTCGGCGACGCGGCCTTTCAGCAGAAGTGCTTCGACGTCTTCTACCGCATGCGCGACGAGGGCCGCACGATCGTGTTCGTAACCCACGACATGGGCTCGCTCAACCGCTTCTGCCATCGCGCGCTGCTCCTCGAGCGAGGCCAGCTGGTGCACCTGGGCGAGCCCCACGAGGTGGCTGACCGCTACCTGGAGATCAACTTCGGGCGCACCGAGAGCGCGAGCGGCGCAGCGGTCGACGGCCGGAGTGGCGACGGCGAGGCCCGCGTGGTCGAGGCGTGGATCGAGGATGAGCACGGACAGCGCCCGACGTCGCTGCCGCAGGGCCAGCGGATCGCCCTGAAGGCACTCGTGCGGTTCACCGCCGCCGTCGAGGATCCCGTGGCCAGCGTGTACGTGCTCAACGAAGACCATGTGGCGATCGTCGTTGCCACGAGCGCCCGCGAGCACGAGCACAGCGGACGCTTCGGCGCAGGCGAGGAGGTCGTGTTCTCGTTCTCATTCGAGAACGTGCTCGCCCCGGGGCGCTACAACCCGCTGTTCACGCTCGCCCACCGAGG
>JBEKGK010000256.1:0-3479 GCA_050012835.1 Solirubrobacteraceae bacterium | reverse complement strand
CGTGGCCGCGGCCGCGGTGATCGCTGGCATCGTCGTGCGCCGGCACCCGTCGACCGGCTCGAGCGAGGGGACGAGCTTCTCCGAGTCATGACGCCGAGCGCTCACACGCCAGGAACGCGTCGACCACCTTGGGGTCGAACTGGGTCGCGCGCGCGTGGGAGATCTCTGCGATGGCGTGGTCGACGGGGAACGCCGGCTTGTACGGTCGCGTGTGCGTGATCGCGTCGAACACGTCGGCGACCGCGACGATTCGCCCGGAGATCGGTATCGCCTCGGCGCGCAGCCCCGCGGGGTAGCCGCCGCCGTCCCAGCGCTCGTGGTGGTTGAGCGCGATCTCGCGGCCCACCTGGAACACGGGGAAGCTGCTCTCGCCGAGGATGTGCGCGCCGATCGTCGTGTGGGTCTTCATCTGCTCGAACTCGGCGGTGGTGAGCCTGCCCGGCTTGAGCAGGATGCGGTCGGGGATGCCGATCTTGCCGACGTCGTGCAGCGGTGCCGCGTGACGGATCGTGGTGAGCATCTGATCGTCGAGGGCCAGCTCTCTGGCGATACGCTCGGCCAGGATCGCGACCCGCTCGGTATGCCGGTGCGTGTCGTCGTCGCGATACTCGGCCGCCAGCGCGAGGCGCTCCAGGGCTGCGAACCTCGTCGCCTGAAGTTCCGCCAGCATGCTCCTGATCGGGGTGATGTCCGACAGCGATGACACCGCCGCATATGGCTGCTCGGTGTGGGGATGGCGCAGCGGACGGCTGTTGATCGACAGCCAGCTCGTCGAGCCGTCGACCCGCTCGACGCCCATGATGACGCCCATCTGAGGCTCGCCCGTGCGTATGGAGACCAGCGCCGGCTTCTCATCCTGCCGGAACGGTGAGCCGTCCTCGTGAATCAGGCGTGTCACCGACCGATCCGACGCGCCGCCCAGCAGCGACGCCTGGCCGATCAGCGAGCTCTTCTCGCGCCGGAGTATTCGCTCGGCGCTCGCGTTGACCGCGATGATCCGGCCGCTTGCGTCCTGCAACACGACGCCGTCGTTCAGCGCCTCCACGACCGAGCGGTACAGTTCGTCGCTCTCCTGCAGCGCTCCCTCGGCGAGGCTCTGCGCGCTCGTGTCCCGGGCGATCGCCGCGACACCGACCAACCGCCCGGAAGCGCCGGTGATCGGGGAGATGACGAGCGAGACCGTCAGCGCCCTGCCGTCCTTTGCCACGTACTCGGTCTCGATGCGCTCGACGCTCCCGCTGGCCAGCATCCTGCCGACGCGCAAGGACGCCTCCTCGCGGCGCTCGGGCGGGGAGAGCATCGTCACCCGCTGCCCGACGACCTCTGTCTGCGAGTAGCCGAACAGTCGTTCAGCGCCCGCGCTCCAGGTGGCGATCAGCCCGTCCAGCGACAGCACGATCACGGCATCGTCGGAGGACTCGACCAGCGCCGCGAGCTGCAGCGCCGTGGAGAGCTCCAGCGCCTGCAGGCTGTCGACGTCGGTGACGGTCGCGCCAAGGCGATCCGACCCGCGGCTGGCGCTGCCGGACTTCGAATGGGAGTCCATGCGAGACATCTATCGTACGAGCAGCTTCGACTATTCGACTGCCTAACGTAAGTACTTTACTGCCATCTCGACGCAATCCATGTCGACCGCATGCGCTCCTGGCTCACGTCGGAGCGCCGACCATCGGCACCGGCTGCCGCGCGCCGCTGCCTGTGATGGCGACCGGGAGATCGTGGATCGTCAGGAACGCCGCGACCACGCGCGGGTCGAACTGCCTTCCGGCTTCGCGGCGGATCTCCGCGATCGCTCGCGCGGTGGACCACTCGGGCTTGTACGGCCGACCATGGGTGAGCGCGTCAAACACGTCGGCCACGGCGACCACGCGGCCGACGAGCGGGATCGCCTCGCCGGCGAGTCCCCGCGGGTAGCCGGCGCCGTCCCAGCGCTCGTGATGGCTTGCGGCGATCACCGCAGCCATCTGCAGCACAGGCGCGTTGCTGCCGGAGAGCACGCGCGCGCCGAGCGCGGCGTGCGTCTTCATGACGCCGTACTCCTGCCTGCTCAGCTTGCCGCGCTTGAGCAGGATGCGGTCCGGGATCGCCAGCTTGCCGACGTCGTGCAACGGGGCCGCCTCGCCCACCAGGCTGACCTGCTCGGAGTCGAGCCCGAGGCGGGCGGCGATCTCCGCGGCGCTGACCCCGACGCGCCTGGTGTGCTGGGCCGTCTCGTCGTCGTGGTACTCGGCTGCGACCGCCAGACGCTGCAGCGTCTCAGCGCGAGCCTCAACCAGCTCGCGCGTCCGCTCGGTGACCTCCGCTTCGAGCCATGTCGCGTTGTCTGCCAGCTGCTGCTCGGCTTCACGTTCCGCGGTGACGTCGCGCGCGACCGCGTGAATGGCGCCCTCCGCCGGTGAGCCGGCGGCGTTCCACTGTAGCCACCGGTAGTGCCCGTCGGCGGTGCGATAGCGGTTTCGGAACCTGACCGTCTCGTGTGAGCCGTCGAGCAGCGCGGCGGTCTCCGCGATCGTGCTCGCACGGTCGTCCGGGTGCACGAACTCGATGAACGGCCGCGAGCACAGCGTCTCCCGGGAGTGTCCGAGCAGGCGCTCCCACGCCGGGTTCACGCGCGTGAAGCGACCCGTCAGATCCGCCGTCGCGAGCAGGTCGAGCGAGACGTCGTAGTAGCGCATGATCTCGGCTTGCAGCCTGCGGCGCTGGTCGACGAACACGCCGAGCAGCACCCCGAGCACGAGGAACGCGACGCCGCGGCTCAGATAGCCGGCCACCGTCACCGCGGCGGCATGGTGCCCGAGGTCCCACACGACGATCAGCGCGAAGCTCGTGGCGGCGCCCGCGAGCCCGCCGCGCAGGCCGAACCGCAGCGCGAGCACTGCAATCGGGAGGACGTACAGGATTCCCTCGGCGTCGCCCACGGTCGTATCGCCCTGGCGGAGCGCGAAGACGCCGAGGAACAGCGCGATCGCGATCGCGATCGCGGCTGGAGCGCCGGGCGTCGACCAGTCACGCGGGGGGTGCAGGGGTGGTACACGAGGATTTGGGTCCATCTGTGCCCATCGTCCAAGTTGGACCTGGTAGGTAGCTCGCGCCGGGGAGTGGACACATGGGGGCCGCCCCATTTGCGCACCGTCTGCCGACTATGCCGCTGCAGGTCAAGCTAGGGCTGGGAAGCGTCGAGCCTATCCTGTGAAGCTCGTATCCTCATGGCGCGCAGGCGCGCTGGTCGCCATTCCGGTGACCTTGATCGCGCTCGCTGTCTTCGCGACCGCCAACGTCCAGCGCAGCGCGGCCCTTCTCAGTGCCCGCGAGCAGGCGGCCTCGCAGACCATGCTCACGGCGATGCTCGATCAGGAGACCGGTGCGAGAGGGTTCTTCCAGACCGAACAGCAGCTGTTCCTCGCGCCGTGGAACCAGGGCACGAGCGCGTTCGCCTCGAGCATCGCGGAACTCCGCTCACTGGTCGCGGGAGACTCCGC
>JBEKGK010000255.1:0-3513 GCA_050012835.1 Solirubrobacteraceae bacterium | reverse complement strand
ACGCGCGGTCGCCGTACCCACGACGAGCTCTGTCTAACCATGGTTATACAGAGCTCGCGAGAGCAAACAAAGCGACGGCTGCTGAGGGCCGGCTCTAGGATGACCGTGAGATGACCGCGACGATCCCATCCGCCGATCCGACGGACCTCGACGCGGCCCCGCCCGACGCGGCACAACTGCTCCCGGGCATCGACGCGCACCCGCACGCGCGCGCGGTGCTGCTGCCGGCGCTGGCGCCGAACGGCCGCCCCTCGCACGCGTACCTCTTCCATGGCCCCGCGGGCACCGGCAAGCGCACCGTCGCACGCGCGTTCGCCGCGGCGCTGCTGGCGCAGGGCGCGCGCAATCCGGCGACGGTGGCCGAGCGGGTGGCGCGCGACTGCCACCCGGACCTGACGTGGGTGAGGCCGTCGGGCGCGGCGGAGATGCTGGTCGCGGACATCGAGGAGTCGGTGGTGGCGGCGGCGTCGCGCACGCCGTTTGAGTCCGCGCGGCGCGTGTTTGTGATCGAGGCCGCGGAGACGATGAACGACCAGGCGGCCAACCGCATGCTCAAGACGCTCGAGGAACCGCCGGCGTTCACGCACCTGCTGCTGCTGGCGGATCGCCGCGAGGACGTGCTCGCGACGATCGCCTCGCGCTGCCAGCCGGTGCGCTTCGATCCGCTGCCCTCAGCGCTGATCGCGCGGCGCCTGTCGGGCGAGACGAGGCTGGCTGAGGACCGCGAGGCGGGCGCGGCTGAGGACCGCGCGGCGGGCGACCGCGCGCTGGCGTGTGCGCGACTGGCGTTGGGCGACGCTGGTGTGGCGCGGCGGCTGGCGAGCGAGGAGGGAGAGGCGCTGAGGGCGAGGGCCGAGGACTTCGTGCGCTCGGCGCTGGCGGGCGCAACGGACAGACGCTTGTGGTTGGGGCTGCTGGAGGTTGCGAAGGCGGCGGGCACAGCTGCGGGCGAGCGCGCGCAGGAGCGGATGGAGCGCGAGCTGGAGCTCGTGCCGAGCAAGGAGCGCAAGCGCTACGAGCGCGAAGGCGCGGAGGCACGTCGCCGCGGCGAGCGGCGCACGCGCACCGGCACGCTCGACCTGGGCCTGCGCCTGGCGGAGCTGTGGCTGCGCGACGTGCTGTGCGTGAGCGAGGGCGCGCCCGAGCTGGTGTACGCGGTGGACCGCCGCGCGCAGCTCGAGCAGGACGCAGGCGGCCCAGGTGGCCCGGGTGGCCGGGCCGGCCCGGGAGAGCCTGGCAGGCGGGATCCGGCTGCTCTGCGGCGCGGCGTGGAGCTGGTGGCCGACACGCGGCTGAGCCTGTCGCTGAACGTCTCCGAGGAGCTCGCGCTGGAGGCGCTCGCCTACCGGCTGCAGGCGCTGCTCGCCGCCTGAGTGTCACAAGACGGCGCCCGCTGCGAAGGAACGGGTGTGGCCTACGGCGAGATCCACGACGACGCGCTGCTGGTTGCGGCGGCGCGCGGCGAGCAGGCTGCGTTTGAGGCCTTCTACCGGCGCTGGCTGCCTGCGGTGATGGGCTTTCACCTGCGGCGAGTGGGCGTGCGCGAGGCGGCGTTCGACCTGACGGCGGAGACGTTCGCGGCGGTTGTGGTGGCGTGTGGCGAGTTCGACCCGCAACGCGGGTCGGCGCCGGCGTGGCTGTTTGCGATCGCCGATCACAAGCTGCGCGACAGCTTGCGCCGCGGCCGCGTGGAGGCATCGGCGCGCCGCACGCTCGGGCACCAGCCGGTGGTGCTGGAGGACGAGGACCTGATGCGCGTGGAGGAGCTCGCGTCGCTGGGCGCGGGGGCGAGCCTGGAGCAGCTGCTGGGCGAGCTGCCGGAGACCCAGCGAGCGGCTGTGCGTGGGCGCGTGCTCGACGAGCGCTCCTACGCGGCGATCGCGATCGAGCTGCGCTGCTCTGAGGCTGTGGTGCGCCAGCGCGTGCATCGCGGCCTGCGCCGACTTCGAGAACGACTGCAGGAGACGGCGTGAGCGCGCTCGACGATCTGCAACGCCAGCTGCTGGAGAGCGTCGCGCGGCGCCAGGCGGGCGCGGGCGCGCGGCGGTCACGCAGGTGGCGGGCGCAAAGCAGCGCTCGACGCAGGCGATGGCTGGCGCTGATCGCGATCCCGCTCGTGTTCGTGGCGGCGGCAGCAGCGGCGAGGATCGTGGCGCAGTCGGGCGAAAGCCCTGCGAACAAGCTCGTCAATCGAGTGCTCGGAGACACGGGCTCCTCTGCGGCATGTCGCATGACGGGCCCGCGGAAATCCGGCCTGAGCAGCGAAGCGCCCGACCCGCGGATCACGGCGACGCTGCCTGCGCTCGCGCGCCCGCCTCGCGAAGCTCCCGCTCCGGCGGTGGTGGCAATGGCCGAGCGCGACAGTGGCGGCGCGGTGCTCGCGCGCACGATCCGGGTGGTGCGCCTTCCGGGCGGGCTGAGCCTGATCGAGTACGTGGCGCACGGTGAGGGCCCGTTCACGCTGGTCGATCCCCAGCGCTGTGAGTCGGCGCGGCTCGCGCTGCTCGCGCGGCTGCGTCCCCGTGCACACGACCGGCTGCGCGAAGCGGTCGCGCGACAGATCAGGCAGATGTCGGACACCGACCCCGGCACCCAATCGATCACGCTCGACCGCCGCGAACAGCGGCCCGGCGCGCCGCTCGACGGCGGCGGCGCCTCGTTCCCCCTACTTGCCAGCTACACCGCGCTGCCCACGGGCGTGCTGTTCTCGGGCTCCGGATGCGAATACGCCAGACGTGGTCACCCCGCGCGCTGCTCGCCGATCTTCTACGGCGGCATCGTCGGACCGGCCACCGCCTATCTGACGCTGGAGCCGGCGCCCGGCGCCCAGTCAGCTCCAAACGCGCATCGCATTCGCCGACGCATCGGCGTGCGCGAAGGGCTGTTCCTGTTCACGGTGCCTCGCGGCACGGGACCCGAGATCGTCATCCAGCGCTCGCGGGACGGCAAGCCGCTGGCGAGGAGTTCCTTGCGGTAGGCGCCGGGGCGCAGGGCGCAGCCACGCCGGTTTCCCAGCGGGCGAGGTCGCGAGCCGCCCGAACGCCGCCCCCTAAAAAATGCTTTCAGGCGTCGATCGGCCCGAGGTTGGGCTCGATGCCGAACGTGTCGAACGCCACGAACTTCGAGAACTGACGGTTGTCGGGCCCGTGGAAGTCGGCGGAGCCGGTGGTGAGCAGGCCGAGCTCGGCGCAGCGGCTGGCGAGCAGCTCTGTGTTCTCGCGCGTGTGCGTGATGTAGAAGGCCTCGACGCCGTCCATCCCGAGCGCGTGGAAGCGGTCGATCGTGGAGAGCACTTCGTCGGGGTCGGAGATGTCCCAGAAGGGGTGTGCCCAGATCGCGACGCCGCCGGCCTCGTGGATCGCGTCGACGGCCTGCGCGACGGTGGGCGTCTCGCGCAGGCGGAAGGCGGGCTTGCCCTCGATCAGGTAGCCGCGGATCAGCGAGCCGACGTCGTCGATGCTCTCGTCCTTCAGCCGCTGGGCGTTGGCGGGCGCGGTGAGCACGGCTTCGGCG
>JBEKGK010000254.1:0-4354 GCA_050012835.1 Solirubrobacteraceae bacterium | reverse complement strand
CGCTCCGGGAGTCGGTGAGCTCGACCTGGAGCGTGTCCCCGCGCAGGTTGCTCTTGAGCTGCTCGGGTGGACCTTCGACCACCACCCGCCCGCGGTCGACAATCGCCAGCTGAGAGGCGAGCCGGTCGGCCTCCTCGAGATAGTGGGTGGTGAGCAGAATCGTCATCTGCTCCTCGTGAGCCAGTCGCTCGATCTCCCGCCACATCTCGGCGCGTGCCTCTGGATCAAGACCCGTGGTGGGCTCGTCGAGGAACAGCACCCGCGGGCGGTGGAGCAGTCCCATCGCGACATCCAGGCGCCGCTGCATGCCTCCGGAGTAGGTCTTCGCTTGGCGGTCGGCGGCTTCCTCGAGCCCGAAGCGCGCCAGCGACTGGGCCACCCGCCGGCGCAGCTCGCCGCCGGAGATCCCATGGAACTCCCCCTGCAGCACGAGGTTCTCCCGACCGGTCGCCTCCGGGTCGGCCCCGTGCTTCTGGCCCACGACGCCGATCGTGCGGCGCACCGCCACCGGGTCGGCGAGAACATCCATGCCGGCGACGCGGACACTGCCGCTGTCCGGCTGGGTGAGCGTCGTAAGAATCCGTACGGTCGTGGACTTTCCGGCACCGTTGGGGCCCAGCAGCCCAAAGATCGTGCCCGCCTGCACCGATACGCTCAGCCCGTCGAGAGCCCGCACGTCGGGTGGGTAGGTCTTGATCAGATCTCTAGCGTCGATTGCCAGTTCCATCCCGGCTCCTCAATGTCGCCTACAATATCTTTATCACCATATATCTTTAGCATCGAGAGATCATAGTGTCAAGCCAGAAGCGTCGGGTGTTCGAGGAATTGATCGACGAGGTGAGGCGCTCCCAGAGCGCCACGGCCCGATTCGACCAGGCCGTGGCCGATGCACTCCAGCTCAACCGAACCGACATGCGCTGCCTGGACGTGCTCGAGCGGGAGGGCTCGGTGACGGCTGGACGGCTTGCGCAGGCGACGGGCCTCACCAGCGGAGCGATGACGACTGCGCTCGATCGCCTCGAGCGAGCCGGCTACGCGCGCCGCGTGCGCGACGCCTCAGACCGTCGCCGTGTGCTCGTCGAGATCACGCCGCACGCGATACGGGAGGCAGGGCGCTTCTACAGCGAGCACGAAGCTCTCTCCGAGCGCATCTACCAGCGCTACAGCGAGAAGCAACTCGAGCTGCTTCTCCAATTCGCACGCGAGGGACGCGAATTCAACGAGGGACACGCCGAACGGGTCGAGCAGCAGAACCGTCAGCGGAGCGACAGCAAGGTCGCGGACGGTCGCGCTGGAGACCCGGGCGAGTAGAGAGGGGCGAGCCCGGGGTTCCATCATCGCTAGGCGATTGCTAGCGATTGCTGATACGATTATCAACCAGTGGGAACGCCCGAGGAACTCGCCGGCGCCATCCGGCAAATCGCCCGTGGTCTGCACGCGCTGGCTGATGCCGTCGACGGGAAATCAGGTCAACCAGCGGCAGAGGCGGCGCGAGAGCTGATGATTGTTCGCGAGTGGGACGGGCGGGGTCTGACCCGTGCCGAAGCCAGCGCGCTGTTTCGCAAGCACGGCCTCGCACCCCAGACCGCCGGCGGCTGGGCGCGCGGCGATTGGATCGAGAGTCGTGATGACGGGCTGCGCTACCTCACCGAGCGCTCGCGGCGGTGGCTCTCTGAACAGGAGGCAGGGAATGGCTGACAACTTCACGGTGCCGAGCTTGGAAGAGACGATCCGCTTCCATCACGAGGTACGGGCGGGCGAGGAGCTCGCCGTCTCCTGCACGTTCGTCTGGGGCGAGGGCAAGACCTTCCGGGTTGAGCAGGAGCTGCGCAGATCCGACGGCACACTGGCAGCCGAGGTCAGCAACGTGGGTGCCATCATGGACCTCGAGCAGCGACGGCTCGTGGGAGACCCCGGCGCTGTCTGGCGATCGATCGCCCAGACGCCCGGCATCCTCGGCCTGTGAGCGGCCGGCGCGGCGGAGCGAGCGCTACGCTCGGTGCGTGGGAGCTCGCGCCGACGAACCGCCCGAGGCCGGGAAGCTACCGACCGGTCGGCTTGCACGGACGGCACGCGTCGGCGGGTTGGTGACAGGGCAAGGCCTGCGCTGGGCGGGGATGCGTACCGCCAACCGGGTTCGCACGCCCGAGCGGGCCGCCTCGGCCGAAGGCGAGCGCACGGCGGCGCTTGTCGGGCAGCTCGTCGACCAGCTTGCGCAGATGCGCGGCGCGGCGATGAAGGTCGGCCAGATGATCTCGATGGTCGAGTTCGACGGGCTCCCGGAGGATGAGCGCGACGAGCTCCAGCGCCGTCTCGCCGCGCTCCGTGACGACGTTCCGCCGGTCCGCTTCGCGGACATCGAGAAGCTGATGCGCCAGGAGTTCGGCGGCCCGATCCGGAGGGTGTTCCGCGACTTCGACGAGCAGGCGTTCGCCGCGGCCTCGATCGGTCAGGTGCACCGTGCCACCACCGTGGACGGCGAGGAGGTGGCGGTGAAGGTCCAATACCCGGGGGTTGCGGAGGCGGTCGAGACGGACCTGCGCAACGCGACGCTGCTGCTGCCGCTGATCAAGCGGCTCGCTCCCGGGTTGGATGCCAGGGCGCTGGCTGGCGAGATGCGCGAGCGCATCTCCGAGGAGCTCGACTACGAGCTCGAGGCCCAGAATCAGCGCCGCATCGGGCGCCTCATGCGTGGGCATCCGTTCGTCCTCATCCCGCGAGTCCATACGGACCTCTCGACCCGGCGGGTGCTCGTCTCCGAATACGTTGAAGGGGAAGGCTTCGAGGCCGTGCGCCGCGCCGATCAGGCGCTGCGCGACCGCTACGGCGAGATCGTCTTCCGGCTCCATTTCGGGCTGCTCTATCGCGACCGGATCGCTCTTGGGGATCCTCACCCCGGCAACTATCTCCTGACCTCGGACGGCCGGGTCTGCTTCCTGGACTTCGGCCTTGTTCGCTACCTCGCTGCCGCCCGCGTCGCGGCCGAGCGGGCGACCGCACTCGCCGTCCGCGAAGAAGACCCGGCGGCCGTCAAGGCAGCGCTGCTCGCCGGCGGCTATCTGCCCGCCGGCCGAGCCGACACGGTCGACGCCGACTTTGCGCTGGGCCTGATGCAGATGGCGATCAGGTGGTACGCGGTGCCCGGACACCGGCGCTTCTCCTCAGAGAGCGATCATCGCGGCGCCGAGCGAGAGCCGCCTGACGGCGAGGAACGAGCAGCGATCAGGGCCCAGGTCAACCAGTTCACGTTGCCCCCGGAAGCGATCCTCATCCGGCGTATGCACGGCATCCTCGCCATCGTCCTGCGGCAGCTCCGGGCAGGAGCTGACTGGGGCGCCATCGCCGCGGAGTACCTGCACGGAGAGCCGCCTGCCACGCCGCTTGGACGAGCCGAGGGCGAGTTCTTCGCGCGCTCCGGTGCGCGGGGGGTCGCCGGCGAGACCGGCGTGGGACGGTAGTCGCCCACACGTCGTAGCTCGCTCACAGCTCGCGACGGCCCGGCGGCGCGAATCAGGAGCAGCTACGTCGGCGACGCCGCGGCGAGGGAAGCCCGCCTACCGGCAGCTGGTCAGGATGCCCGTCCGCTCCGGGCGGAGCGAAGCTGCCGCGGCTCAGGGCTCTCGCCGACATCGCCCTGCGCCTGGATCGCGAGATAGATCTCCCGCCGGTGCACAGGGGTCTCCAAGGGGGCATTGATGCCGAGACGCACCTTACGGCCGTCGTTGGAGAGCACGACGATTTCGACATCGTCGCCGATCATGATCCCGTCGCCGACTGTCCGCGTCAGCACGAGCATGTTGAGCCGTCTCCGGGCCAGCCGCCGTGCCGTGCAGAGACAGAGACAGAGGCATCCATCGTCGGCTCGCCGGGGTCGCCATCGGCCCTGCCCGCCCAGACGACGAGGCTGCTCGCGACAACATTTCGAGCGATCGGAACGACAGATGCATGAGCTACCACTTGAACATCCCGAGAGAAGCTTAGCGCCGAGATGTACCCGGGCGCGTAAAGGCGTATCTTTAGAGCGACGCGAAGATGAACGGGGCGGCTAAGACATCATCGGTGCGGATCATCCCCAAGCTCGGGGTTGCGCTTGGTGCGGTCCTCCTGCTCCTCCTGGCCGGTCTCTTGGCTGCTCCCGGCGCGCAGGCCCTGGGGGCGACTCCCGGCGAAGCCGGCGCCCCAGCCGAACAGGCGGCCCCTCCGGCGGGGGAACAGGCCCCGCCCGCAGAACAGGCCAAGCCGCCGGCAGAAGAAACCAAGCCGCCGGCAGAAGAAACCAAGCCGCCGGCAGAAGAAACCAAGCCGCCGGCAGAAGAAACCAAGCCGCCGGCAGAAGAAACGAAGCCGCCGGCAG
>JBEKGK010000253.1:0-3567 GCA_050012835.1 Solirubrobacteraceae bacterium | reverse complement strand
AGAGCCGGCGGAGCCCGCGTTGGCCACCGAGCCCGCCACCAGGCCCCGCAGCTCGTCCCGCTCCGGCCGTCGCGCGCGTCCGAGCACCTGAGCCGCACCTTCCAGACCGACCAAGGCCGACCAAAGGAACCCATGGACCGAACGCTGATCCTCGTAAAGCCCGACGCCTTCGCGCGAGGCCTGACCGGCGAGATCGTCGCCCGCTTCGAGCGCAAGGGATTGGCGATCGCTGCGCTGCGGCACATGACCGTGTCGCGCGATCTGGCCGAACAGCACTACGCCGAGCACGCAGAGCGGCCGTTCTTCGGCGAGCTGGTCGACTTCATCACCTCGGGCCCGATCGTGGCGATGGTGCTGGAGGGAACCGACGCGGTCAAGGCAGCGCGACAGCTGATCGGGGCGACCAATCCGCTCGAGGCGGCGCCGGGCTCGATCCGCGGCGACCTCGCGATCGAGATGGGCGCGAACATGGTCCACGGGTCTGATTCGCCGGAGTCCGCTGTGCGTGAGGCCGGCCTGTTCTTCCCGGACCTGTAGAGCGCGCCCGTACAGGTGCCAGCCGTCCGCGCACCGCTCTCGCTCGTGCTCGCCTCGCGCTCGCCCCAACGGCGGGCCCTGCTCGAGCGCCTGGGTGTGCCGTTCACGGTCAGGGCCCCCGATACGAGCGAGCTCGAGCAGGGGGAGGATCCCGCCGCGGTCGCCGTCGAGAACGCGCTGCGCAAGGCCCGAGCTGCGTATCGTCCGGCCGCGCCGGAGGCGGTGCTCGGCTGCGACACGATCGTGGTCCTGGACGGCGTGATCTACGGCAAGCCCCCCGACGCGGCCGCCGCGCGCGAAACCCTGAGCGCTCTCGGAGGGCGCACGCACGAGGTGCTCAGCGGGCTGGCGCTGCTGCTCCCGGCTGACCGGTCGGAGATCCGCGAGCGGACGGCGGTGGCGCGCACGAAGGTCACCTTCCGGGCGCTCGATCAAGAGCTGCTCGACTGGTATGTGGGCACGGAGGAGTGGCGCGGACGCTCGGGCGGCTATGCGATCCAGGGCAAGGGCGCGCGGCTGGCGCTGGCGGTGGACGGCGAAGAGGAGAACGTCGTCGGCCTGCCGCTGGCGACGCTGCTGGACCTGTATCCGGAGATGCTCGCGCAGCGCCCCACGACGTAAATACATTAGTAATACGACACGCGCGTGAAGAGACACACTCGCCGGCAAGCGCTCCGGCCCGGCCCGCACTGCAAATCCACTGGCAGATCTGGAGGGCGAGCGGGGGAGTTCGCTAGACTGGCCCTACGGGTGCGCCCCGATGAGCAGTGGTGTTGAACGCGCCGCGCGGAGCGGCGCGGGACGGGATTTGAGCGCGCCCGCTCTCTCTATATGGGCATCTTCAGCTATCTGACAGGGTTCGGCGGCCGCGACATGGCGGTCGACCTGGGAACCGCCAACACGCTCGTGTACGTGCGCGGCCGGGGCATCGTGCTGTCGGAGCCGAGCGTCGTGGCGATTGACTCGCGCACCGGCGAAGTGCACGCGGTCGGCATCGAGGCCAAGCGCATGCTCGGGCGCACCCCGGGGACGATCCAGGCGATCCGCCCGCTCAAGGACGGCGTGATCGCCGACTTCGACGTGACCGAGCAGATGCTCAGGCACTTCATCCAGAAGGTCCACCAGAACCGCTGGGCGCACCCGCGCGTGGTCGTGTGCGTGCCGTCGGGCGTGACCGGCGTGGAGAAGCGCGCCGTCGAGGAGGCGTGCCTGTCGGCGGGCGCGCGCACCGCGTATCTGATCGAGGAGCCGATGGCGGCAGCGATCGGCGCGGGCCTGCCGGTGGGCGAGCCGACCGGCTCGATGGTCGTCGACATCGGCGGCGGCACCTCCGAGGTCGCGGTGATCTCGCTCGGCGGGATCGTCGTCTCGCAGTCGATCCGCGTCGGTGGCGACGAGATGGACGAGGCGATCATCAACTACGCCAAGAAGGAGTACAAGCTGCTGATCGGTCAGCAGACCGCCGAGGAGCTGAAGCTCGAGATCGGCTCGGCGTGCCCGATGGCCGAGGAGCTGCAGGCCGAGATTCGCGGGCGCGACATGGTCGCCGGCCTGCCCAAGACCGTGGTGCTGACAAGCGAGGAGATCCGTCAGGCGCTGGCGGAGCCTCTCAACCAGATCATCGACGCGGTCAAGGAGACGCTCGACCGCACGCCGCCGGAGCTCGCCTCGGACATCATGGACCGCGGCATCATGCTCGCCGGCGGCGGCTCGCTGCTGCATGGCCTCGACGAGCGGCTGCGCGAGGAGACGCAGATGCCCGCGCATCTGGCAGAGTCGCCGTTGACGTGCGTGGCCGTGGGCTCGGGGCGCTCGCTCGAGGAGTTCGAGGCGATCCACCGCTCCAATCGCACCTCCCGCAACCGACGGCGCCGGTGAGCAGCTGTAACGCCCCGCCTGCGCCGTGGGTAGTCTGTTGGGCTAACGCTTCGGAAGGTACTTATCGGTGTATGACAAGACGGTACGGCGTCGACGAGCGGTGCTTGCGCTACTCGTCGTGCTCTCCCTGCTGCTCCTGACCGCCTATTTCGGCGAGGCTCCAAACGGTCGTCTGCATGCTGTGCAGCGTGACTTCCTGACCGTCGTCTCGCCGATCCAGGACGGCGCCAACAAGGCGCTGAAGCCGGTGCGCGACCTGTTCGGCTGGTTCGGCAACACGCTGCACGCGAAAAGCGAGCTGGCTCAGTCGCTCAAGCAGACCGACAAACTACGCCGCGAACTGGTCGCCGACCAGGCCGAAAAACGCTCCTACCGGGAGCTGGCGGCGCTCACGCATCTCGACCAGCTCGGCGTCGGCGACTACCACCCGGTGACCGCCACGGTGATCGACAAAGACCCGAACATCTGGTACTCGACGGTCACCATCGACAAGGGCGAATCGTCTGGCATACGAATAAACGACCCCGTGGTCAATGAAGAAGGGCTCGTCGGCAAGGTCGCCCAAGCGGCGCCCGACGGCGCCCAGGTCGATCTGATCACGGACAGCTCGATGGGAGTCTCGGCGAGGATCGGCTCGAGCACCGCCACCGGCCTCGTGCAGCCGAAGGTGGGCGACCCCAACGACCTGCTGCTCGGATGGCTGCCCAACAACACGCAGGCCAACAGCGGCGAATACGTCGTCACCGCCGGCAGCGCCGCCCCCGGCGAATCGCTGTTCCCGCCCGGGCTGATCGTCGGGCAGGTCACCTCGGTCAACGAAGAAAGCGCTTACAAGTCGGTGAACGTGCACCCGATCGCCAACTTGCACAATCTCGACATCGTCCAGGTGCTGACCGCGGGAGCGGGAACGCGGGCGTCGAACCTCAGTCGCGTGGCCGCCAGCCTGCCCGCGGGGCAGAGCGGCAGCACAAGCGGCGAACAGCTCGCCTCCACGCAGGTGGGCGGATGAAAGGATCCGTCTCCGGTGCGCTCGTCCTGCGCCTGGCCACGCTCGCGCTCGTGGTCGTCTTCCTCCAGATCGGCGTCGTCTCCGAGGTGCCCGTGTTCGGGGTCAACGCCGACCTGTCCTCGCTGCTGGTCGCCTTCGTGGGG
>JBEKGK010000252.1:0-3589 GCA_050012835.1 Solirubrobacteraceae bacterium | reverse complement strand
AAGTCACGACCGGCGGCCAGACCGGACTCCTCGAGGATCGGCACGATCCGCTCGCGTGTCGTTCCGGGGTAGGTGGTCGACTCGAGCACCACCAGCTGCTCGCTCTGCAGCACCTCCGCGAGTGCCTGCGTCGAGTCGATCAGGGGGCCGAGGTCGGGCTCGCGGTTGCGCGTCAGTGGCGTGGGGACGCAGACGAGCACGGCGTCGGCCTTGGCCAGGCGCGAGTAGCGCGTGCAGGCGTGAATCCGCTCGGACACGGCCTGCAGCAGCTCGGAGGGAACGTCCTCGATGTAGGACCGCCCGGCGACGATCGCCTCGACCTTGCGCGCGTCGACGTCGACCGCGATCACCTCGCAGCCCTCCTGCGCGAAGGCCACGGCGAGCGGCAGGCCGACGTAGCCGAGTCCGATGATGCCAACCGTTGGAGTGCTCATTGCATGGCGGTTAACGCCCCTGTTCTCGGTGAACTTGCATCGACTGGTTCTTGGGAGACGCGATGGCGCGCGGTTGCCTGGACGCTAACCAGCGCTCGGCGCCCGCGCAAGTCCACGCTGCGCCGCAGCGTTGCTCGGATATGGCCAAGGTCGGCACAAACGCGCAGCGCACGGATGCGGCCGGGGGACGGCATGGGCTGACCTCGAGGGTCCCCGGGACGTGGCAGGCGGCGCGTTGGCGCGGCAGAGCGAGTTAGGAGGGGTTGGATGGCGAATGTGCTTGTAACCGGCGCCGGTGGCTTCATCGGCTCACACTTGGCTCAGGGATGTCTGGAACGGGGACACCGAGTGCTGGGGATCGACTCGTTCACCTCCTACTACGACCCCGAGCTCAAGCGCGCGAACCTGGCGCAGATGGAGCTTCACCCGTCATGGAGCTTCGTCGAGGGAGATCTCGCGGATCTGGATCTCGTCTCCGTTCTGGACGGGATCGAGGTCGTCTTTCACCTCGCCGCGCAGCCGGGGGTGCGGGCGAGCTGGGGACAGACGTTCGCGGCGTATGTCGACAGCAACGTGACCGCGATGCAGCGCTTGCTGGAGGCGTCGCGCTCGGTCGCACTCGAGCGCTTTGTGTTCGCCTCATCCTCGTCGGTATACGGCGATGCCGATCGGCTTCCCACCACCGAGGACACGCCTCTGCAGCCGATCTCCCCATACGGCGCCACGAAGGCGCTCGGCGAGCACCTGTGCCGTCTCTATCACCACAGTCACGCGCTGCCCACCGTCATGCTCCGCTACTTCACCGTGTACGGGCCGCGCCAGCGTCCGGACATGGCCTTCAACAAGCTCATCCGGGCCGCACTGGAGCACGAGGAGATAGTCATCTACGGCGATGGCGGCCAGACCCGCGACTTCACCTTCGTCAGCGACACTGTCGGTGGCACGATCGCCGCAGCCGAAAATGGGCGACCGGGCTCGGTCTACAACCTCGGCGGTGGCGCCAGGACATCCATGAACGAGGTGCTCGAGATGATCGGTGATCTCACCGAAGAGGAGCTCAACATTCGCCGCCTGGCCGCGCAGGCAGGTGACGCGCGGGACACGGCGGCCGACACCAGCCGGGCTCGCGCGCAGCTGGGCTTCGCCCCTTCGCGTTCGCTCTATGAGGGTCTGCGCGAACAGGTCGCGTGGCATCGACGCGAGAAACAGGCGATGGCGATGGCTCCCGCGCTGCATAGCTGACCGGCGCGAGCGGTAGGCGATCGAGACCGAGCGGCGGCGGCGAACCTTGCGCATCTGGCTCGACATGGCCAATTCGCCGCATCCCGTGTTGCTTGGGCCGGTGGCGCGCGAGCTCGAGGCTCGTGGGCACACGGTCATCGTCACCACTCGCGATCATGCGCAGACACGCGATTTGACGCTGTCTATATGGCCCGCAGCAACGGTTGTCGGCGGTGAGAGTCCGGGGTCGCGCAGCGCGAAGGCGCGGGCGATTGCTAGCAGGGTTCTCGGGCTTCGTAGGGTGGTTAGAGACATGAAGGTCGATGCCGCCGCATCGCTGGGTTCCTACGCGCAGATCGTCGCTGCCCGCAGCCTCGGGGTCCCAGTTCTGACGCTGATGGACTATGAGTTTCAGCCAGCCAATCATCTGAGCTTTCGGCTGGCCCGTAGCGTGGTCGTCCCCAGCGCGTTCCCTTCAGAGCGACTGAAGCTGTATGGCGCCTCCGTAAAGCGCGTCGCGAGGTTCGACGGGTTCAAGGAGGAGCTGTATCTGGACGAGCTCGACGCCGTTCCCCGTCCGATCGAGATCGAGAAAGGCAGGTGTGTGGCTGTGTTCCGGCCTCCACCGGAGGGTGCGCTGTACCACCAGCAGGGCAACTCTCCATTCGATCTTGTGCTGCGCCGCGCGATTGAGCGCGAGGACGTGCGGGTCGTTGTCCTTCCTCGCATGGCGCATCAGCGACGCCGTTACTCCGAGATGGCCGGCGTGGACGTGCCCGAGCGTGCCGTCGATGGCCTCGCGCTGCTGCGGTCGGCCGACGTGTTCGTAGGCGCGGGGGGAACGATGTGTCGGGAGGCGGCGCTGCTCGGAGTCCGCGCCTACACGATGTTCGCGGGGCGGTTCGCCGCGGTTGACGGCGATCTGGTCAAGCGAGGACTCTTGCGTGATCTGCGCAGCCAGGACCACACAAGCGTGGACTGGGCCCCCAGGGACTCTCACGAGACAGCGCGGGCCTGTCAGCGACGTCGCGAACGGGGCCGGGAGCTGCGCGGCTGGTTGACGGCTCGCGTCGAGGAGCTCGTCTAAGCGATGCGTGTCCGCTCGGCCACAGGCGCCCGTCCCGAGGTGCTGATGGTCACGAACATGTGGCCGCGCGAAGGGCATGCGGGCTATGGCATCTTCGTCTGCCGTCAGATCGAATCGCTGCGGGAGCTGGGGCTCGACTGCGAGGTGATCTTCGTGGAGGGCTACCGAACGCGCTGGGCTTATTTGCGCGAGTCGCTGCGCATGCTGCGACTCAACTTCTCGTCGCATCGGCCACTGCTGGTGCATGCCCACGGGGGCGAGACCGCGCTCGTCGCGCGCTGGTACATACGGGGACCGGTGGTGACCTCCTACTGCGGGGATGACCTGCTGGGAACCCCGCAGGCGGATGGCTCGATCACTCTGGCGAGCCGCGTTCGCCGGACGCTGCTGCGCGCCCACGCGCGGCTCATGGCCCGCACCGTTACCAAGTCGGCTGAGATGGAGAGCGCGCTCCATCCCTCTGCACGTCGACGCAACCTCGTCGTGCCCAACGGCGTCGACCGCTCGATCTTCCACCCCCGTCCGGCCGAGGATGCGCGCCACCGCTTGGACTGGCCTGCCGAGGATCGCATCGTCCTGTTCGCGGCCGATCCGGCGGTGGAGCGCAAGCGCTACTGGCTCGCCGAGGCAGCGTGTCAGGAAGCCGAACGAGAGCTTGGACCGATCCGACTCGAGGTCGCCTGGGGTACGCCTCCCACTGAGATGCCGCTGCTGATGGCGGGCGCCGACTGTCTGCTGCTGACCTCGGCGATCGAGGGCTCGCCGAACGTAGTCAAGGAGGCGGTGGCCTGCGATGTCCCGGTCATCTCGACCGATGTTGGAGATGTCGCCGAGATCCTGCGCGACG
>JBEKGK010000251.1:0-3600 GCA_050012835.1 Solirubrobacteraceae bacterium | reverse complement strand
CTGAAACCCGGTACTCACATGCTGCTGAGCACCGAGGACGATGGCTCGTTGCGGCTACGCCCATATCGCGCCGTGGCCGAGCAGAGTCGCGGACTGCTCCGTCGGCTCCCCGGAGGGTCGATGGTGGACGAACTGCTCGCCGAGCGGCGCGCAGAAGCCAACCGCGAGGACACCGAGTAGTTGCCGCCCGTACTCGACGCCTCGGCGCTTCTCGCGCATCTTCGAGACGAGCCCGGCGCCGACGTTGTAGCCGAGGCGATCGCCAGCGGCGCGGTGATCTCGACCGTCAATCTTGCCGAGGTATTCAGCCGCGTCGCCGACCGGGGCGAGGACCCGGCGAAGCTCGCGGCTGAACTCACCCAAAGCGGACTACTCGATGGCGCGATCACCGTCGAGCCGTTCACGGCCGCTGACGCCATCGACGCGGGACGCCTACGACCGTTGACCCGCGATGCAGGGCTCTCACTCGGCGACCGGGCGTGCCTAGCACTGGCGCGACGGCTGGACGCCCCAGCTCTGACAGCCGACACCGATTGGCAAGGGGTAGCTCACGGTGTCGAGCTGCGCCCTATCCGCTGAGCACTTGATCGGTCGCTAGCGCAGAGTCCCGCTGCAATACAGGGGAGTCCCGCATGGGCGCGGCGAGTTTCGAACCTGCGACCTCTCGCGTGTGAAGTCTGTCCAGCCTGATGCCGTCTGCTGCCGTTCGTCCCCAGATCCAGGGTTTTCGGCTCTTTCGGGGTGACGGGGCCCCGGTGGTGAGTCCGGGTGCTATGCGTGTTCTGGGTTGTTTTGGTTGTTCTTCTTTGTGGTGATGGCGTACTCGCTTGGACAGCGACCCCCGAGTGCTGAATGGGGACGGTAGTTGTTGTACTCCTGGCGCCAGTCCTCGATCACGACCTTGGCCTCGGCGATCGAGCCGAACTCCTCGATGTTCAGCAGCTCGTCCCTGAGCCGGCCGTTGAAGGACTCGACGAACGGGTTCTCCCACGGTGATCCCGGCTCGATGTAGCTCGTGGCCATGAGCGTCATTCGGCAGTAGTCCCGCAGCGCCCACGCGATGAACTCGGGGCCGTTATCCGAGCGCAGGAAGGCGGGGGTGCCGCGTTCGGCGATGAGGCCTGCGATGACTTCCACGACGTCATCGGCGGTGCACGATCTGCCGACCCGGATCGCGAGCGCCTCGCGGGTGAACTCATCGACGATGTTGCACAGCTTGATCCTGCGCCGGTCTGAGGTCTCGTCGAACTGGAAGTCGATCGCCCACACCTCGTTCGGCCTGTTCGCTCGCAGACGCTCTTTGGACCCACCGGGCAGTCGACGACGCTTGCGTGTCTTCACGGGCCGGCGAAGGCCCTCCTCGCGCCAGACGCAGCGTGTTCGCTTGCGGTTCAGCGCCCAGCCCTCCCGCAGCAGGATCTGATGAGCGGTCTTCCACCCCCACCGTGGATGCTCGCCAGCGATCTCCCGCAGCCGTCGAGCAAGCCGCTCGTCCGCCGGCCGCGGTGCCGGCGGTGGTTTGCGCTGCGTGGAGCGGTGCTGGCCGGCGACACGGCACGCACGGCGCTCGGAAACCCCGAAACGCTGCTGCAGCCGACCAACGGCGCGGCGCCTGCGTTCCGGGGTCAAAAGTTTCCCTCCGCCAACTCCTTGAGCATGTCGATGTCCAGTGCCTGCTCAGCGACCAGCTTCTTCAACCGCTGGTTCTCGACCTCAAGGCTCTTCAGCCGCTTGGCCTCGTCAGCCTTCATCCCGCCATACTGCGCCCGCCACCGATTGAACGTCGCTTCGGTGATCTCGAGATGCCGCAGCACCTCAGCGAGCTCCTGCCCCTCGTTTAGCAGCCGTTCGCCCTCACGGATCTTGCGGACTGCCTGCTCCGGCGTGTGCCTACGTCGCTTCATGATCGTGTCCATCCTCTCATCCCACCAACGGGACATGACGGACACACACAACGCCCGGCTCACTTCACAGGGACCCTGTCAGGGGCTGCAGCGGCGCGATGCAAGTCGGCGGCCTGCCTTGCTCACTCGACCGAGCGGCAGCCGACCGTCACTCGCCGGTGGCGCCGGCCTCCGCGTGATCCGTGAGAGATTCTGGCTCGTCAGAGCCGTCGGCACGGCCGGCGGCACGCAGGGATCGCAGGCACTCGCAGGCGGCGGATGGGCTGATTACGGCGATGCCCGCCTGCTTCAAGGTCTTCGCGTTGCTTACGAAGTGCGGATCGCACGTGACGAGAAAACATTCGCCCCCCGCCGCCGTCCGTGCGTAGTATTTGTAGTCCTCAGTACGCGACGAGAATCCTGCTTCGGTCAGTTTGACCGCTACACCTTTGCTGATAGTCGCCCTTGAAACGGGGCGGATTAGTCCTCGGGATGCCATTTCGGCGACCCAAGCAGGCCCGTACTGTCCCGGCATCTTGCGCAGGTAGTGACTCTGGATCTGCCCGCCTCGATCCAAGACCAGCCTTGCGCCCGTGTCTCGCATGAGCGCTAGAAGCTCCAGGCATTCTGCTTTGCGATGTGGCTCGCCACTCTGTCCTGATGCATGCATGAGGACCTGGACATCGACGACTCCTTCCTCGGACGTGGTTCATCACCCGGGAGTCGCCATCGCGATGGCGAGGGCCTCGTTGTAGCCCTCCTCGAAGAAACCGCGAGGCCAACGGAGGAAGTGGCCCTGCGTATCTAGCTCCAGCGGTTTGACCCGCGAGCCGCTCGGACCTTTGTCGATGTAGAGGACAGAAACCGTGTCCGGGGCAAGCCGCCCTTCCGCGACGTGGCGTCGCACGCGAAGCAGTAGGTGCTCGCTGTGTGTCTCGACGATAAACTGCGGCCCGGTCTCGCCGGCGACGGACTCCGCGAATAGGTCGCCGAGATCCGACTGCGCTGACGGGTGCAAGTGAAGCTCCGGCTGCTCGACGAGGAGCGTCTGGCCGGGTCTCGTCAAGACGACGTTCGCGATAACCGGGAGTAGCTGCGAAATGCCTTCGCCCATGTTTGCGACGTTAATGCCTCTCTGGCCGTCTCGGTCGTTAGCGATGAGGGACAGCATGAGGCCAGACACGTCGACTCTGTCGGTCCGTAGGTCTTTCAGCATCTCGAAGCGCTCGGAGATCCAGTAGTCGACGGCATCCAGTAGCCGCCGTCTTGGTACTCCGGGCAGAGGTTCGGTCAGGCTGAGTAGGCGGACGAGGTCTTCGCCCTCTGCTCGGCCCGTCGTCGTTCCTGATCGTCCCAAGAGTGCGAAGCGTGGAACAGGCGCCCGCAGTGGCGCGATGTGCTCGATGTCAGCGATCAGGCGATGCCAGTAGAAAGCTCGCCGCGAGGCGCGGTCAACTGCGTCGAACAGCCGTATAGCGGTGGCGCGATTTTCGGGCAACGTGTCTGGGAGGGCAAGGTCGGGGATGAAGTTGTACGGGCTGATGTCGAGACGCGTGAGAGCGCTCGGCGCCGCGACGACGAGCTTGTTGTGCTCGTCTGACCATCTCATCGAAACGAACGTTTTTGCCCCGCGGGAGAATCGGGCGGAAGCCACGTGGAGCGCGGAACGAGGCTCATCCAGGGCGAAGGAAACGCTCAGCGTCGTCGCGTCGGGGTT
>JBEKGK010000250.1:0-3640 GCA_050012835.1 Solirubrobacteraceae bacterium | reverse complement strand
CTGCCGGACACGCCGGTCGCCGCAACTCCAGGGAGGAATCCGACACCGCAGTAGCCGAGGTAGTCGTCACTCTGCTCGGTGAAGATCTGCACCGGGCCGAGCGTCAGCGAGAGCTGCTGCGCGACCAGTTGCGCCTTCGTTTGGGCGTCGCCGACCGCGGCGGTGAGCGCCTGCTCGTAAGCGGCCTGCTGCTGGCCGTTGGTGGCCCCGTCCGGCACGGACGCGCCGCCCGTGCCGTTGACGCTTATCTGCTGGCCGGTCGCCGCGAGCGCTGTTCCAGACAGCGCAAGCGTCGCAGCCCCTGCGAGTGCGGCTCCTATCCACATCGTGGCTCCGTTCGTTAGGGTCCTCAGAACAGGTGGCTGAGGCGTCGCTGGGATGACCCCGCGCACGCCCGCGTAGACGACCATACAGCCGCATCGCGGCACAGCGCGAGACTTTCGCGCCCGGAGCGGTGATCGCGCCGACCCGGGACCCGGTGCACCGCTCTGGTGTGAGATAGTTCGCTCGTGAGCACCGCCGGGCCGTCCGCTGTCCGCCTGATCGCCGTCGAGGATCTCGGTAGCTCCCAGGTCGCCGTGGTAGAGCAGACACCGCACGGCGCCCTCGCCGTCGGCATCAGTTCCGGCAAGCCGTTCGCCGTGTCCAACCGGTGCCGCCACCTGTTCGCCTCGCTGGGCAAGGGGCACGTGACCGAGGACGGATGCCTACAGTGCCCATCGCACGCGGCACTGTACGACGTCGGCTCCGGAAAGATGGTGCGTGGACCCCAGGGCGCGTTCAAGCCCCTCGCCGGTGCCGTAAAGGCTACCGCCGGTGCCCGCGCGCTGAAGACTTTCCCGGTCGAGGTGCGCGACGGGGCAATCTGGCTCGTGGCCTGAGCGACGGGGCGAGCTGTTAGCAAGCGCTCGGCGCTGTCGCGTCCGCGACCGAGCAGATGGCGATCCGCGTGCTGGCGCCGCCGGCGCGCTGGACGAGGAGCAGGTGGTTCGTAGTACGGTGCGGTGATGTCCGGCTCACCGTGCACGCGTGTTCCCGTGGTGGACATGTGGGCGCCGATTGTGCCGTCGGTGGAGATCATCGCGGGCCTGCAGTCGGGGTTCCCCGCCGAGCAGCTGCAGTATCTAGAGGTCTTCACCCACAGGACGGTGACGGCACAGCAGTTCGCTGCGTATGCCGAGACGCTGCTGCAGAGCGATGAGCAGATCCTGGCGGCGCTCGATGATGCAGGGATCACGTGCAGCCTGATATCGGGGTTCGACGAGCGCTCCACCTGTGGTGAGACCTTTGTAACCAATGAGGCCGTCGCCGCGATAGCCGCCCGGTATCCGGACCGCTTCATCCCGTTCGCGGGCGCGGACATCATGCGCGCCAATGTCGCCCTGGCCGAGTTCGAGCGCTGGGTGGGCGAGCACGGGTTCCGCGGCTTGAGCCTGCGTCCTTTCATGATCGGCGAGCCCGCTACGCATCGAGCCTACTTTCCGTTCTACGCCAAGTGCGTGGAGCTGGGAGTGCCGCTCAGCATCCATACGTCGGCGAACTGGACGCGCACCCGGTCGAGTGAGCTCGGGCATCCGCGCTTCATCGACGAGGTTGCGTGCCACTTCCCAGACCTCACGATCATCATGAGCCACGCTGGCTACCCGTGGGTGCTGGAGGCCTGCCTGATTGCATGGAAGCACCCCAACGTGTATCTGGAGCTTGGGGCGCATCGCCCCAAGTACCTGGCCGCGCCCGGGACCGGATGGGACGCACTCATGCGCTTCGGGCAGAGCACGATCGCTGAGAAGGTGCTCTACGGCACCGGCGCCTTCCTCATCAACCGGCCATACGGCGAGCTGTGCGAGGAGGCTCGCCAGCTCCCCGTCCTGCGCGACGTCCTTGAGGGCTGGCTGTGGCGCAACGCCTCGCGGCTCCTCGGCTTGGCGGCATCAGGCAGCTGACTCGAGCGACGCTGGCGACCGCTCATCATCGGCTCTAACGCTCGGGACGATCAGCGACACGACCGACTGAGAATCGAGACGCGCTTCGCTCATGCGTCCTGGCTGCCCGTCGGCCCGAGTCCTCGGCGCACGCCGTCCTAGTTGCGAGCCGCGGGCCGCCGACGGGCGGGTCGCGGGGGAGTAGCGCCGTCGCTGACGGCGACCCCACGCGCACGGGCGACCGCCAGCAGTTCCTCGACCGAGGCACCCAGAGCGTTCAGCATGACCTCGAGGTCTGGCACGGTGTCGCGGTCGGCGACCACGCCGAAGAAGACGCTGCCGTCATAGCTCGCCGCGGCAACGCCGATGGCGTGCTCGGCGGCGAGAGGAACAAGCGGATAGACCTCGCGCATCGGCGCCCCCAATGCGTACAACGTCTGCTGGGGGCCGGGCACGTTTGTGATGGTCACGTTGAACAGCCGGGTGGCGTAGAGGGCCCGCGCCACGGCGGCATGGATCACAGGTGGCGCCAGTCCTGCCAGCTCGATCACGGCAGTTGTGCCGGCTGCCTGTTGTCCCTCGGACTTCAGCGTCTCCGAGCGGGCGACGGTTTCGTGATAGCGAAGGACCGGATCGGCGTTCGCGACGGGCAGCTCGACATAGAGCGATGAGACCCGGTTTCCCAGCGCGAGATGCTCACTGGCGGCGCGGATGTTGATCGGAACCATCGCCCGCAGCCCTGCTGCGGGCAGTGCCTCCTCGCGCGACTGGAGCAGCGCCCTGAGCCCGCTCGCGGTGGCCGTGAGCACGACATCGTTGATCGTGCCGCCGAGAGAGTTCTTGATCTCCTTCAGGTCTGCGAGCGGGACCCGCACAACCTCGAAACGGCGCAGCGTGCCGATCGGCACATTGAGACTCGTGCGCGGCGCCGGGCGCAGCTCCTCGCGCACGATCACCTCGAGCGCCGACCGCGCATTGCTCAGCGCATCGCGCGGGTGAAGCACGCCTTGGACTCCCATCTGGGTCGCGTGGACCATCGTTTCGACCGGCAGCAGGCCCCCCCAGACGTGCGCCAGACGCGCCAGCGAGCCGGGAGTGGCCGGGCGGGCGGAGGACGTCGGGCGGTCGGCGACGACAGGGGAGGGCGCGCCTCCGCCGCTGCCACCGCTGGCGGCGGGCGGCTGCGGCGCAGCAACCGGCGCCGCGTCCGCCGTGGTGTCGAGCAGCAGGTGGCCGACATCGGCTGAGCCGACACCGTCGATCATGCAGTGGTGCGTCTTGGTTGCGATCGCCCACCTACCGTCGGCGAGCCCCTCTACCAGCGCCATCTCCCACAGCGGCCGATGGCGATCCAGGCGCTGGGAGAAGAAGCCCGATGCCCACTCCGCCAGCTCCTCATCGCCTCCGGGGGTGGCGAGTGCCGCGCGGGCGACGTGCCTGCCGATGTCAAACGCGGGATCGTCCTGCCATTCGGGCCAAGACATCCCGCCCGTGTGCGGCTCCGACAGGCGCTGCCCGTAGCGCGGTAGCTGCCCCAGCCGGCTCGCAAGGTAGCTGCACACTTCCTCGCGCGACGGCGAACCGCCGTCCGGCCGAGGATCGAAGACCATGATCACGCCGGTATGCATGTGCGCGCTCTCATCGAGCTCCTCAAGCTCGAGGAACGTCGCGTCCAAGGCGGTCAGGTGCTCGCTCATCACAAAGAGGAGGACGGGACC
>JBEKGK010000249.1:0-3692 GCA_050012835.1 Solirubrobacteraceae bacterium | reverse complement strand
ACGAGGCGGAGGGCACGGTGAGCGTTCTCGACGTCAGCTGCGGCCTGGCTGCGCTCTCGCTGATCGGACCGGGCGCGCGCGAGCTGCTCGCGCGCTTCTGCGCAATCGACGTTCGACCGGGGCTCGCTCCCCCAGGCGCCTTCCGCCCCGGCTCCGTCGCACGAACGCCCGGCTACCTGCTGGTCGAAGGAGGGGACCGCCTGCTCGTGCTCGTCGGCTGGGCACTGGGCGAGTACCTGTGGCGGGTGGTCGCGGACGCGGCCGCGGATCTCGGCGGAGGGCCGGTCGGCGCGGAAGCGCTCAGCCACCATCAGGACAGAGACGATGCGTGAGATCTTCCGCCCGGGGCGGATGTGGAGGCGGCCCAGCGAGCTGAGCGACTCCTACGACGTGGTGATCGTGGGCGGCGGCGCGCACGGCCTCGCGACCGCCTACTACCTCGGTCAGCTCGGCGTCAAACGCGTGGCCGTGCTCGAGCAGGGCTATATAGGCTCGGGCGCCGCGGGTCGCAACACGACGATCCTGCGCTCGAACTACAAGACGCCGGAGGGCGCGCGCTTCTATGACGCGAGCATCAAGCTCTACGAAGGCCTGTCAGCCGAGCTCGACTTCAACTTGCTCTTCTCCCAGTGCGGCCATCTCACCCTGGCGCACAGCGATCGGGCGATGTTCGTGATGGCCAACCGCGCCGAGGTCAACCGCCTGCACGGGATCGACTCGCAGCTCGTGGACGCGGCCGAGGTCAAGCGCCTGTGCCCGCAGCTGAACGTATCCGAGGAGGTGACGTACCCGATCCTCGGCGCGCTCTACCATCCGCCCGGCGGGATCATCCGCCACGACGCGGTCGTGTGGGGATACGCGCGGGGCGCCGATCGCGCGGGCGTGGAGATCCACCCGTACACGAAGGTCGAGGGCTTCGAGACCGCGAGCGACGGGCGGATCGCCGCTGTGCGCACCAACCGTGGCACGATCAAGGCCGGGCAGGTGATCAGCGCGACGGCGGGCTGGAGCACGCTCGTGTGCGCGATGGCAGGGGTCGAGCTGCCGATCACCACGCACATCCTGCAGGCGTGCGTCACCGAGCCGGTGAAGCCGCTGCTCGACGTGGTGATCGTCTCCTCGCAGATGCACGTCTACATCTCCCAGTCCGACCGCGGCGAGTTCGTGATGGGCTCGGAGATCGAACCGTGGACGACCTACCGGATGCAGGGGACGCTCAACTTCCTGCAGGACCTCACGCGCCACACGCTCGAGCTGTTCCCGCAGCTGGAGCACGCGCGGCTGCTGCGCAGCTGGGCCGGGCTGTGTGACCTCTCCCCGGACTACAGCCCGATCCTGGGCCGCACCGCGGTCGGGAACTTCCACGTCAGCGCCGGCTGGGGCACCTATGGCTTCAAGGCCGCGCCGATCGTCGGCAAGACGCTCGCCGAGCTGATCCACAGCGGTCGCACGCCCGAGCTGATCGCGCCGTTCGCGCTCGAGCGCTTCTACGAAGACAGGCTGGTCTCAGAGCTGGCGGCGGCGGCGGTCAGCCACTGATGGCCTACCTCGGCTCGCACACCGGGCGCGGCGCTGATCATACGGCCCGCCTGCTGATCTCCTGCCCCGACGGGCCCGGGATCGTGGCGGCGGTCTCAAGCTTCCTGTTCCAGCAGGGAGCCAACATCGTCACCTCCGACCAGCACTCCACCGACCCCGAGCACGGGAGCTTCTTCATGCGCTCGGCCTTCTACCTGCCGGCGATCGACGAGGACCGGACCGCGTTCCAGGCGGCATTCGGCGCCCTCGCCGAGCGCTTCGGGATGCAGTGGCGGATCGCCTACGCGCGCGATCGTCGCCGGGTCGCGCTGATGGCCTCGCGCGAGGACCACTGCCTGCTCGATCTGCTCTGGCGCAACCGCCGCGGCGAGCTGGACATGGACGTCATGTGCGTGATCTCCAACCACGAGCATGTTCGCGGCGAGGTCGAGGCGCTGGGCGTGCCGTTCCTGCACATCCCCGTCACCAGGGAGACCAAGCCGCAGGCCGAGCAGCGCGTGCTCGACGAGCTCGCGGGCCGCGCCCAGCTGCTCGTGCTCGCGCGCTACATGCAGATCCTCTCCGGTGACTTCCTGGCGAGGATCGGCTGCCCCGTGATCAACATCCATCACTCGTTCCTGCCGGCGTTTGCCGGCGCGGAGCCCTATCGCCATGCCTATGAGCGCGGCGTGAAGCTGATCGGCGCGACGGCGCACTACGTGACCGAGGATCTCGACGAGGGCCCGATCATCGAGCAGGACGTGCAGCGGGTCGGGCACCGCTACACCGTCTCGGACCTGGAGCGGGTCGGGCGCGACCTCGAGCGAATGGTGCTCGCGCGCGCGGTTCGCAGCGAGCTCGACGACCGCGTGCTCGTGCACGAGGGTCGCACGATCGTGTTCTGAGGCTCGAGGCGCTCCCGATTTGATGCGCTATGATGCGCGAGCATGGAGCGACGGCGCAGGGCACCCCACCGCGTAGGACACAGGACCACCCTCACCGTGCCCTACTCGGTGATGGACGCAGCTGACCGGCTGGCGGACGAGCTGGGCACGACCGCAAACGATGCGATCATGCGCCTGGCCGAGGAGGGAGCCTCGGCCCGTGAGCGTCGCGAGCAGATCGCCGCATTGGCGTCCGAGCGCCGAGCGGCGGTCGAGCAGATCAGCCTCGACGTAGCAGGAGGATTTCCCTCGGCAGATGACTTCCGTGAGGCGATGCTCGCCGGCCGCCGCGACCCTTGACGGCGGCCTGGGATACGACCCTCGTCTCACGCCTCTACCCAGGCGGGGCGCTGGAGCAGCATCTGCTCGAATGCGCCCATGCGGGCGAGCCCGTCGCCATCACCGCGCCGACGGTGGTGGAGGTTGTCCGGGGCGTCCATGCCACGGCGGTCCGCAAGCCGCGGATCGCGCCCGCGCTGGCCTGGTTCGTCCGACTCGTCGCGAGCGATCTGGTCGAGACCCTGGCGCTGGACCGGTCCGCCGCGATCGTCGCCGGACGGCTTCGCGCTATGCACCCCACACCACCCACCGGGGCACGGCGAACGGGCGTCAAGCCGGAGCAGCGCGCCGGCTGGGTGCTCGACATCCAGATTGCTGCCTGTGCCTGGACGCACGGTCGCGAGATAGCAACGGAGAACCTCCGCGACTTCGAGGTGCTGCGCGACCTCATTGCCCAGCTCTATCCGAATACCACTCCGCTTGCCGTGATCACCTCGTCAGCGAGCTGAGAGCCAGCACGTCGGCTGGGCGGCCGTAGTGATCTCGAACCGTCCCGGGCCAAGAACGGGATCTGCTGCTCGTCATACCAGGACCGGCGCCACGGCCAGCCCCGCGACCTCGCTGCGCGCGCGCAGCAGTGTGCCGCCGAGCTCCGGGCGCACGTGGTTGTCGGCGGTGGTGACGAGCACGTCGCGCATGTCCGCGCCGCCGAAGCTGAGGCTCGAGACGAAGCTCGCGGGCAGCGTCGTGATCTCGTCGAGCTGTCCATCGGGGTGAAACCGCGCGACGCCTCCACCCTCGCCGAGCGCCACCCACACACCGCCGTCGCAGTCCACCGCCAACCCGTCGGCCGAGCCGCGTGGCGAGCGGCAGAACGTGTGCGTCTGACCGCCGTGTCGTGCCACGGCGAGCACCGCCCGCTGCGCGTAGTCGCTGAGGTAGATCGTGTTC
>JBEKGK010000248.1:0-3717 GCA_050012835.1 Solirubrobacteraceae bacterium | reverse complement strand
GATGATTGTGGATCGCCATTTCGTGGCCATCCATCGATATCTGGCTCGCCGCATCGGGAGCGATCGAGCGGACGATGTGGCCGCGCAGGCGTTCGCGGTCGCGTTCAGGCGCCGAGGCGACTTCGACGCGGACGCCGAGAGTGCGCGCCCGTGGCTCTTCGGGATCGCCACGAACGTCCTGCGCAACGACCTGCGTTCGGAGCGCAGGATGCTTGCAGCCATCGCTCGTCTGGACAGGGGTGGTGCGGACGAATTGGCGGACGAGGTCGAGCGTTCGCTCGCCCGCGCGGACGCGGCGAGTGAGGTCGCGCGGATCGCAGGCGCCATCGCGGCTCTCGATCCCGATCAGCGAGATGTGCTGCTGCTGCACGCCTGGGGTGAGCTGTCGCAGAGCGAGATCGCCGCGTCGCTCGCGATCCCGGTCGGAACCGTGTACTCGCGCCTGTCGCGCGCTCGGGCGAGCCTGCAGCGTGCATTGAGCGACTTCCCAGCCCCTGAGCACTGCTAAGCGAAGGAGATGCACCGATGACAGACAACGACGAGCCGCTCCGCCACTTTCGCTCCGAGGTCCCGCCGCCCGACGAGGTGGCGTGGGCGGCGGTACGCGGCGCGGTGGCACGCGAGATCGCGACAGAGCTCCAGCGCCCTCGTGACAGCGCCAAGATCACGCGCTGGCGCGCGCCGCGTCTGCTGGCCGTCGGGCTTGCCGCCCTCGTGCTCACCGGTGCTGTGGCCTATGGAGCGACGACGCTGATCGGCGTAGGCTCGCCCGCGCCCAATCCCCCGTCGGTGCTCACGCCGTCCAACATCAAGCTGCTCGGCCTGCGCGTGGCCGATCCCGCGGGCGGACCGCCGTGGGGAATCCGCTTGGCCCTCTCGCAATCCCGTCTCACCCCAAGACCGGACGTCGCGATACAGATCGGGCGCGTGATAGACGGCCGGTTGGGGTTCATCGGCCAGGACAACGCCTTCCACGACGACCATCTCTTCCACGCCGCCGGGCCGAACAGCGCGCTCATCACCCCTGCCGACTACTCGGTCACGGGCACGCCACAGAAGCCGGACCTGCAGTCGGTGTATCACTTCGCCCTGACCCTCCCCGGCGTCGCGAGCGCGGTCCAGGGCTGCAGCACCATCAGGGTTCCATCTAAACCGCTGTTCCGGGAGTCCAAACGCCCCTACGAAAGCGACGAGCGGTTCCTCGAGCAGCGATTGGCCATGCTGCGCGCCGACGGCCCCGCCGCACGGCGCTACGCTCGCTCGTCCGGGATCGGCGTCGCCGCTCTGCGCTTGATGATCTCCGAAACCCTGAAACGCGAAAGAGAACAGGCGAGCGGGTTCGTCAGCGAACGCACCTTCGCCACATGTCCCAGCCAGGATCTGAGAACGATCATCTTCGGCTTCTCCGGACCGAGCAGCACCTCCATCACGATCAGCGGTCTGGGAGTCCACGAGTCCGAGTCCCTGCATTCCGACGACGACGGCTTCTACCTGTTCGTGCTCTCCAACCACTGGAGCTACGCGAGCAAATTCCACGAGACCGTCACGTGTCGGGACGGCCGCACGGTCAGCGGGCTGGCGGCCCCGGGAACACCTGATCCGCCGCGCTGCAAGACCCCGTGACAGTCGCGGCGCGACCAGCGGCGGGGCTGGTTGGCTTGCGGGCTACGGGAGCTGTTGGATGATGTCGAGCAGTTCAGTCCGGTTGTAGCCGCTCTCGCGGCTGAGCTGGACCAGTTCGATTGCCTTGGCGAGCAGCGCGCCGCGTTGGGGTGTGCCGGTGACATGGATTCCGTGGCCTGGGCGCAGTTCGAGTAGTCCTTCGTCGCGTAGGAGGCGTAGGGCGCGTAGGACGGTGTTGGTGTTGACGTGCATGACGGCGGCGAGGTGGCGCGCAGGTGGGAGGCGTTCGCCCGGTCTTGCCTCGCCGTCGGCGATTGCGCGGCGGATCTGTGCGGCAACCTGGTCGTGCAGGAGGGCTGGGTCGTCGCGGTCGACCTTGACATCTATCATTGTGCTATTCATAGTAGCTCAAAAGATGCTTGAGCGCAGTCCTGACATCCGATGACACTCACCGTCGAGCCACCGCCTGTCCAAACGCCCGACGCTGGCGTGATCGAAGAAGCACGAGCGCGCCAGCGCCGTCACCGAGGTGTGGCTGCCTCGGCGATGGTCGCGGCGGCCGCGATCGCGGCGATCCTGTTGGCATTCGCCGGAGGCGGTAGGGGATCGCACCCAGGTAGCGCCTCCGTGCCTCAAGGACGCCCACCGTCGCAGGCTGCTCGAATGTCACCGGCGGCGTGCGCCCCAGGTACGACCAAGGCCCTGCAAGGAGCTCCGAGTAGATCGCTCCTCTCGATCCTCGGCGTGCTGCGCCGCCCCGCCACGGCGGCGGACGCGCTCCCGCGAGCCCTCGCCGCGCAAGGGGTGGGGAGCGACGCGTTTGTCCACTACATACGCCGCACCCGTGTCGTGCGCGGCAGCCCCTACTACATCTACCCCGCCATTCTCACAGGCTGTGTGGGCCATGCGCATCAAGGCATGATGCATCTCGCCACAAACATCGACCTCGGCGCCGGCGCAATCGGCGGCACCGGGGGCGGCGGCGCCACCGCCGCGGACATCGAGCAGGGCTGGGCCGTTGAGACAGGTCCGCCTGGCTCCAGCACAAGCGCAACCATCACGATGATCGTTCCTGACGGTGTCGCGAGTGTCACGCTGCGTTACCCCGCCGGCCGGGCGAGCGGGTACAGCCCGAAGATCTCGCCCCCCTTCACAATCACAACCACACCCGTCAACAACGAGGTCGTCGTCAGCGTCCCGCGCAGCGCGGGAGGCGGCGCCATCCACCAGGCCGACATGATCTGGCGAGCCGCCAACGGCCACATCACCAAGACGTTCAACAGGCTCTAGGCTCGACCGCCACAACACCGCGCTGTCGGATTGCGACGAGGTCCGAGCGCACCGTTTGACGATCGGCTCACGCTCGTTCTCGCGTAGCGATGGGAAAGCCCGGTGCTCCTCAGTGCTCGTCTCGCGGCGACCGTCAGCGTCGCGTCCGTCGTGTTCGCGAACTGCCCTCGGCGCGATGTCTGGCTGTTCCCGCGCCTACTTCACGATCATGAAGCTCAACGACGCGGGGGAAGACCGTCGCGCCTGGGCGTTGGTGGCGATGATGTTCAGCGTGTAGCGGCCGGTGCTCAGCTTCTTGGTGGCTGAGAGGCGACCATCGAAGTAGACCCGGTTAGTGCCTTCGTGCTCTGTGAAGGTGAGCGTGCCCGCCGTGATCGTGCGCGTGCAGCGTGCCTTCTTGCGGTTCGCCTTGCTCTGCGCAAGGCACTTCCCACCCACCTTCCGTCCGGGCGAGCTCCGGGTGAAGGTGAGGTTCCCGGTGGCCTGCTCGTTGAGGGCGAAGGAGAAGGTGCTGCCCACCGGTGGCCTGCGCGTGGCGATCCGTGGGAGCTGATTGCCCTCACGCCAGACCGACGCCGACTGCTTTGCGGACGTGATCTTGGGAGCAGACGTGATCTCGGGAGGACCCGGCGCGACGTTGGCGTCGAGAATCGTGCCGGTGGCCTGCCCGCGCAGGATCTCCGCGCCGGCAGCGACACGTTCGATGTCACGCCGAGCGCTGCCACGACCGACTCGATCTCGGGCGGGGGGCCTGCGCCGCCGGCGTTTCCCGGCGACCAGCTGCTGATGGAACTAGCCGGGACG
>JBEKGK010000247.1:0-3730 GCA_050012835.1 Solirubrobacteraceae bacterium | reverse complement strand
TGCGCGCCTGCTCATCGACCTGCGCGGGGTCACGCGCACGCTGGGGGTCGCCGGCGCCGTGCGGCTGTAGGGGAAGACGCGCAATCGCGTCTTCCGCAGCTCTGCAGATTGCGCAAACGATCGGCGACGCGGACAGGCCAGAGGTGACGCGCGCCTGGTTTCAGGGCCTGAACCCCCAGCTCGACGCCAAGTCTCCCGCTCGACTGCTGCGCGGATCAGTCGGCGTTCTGCTCGGCCTCGCTGTCGGTGATCTCCGACGCGCGACGCGTGACGCGGTCGATCAGCCTTGTGCGTACTTCGTCGAGCTGGGTGAGCTCTGCGAGATCGCCGGGTACGTTGTCGGTGACTTCGACGGGCGGCAGCGCTGGAGCGGGAGTTCCCGCTTGCCACGTCGATACGGCGATCGGCGCGTAGACACGGTGCAGCGCGAGCTTGGCGACGGTCTCGTTGTGCTCGGTGCAGAGGATGATGCCGACGCTCTCGCGATCATCACCGGTCCGGAGTTGCTCGTCCAGGGCGTTGAGGTAAAAGTTCATCTTGCTGACGTACTCGGGTCGGAAGGCGCCGACCTTCAACTCGATCACCACGAAGCGGCGCAGCGTGTGGTGGTAGAAGAGCAAATCCACGAAGTACTCTTGGTCGCCTACGAGCAACGCTCGCTGACGGCCGTAGAACGCGAAGCCCGTGCCGAGCTCGATGAGGAAGTTCTGGATGTCATCGATGAGGGCCTGTTCGAGATGGCGCTCCTGGGCATCCTCGGTCAACTCCAGGAAGTCGAAGACGTAGGGGTCCTTGATCGCTTGCAGCGTCAGATCGGCGTCGGCGGGCTCAAGCGCGCGCGGGAAGTTGGTCAGCGCCATGCCCTGCCGCTCGTGCAGACGCAGGTCGATCTGGCCCTTCAGGTACCGCCGGGACCAGCGGTTCTCTGCTGCCTTTGTGGCGTACCATGCATAGAGGTCTGGGTCATCTCCGCAGGCATCCAGCAGGACCCGGTGGGCAGTCCAGCCAATTTGTGCCACCACTGGCGGCACTTTCTCGGGATCGGGCCATATCGTCGCGAAGCGGCGCATGTAGAAGAGGTTGCGCCGGGAGAACCCCCGCGCCGAGCCGGTGTCCGCGCTGAGATCCTGAGCGATCCTCCCGACGACGTCATCGCCCCAGCCGCTGGCTTGCTGCTGGCCGAGGATCTCCCGGCCGATCGACCAGTAGAGCATGACCAGCTCGGTGTTGACCGCCCTGGCCGCGCGGGCCTGAGATTCGCGGATGCGCCGCTTCAAGCGCTCGATCAGCTCGCGATAGGTCGCGCTTGCGGCGACAGCGTCGACCTCGGAGGCACCCTGCCGTACGGGATGCTGTGTCATAAGCCATCTACAGTACGCGCCAACGCGGACCGCATCGAGACGATGGGAGGAGCGAGCGTCTGCGCGGCACAGCAGCCTCAACACGCACGAGTACGACTCGCTCGAGAACCCCTTCGATCCGAAGGGCAAGGTCTTCGAGGCATACGCGCAGAGCAACACCCCGGGTGCCTACCGCATCTTCTGGTGCCATGGATCCGAGAAGCGCGTGATGACCATCCTGGCCATCACCCCGCATCCCTGATCAGTCACCCGAACAGCTCCCGCAGCGACGACCCGTTCTGCTTCGGCGCTGCTCGTGCGCCTGTTCCGGCGCGGCCCGCAGCCGCGCCGGCCACCCTCCATGGCTCACCCGCGCGCACGCATCCGGACGGCGGAGCCGTCCCCCTCAAGAGCTCACGGGCATAGCTCGCGACGCCAGCCGTTCGTCCAACGGGCCGTTGGACGAATGCGATCCCATGCTCCCTCGCCCGGTGGCCGACGCTCGGGCTGCAGCGGCTGTGGTGACCGGCGCCAAGCGCAGGCGGGGTGGGGAAGCAAGGTCGTGGATCGGCTCACCCGTGATCTGCGATCGCTGTTCCCGGACATGGGGATGTCCTCGCGCAACCTCAAGTACATGCGGGCGTTCGCCAAGGCATGGCCCGACCTCGAGATTGTGCAAGGGTGCCTTGCACAAATGTCCTGGTGGCACCAGATCGCGCTCCTGGCGAAGCTCGACGGCCCCGAGATGCGGCTCTGGTATGCCGACACGGCCGGCGAGCATGGGTGGACCCGCGATGTGCTCGTCCACCAGATCGAGGACGCTCTGCATCTCCGGGAGGGGCTCCTGCTCGAGATGGGAGAGGGCTTCGCCGTCGTGGGACGACAGCGGCAGGCGCCGGGCGGGCACCTCGGTCCGTGTTCTAGCCCTCGTCGATTCGCGGCCAGTCCAGCTGCTCGGCCAGTCCTTGCGCTCCCAGATCGACGAGTCCGCTGTGCTCGACAGGACGGTACTCGCCGCCCGCGAGCGCCAGCCAGCTGACCGAGCGCTCCTGCGGGTCGACGATCAGCACCTCGTCGACATCGTGGGCGGCGTAGAAGGGAAGCTTCTCCCAGCACTCATCACCCGGCGAGACGATCTCGATCACAAGCGCGGCGGTCGGATGCCACACCCCCCTGGGAGGGCTGCGGTGCAGAGCGCCGTCCGGTACCCGGAAGTCGTGTTCTGACTCGCCGAGATTGCTCTGGCCGATCATGGTCAGGCCGACGGCCGTTGCGAGGGGACCAAGCAGCCGGTGAAGCTGCGATTCGATCGTGGCGTGTTGTCCGGAGGGGGCGGGAACCATGTGGTAGACACCTTCCCAGATCTCATCCAGGCGATCCAGCCCGGATCGACGCCGACTCTCGAGCACGTCGCCGAGCCCGGCTGTGGGAGGGTCCAGGACCAGCGTACGCATACACTCAAGGCTATCAGCGTCCGTCTGGGCGTCGAACTGGGCTGGCTTATCCTGCCGACGTCTTGGGGGATGAGTGTCGTCGTGCGCACCCACACCGCCTTCATCTGCTTCGGCGCTGCTCGGGCGCCTGTTCCGGCGCGGGCAGCCGCGCCGGCCACCCTCCACGGCTCACCCGCGCGCACGCATCCCGGACGGCGGAGCCGTCCCCCTCAAAACTTGCACTCCACCGCGCGCGACCGAAGCTCCTGGAGAACATCTTCCGCTCGGTCAATATCGCGCTCGTCAACGAGCTGGCGATGCTCACGGACCGCATGGGCATAGACATCTGGGAGGTCGTGGACGCTGCCTCGACCAAGCCCTACGGGTTCATGCGCTTCGAGCCCGGGCCCGGTATGGGTGGGCACTGCCTGCCTGTGGACCCGTTCTATCTCTCCTGGCGTGCGCGCGAGTTCGACATGTCGCTGGAGTTCGTCGAGCTGTCGGGCAAGGTCAACCAGCAGATGCCCTACCACTGCGTTGCGAAGGTGCAGCGGACGCTCAACCAGGCGGGGCTGCCGGTCAAAGGCGCGCGCATCGCGGTGCTCGGCGTCAGCTACAAGCCCGGTGTCGGCGACATCCGCGAGTCGCCCGCGCTGAAGATCCTGACCCTGTTGAAAGGCCTCGGCGCGGAGCTGCGCTACCACGACCCGCACGTGCCCGCGCTGCGCGAGCACGGCCTGCAGAGCGTCTCGCTTGACGACGCGCTCGAGGATGCGGACCTCGCGCTGATCGTCACCGCCCACCCCGAGGTCGACCACGGGCTCGTCGCGCAGCGTGCGCGCCTGCTCATCGACCTGCGCGGGGTCACGCGCACGCTGGGGGTCGCCGGCGCCGTGCGGCTGTAGGGGAAGACGCGCAATCGCGTCTTCCGCAGCTCTGCAGATTGCGCAAACGATC
>JBEKGK010000246.1:0-3742 GCA_050012835.1 Solirubrobacteraceae bacterium | reverse complement strand
CGTAGGGGTTCACCACCGCCAACGGCTCCAACAGACGCTGCGCGTCCTGGTGAACCTTCAACACCCGCGAGCGCTCCTGCTCAGCCAAAAGGCCCTCCAGTGTCTCGCGCTCGCGCTGGCGCTCGTGGATCGCCCTGGTTTGCTCGCGCTCCTCATCCACGCTCAAGACGACGCAGCGGTTCAGCAGCTCCTCGTCGACGTCGATCGTGGTCGTTGTCAAGAAGATCGCGACCGGGCCGCGCACCGTGTAGGTGTGAGTCACGAGGCGCCCGGTCTGTCCGTCCTTGCCGGTCGAGGCGATCCGCAGCTCACCCTCGGACTGCAACAGCTTGAGCGCGTAGGAGGCGCGTTCGGCGCCCTCCTCCTCAGCGACCGCCAACACCTTGTGCTGCAAATCCGTCTCGCCCATGTAGAACAGGGACTGGCCGGTCATCGCGCTGAACGAGACGCGCTCCTCCTCGGGCACCATCGCCAGGACCGCCTCCTGTAGCGCGGACTTCCCCGCCGCCGACGTGCTCTGAACGATCAGCGCCAATGGCCGGTCGAGCTTGCGTGAGACGGCCGCGAGGTAGCCGATCAGGCAGTTGTTCTGCTCGCCGACCATCCCGACCCGCGCGAAGTCAGCGACGATCCGCGCCACCAGCTCGGGGTCCTCAAGCAGCGCAAGCGCCTCCCTGCGCTCCGTCTCGCTCAGCTCGACCACGGGCTCGGCCGGGGCCTGCGCGCCGCGCACGGCCCGCTCGACGTGTTCCTCGCACGCCAACAGCACACGGCCAAGGTCCCGCGCGATCAGCTCCTCAGCCACCGCCAGCTCCTCACCGGCCGCGCGAGCGAACACACCCCGCGCCCGCGCCGAATACAAGTCCAGGGAATCGACGTGAAAGACCTCACCCCGGCGCGGGCGCTCCCTGGCGACGAGCACGTTCACCCGCAGAACCTCAAAGCTCGTGACCTTCGCCAGCCCCCGCACCCGCCACCGGCGCTCCTCGAGCAGCACCCGCAGCTCGTCGTCGGCGAACTCGATCACCGGCGCCGAGCTCGCCGCCGGCGCCGGCGCAAACACAGCGGCCGAAGCGGCTGGAGCGGCTAGGAAAGGATCACCACCAGGCTCTGTCTCGTCCTCCTCGCCGCCCTCCTCGACGGGCGCGGGCGCCGGGGGATCACCAACGGGCTCTGTCTCATCTTCCCCCTCGCCGCCCAACTGCTCCTCGACAACCACGGGCGCCGGGGGATCACCGACAGGCTCGGGCTCGACCAGCACCACCGCCCGACGCGCTGGGGCCGCGCCAGCGCCCAGCCACACCGCCGAGCGCAACAGCTCCGCGAGCGCACCAGCCGGGTCATCGACACCACACGCGAACGAGTTAGCGTCCTGCCCGGAAGGGAACAGCACCCGGAAGCACTCCACACCCTCGCCACCCAATCGCTCGGCGAGCTTCGCGGCGCCTCGATCGCCCGCCTCGTCCCGATCGAACGCGATCAGCACCCGCGCGACGCCAGCGTCTTTCAACGCGGCGAGCTGCTCATCGGTCAGGCCCTCAGCACCGTAAGCGGCCGTGACATGCCGCACCCCGTTCGCCCAAAACGTCAGCGCGTCGATCAACGACTCACACACCACCAGCTCCCCGCCAGCCGCCCCGAAGCCCTCCGCGTTGAACACGCCACGCCGAGGCCCCGGCAAATACAGATGAAGCGGCGTGCCCGCCCGCAAGTCATCACGAATCTTGCGGCCATAAAGCTGCACCACACGCCCAGCCCGATCGCACACCGGGACGACGAGCGACCCCGACAGATGCTCGTGCCCGGAGCCCCGCAGCACCCCAAGCGCCTGCAGCTTGCCGCGCAGCTCCGCGCCCGCCCGCCGGTTTTTCGCCGGCAGCCGGTAGCCAAGCGTCCGGTTCGCAAACCCCAGCCGGAACCACTCCAACAGCGCCCCATCAGCCAGCCCGCGCCGCTGCAGATAACCCTGCGCCTCGGGGCTCTCCCTCAGCGTCTGCGCGTAGAAGCCCGCCACGCGCTCCAACAGCTCGCCCTCATCAGCACCAACCGCAAGCGGCGACGGCAATTTCGTGACCGTCGAGCGCACCGCCGCGCGCTGGCGGGCAAGCGGCGTCGGTGCCACACCATCACGCAACAGCTCGACGGCGTGCGGGAAGGACACGCTCTCCGCGCGCATCACCCAATCGATCACCGACCCGCCCGCCTGACACGCACCCATGCAATGCCACAAGTTCTTCTCCGGCGAGATCACCAGCGACGGCGTGCGGTCCTCGTGGAACGGGCACTGGCCCACAAGGTCTTTGCCCTGGCGGCGCAGCTCCACGCCCGCCAGCTCCACCAGCCGCTCAAGCGAGACCTCCTCCTTCAGCCGCTCGATGACCTCCTCTGGAATCCGCGCCATGCCTTCCTCAGCCGCACCTTGTCAAGTCGAAATTGTAGAAGCGGTGCGCTAGCATATATGCGTGCGCGGACAAGTGCTCCCCCAAGGCGGCCATATCGTCTCGCGACCAGGACTGGACCCGATCGCGATGGACTTCCCCAAACGCCTAGCCTCCCTGCGCAACGAGCGCGGAATGACCCAAGGCACGCTCGCCAAGCACGTCGGCATCCACGTCTCGCAGCTTCGCCGCTATGAGGCCGGCAGCTCCTCGCCCACCCTCGACGTGCTGCGCAAGCTCGCCATCGCTCTGTCCGTCAGCTCAGATACGCTCGTTTTCGACGCCGAGCGAGACTCGGACGAGGAGCTGCGCCTGCAACTAGAAGCCACCGCACGCCTCACAGACGAGGACAGACAACTCGTCAAGCGATTCATCAACGGCCTCCTCCTCAGCCACGAGGCCAAACGCCTCGCAGCGTAGGAAGGCGCACCCTCGCCGGGTTAGCTCGGCTCCCAGATGATGAACGTCTCGGCGTCGTAGGCAGCCACGATCACCGCCACGAGCGACCCGACCACCGGGCCGGCGAGATCGGAGTCAAGGTCCGCACCGTCCACAAGCCCAAGCTCCTCAGCAGACGCCGACGTGACAAAGGCGTTCGTCGGATAACCACCCGACCCGCGATGCACGACAACGATCGCATCCTCCGGGCCGCCCTCAAGCCCCGCCCAGTGAATGACCTGTTCGCCAACGAAGGCTGTTTTCAGCAGCCCGTCCAAACTCGGTTTTGGGTAGCGCTTCCAATTCGCCTCGTCCTCGACCAGCACACAGGTTGCACCTCGCTCAGCGAGCCCTTCGAGTACCTTGGCGAGAGCCGCCTGCGCGCCGCCCGTTCCGGCGACCCCTCCCCAACGAGGAGTCGCCAGCCGGGCAGGATCAGCCGTTTCGGGCGCAAGCGTGTAGGCGTGGCCCTCGTGCTCCTCAAGGAACTTGAGCACGGCGGATGAAATCACCTCCACCTCGCCCTGGCCGAGCGAGTGACGTAGCCATTCCAGCGCGACCGCCTGGTCTATCTCAGTGGGCATAACCGAGCCGGTCATGGTGCCTTGGGTTCTATCCGCCCGTCCGGGTAGATGCGATATTGCGACCCGTCCGGGGCGGTGTAGTCGTAATGTGGACCCAGCGGCTCAGGATGGTTCAAGTCGGGATACAGTTTCTCTCCCGTCTCAGGGTTCACCCACGAGCCTTCACTGCTGCCCTCCGGCCCATTGCCCTTCCATTCCCAGCCTTCACCTGGTGGCTGGCTCGGGTCGCCGCAGTTCTCTCTTTCGGCTTCCTTTTGCTTGAGAAATGCTTCGCCTTCGTCG
>JBEKGK010000245.1:0-3797 GCA_050012835.1 Solirubrobacteraceae bacterium | reverse complement strand
TGCTCCCGACCTTCCTGGAGCGCTACGGCGATCGGGTCGCCCCCGAGCATCAGGAGGTGTGCCGGCGCTTCGTCGCAAGCCTCGACGGCTGGATCGCCGACCGCCGGCAGCCGCTCGGCCTCGTGCACGGCGACTACCGGCTCGACAACATGCTCTTTGGCGCCGATGACGCGCCCCGGCGGTTCGCCGTCGTGGACTGGCAGACCGTCGGCTGGGGCCCGGTGATGACGGACGTGTCCTACTTCCTCGGCGGCTCCCTCACGGTTGAGGATCGATGCGCCCACGAGCACGCGCTGGTTCGCGAGTATTACGACGCGCTTCACGCCCACGGGGTGCGCGGCTTCGACTGGGATCACTGCTGGGACGGGTACCGTCGCCAGAGCTTCCTGGGGATTCTCATGACCGTTGGACCGGCCGTCCTCGTGGAGCGCACGGACCGTGGCGATGAGATGTTCCTCGTGAGCCTGTCCCGCTACGCCCAGCAGATCCTCGACCTCGACGCATTGGACCTCCTTCCCGAGGCTGGGTCCGGTCGTCCGCCGGCCCTGCGCCCGGAGCCGTCCGACGAGGGACGGCACGCGCCCGGGCCGGAGCAGCTGTGGAACGAGAGCTGGTACTTCGACGCCATCTCCGAGGACGGCCGCACCGGGGTGTACACGCGCCTCGGGCTCTACCCCAACCTTGGCGTCTCGTGGCTCACGGCCTTCGTGTGCGGCCCGGACCGCGCGACCGTTGCGATCGTCGAGTTCGCGGCGCCGCTGCCTGGCGGCGATGAGCTGACGGTGGACATGGAGGGCCTGCACGCCGAGCACGTCTGCGACTCGCCGCTCGAGCGCTTCCGGGTTCGCCTGCAGGCCACCGGCGAGACACACGCCGACTCCGCCGCCCTGCTGCGCGGCGAAGCGGGCGATCCCGTGCCCGTCGCCTTCGACCTGGAGTGGCAGACGTTGGGGGAGCCCTACGCCTATCGAGTCACCACCCGCTATGAGATCCCCTGCCGCGTGGTTGGCACGGTGCGCATCGGAGACGAGACGATCGAGCTACACGGCGTCGGCCAGCGCGACCACTCGTGGGGCACGCGCGACTGGTGGTCGGCCGAGTGGATGTGGTCGGCGGGGCACCTCGACGATGGCACGCGCTTCCACGGCGTCGAGCTCCGCCTTCCCGGCGCTCCTGCGATCGGCGTCGGCTATCTGCAGCCGCCGAACGATGGCCTCGTCGAGCTCGACAGCGTGACCGCTTCGGAGGAGGTCGGCCCCGACGGACTCATCACGACGGCGCGGATCGGCTACGGCGAGCTGGCCCTGCGGGTCCAGCCACTCGCCTTCGGTCCCCTCAGGCTCGAGGCGCCGGACGGACGTGTCTCCCAGTTTCCCCGCGCCATGTGTCGTGTGTTCGCCGAGGACGGACGGACGGGTGTGGCCTGGGTCGAGTGGAACCGCAACGTGTCCGTCACGTTTCGACGGTGACCAGCGTGCCGATCGGCGTATACGGAAAGATCTCCGCGGAGGCTTCCAGTGGCAGCTCGACGCAGCCGAGGCTCTGCGGCGAGCCGAACGACGAGCGATCGAAGTTGTGCAGCGCATCGCCGCCGTTGAAGTAGCTGACCCACTTGATCCCCGGGTCTGAGTAGTGCGAGCCATCGGGGTTCGTGCCGCTCATCGTCGTTTCGGGCAGATGCTCGAACACGGGGAACGTGCCGAGTGCGGTTTCCGCTCCCGAGATGCCGGTGTTGGCGGCCGAGGTCAGCACCGTGCGGCCGTCGTGCCACAGGGTCATCGTCTCCGGGACTTCACGGTGCACATACACGTAGCTGTAGCCGCTGGTCAGGCGCTTGCCGGCGATCGCATCGCTCAGCAGCGCGTGCCACACGGTCGGTCCCGCCACGCCATCGACGGTGAGCCCGTTTTCATCCTCGAACTTCATCACCGCGCCCTTGGTGATCACGCTCGCCTGACCAGGCGTCCACATCGCCTGCAGCTGATGCGGCGTGTTCGGATAGCGCCAGGGGAAGCTGCCACTCGGGGGTTCGACCGCTGCGCGCGCCTCCGCGCTGGGCGTGCGCGCCACGGCGGCGCCAGCTGGCTGCCAGTCGACCGGCAGGTAGCCGGCCTGGGCGAGCAGCTGGTGCAGGCGCAGCGTCGAGCCCGGCGGCACCGTCCATTCGACCTGATCGGTGGTGCGCAGTCCGCTGCCCGTGCCTGCAGTGACGGCGACCGGACGCGGCAGCTGGACGCGCAACTGGGAGTCGAGCGCCGCCCCGAACCCGGACGGCTTGAATATGAGCGTGTGGCTGTTGGCTTCGCGCCAGTGCCCGGGCGTGCTCGGCGAGAGCCGCGGGGGACTCGAGCCCAGCACCTCGCTCACCGGCTTGGAGAACGTCAGGTCGATGGGCGTGGCGGGAGAGATTCTTGCGCCCGCGGCGGGGATGCTGACCATCACCGGAGCTTGGGATGGCGGGAACCAGCTCACCAGTGTGCGGGCGCCGGTTCTCTCCCACGGACGCGGCGCAGCGGCGACCTCGATGGCGCCGGTCAACGCCTGCCTCCCGAGCGAGATCGAGCTCTGGGGAGCGCTCAGCGTGCGGTGGGTCGAGCCACTCGTGCTCGTGTAGGACACAGCGCTCACCGGTTGATCGAAGCTCACGCGCACAGCCGAGCCCGCGGGCACGGTCATCCAGCGCTCGGTCACCTGCGCGACGGGCGCGCGCAGCGTCAGGTGCTCGCTGCGCTGAGCGCCCAACGCCCATCCGAGCCATCCCGGCCGGCGAACCACGACGTTCACAGACACCAGCTCGCCGGGAGACAGCCGCTTCAGCGGGGTCAAGCGTCCGTCATGGATCGCCAGCGGCAGCCTGCGACCGCCGGGCCCGAACGCCTGGACGCGCTCGATCGTCCCGCCCAACGGCTGCACCGACACGCGCGCGAGCGCCGTCGAGTCGCTTGCCAGCGTCACACCGGACCACGCCAGCACCGCCACGACCACCGCGACGATCACGACCATCACGGCGATCGCGATGCCGAGCAGAGCACGCTTCAGGCCAGACCGGGTCGACACAGCGTCGCGGTGAGCCATTGCACTCGCCATCCGTAGATCCTAGGACGCTTACGGCTGCCGCGTGCAGGTTGGTGCCCAAGCTCTCTGTGAATCGTCGGAATCGCCGGAGCGCGCCGCGGGTAGACTGCGCGCGCACCGATGACCAGCGACAGACGCCCACGATGACGACGGTCCGCGAAGCCGCGTTCGAGCTGTTCCGCGCGCGCGGGATGACCACGATCTTCGGCAACCCCGGCTCGACCGAGCTGCCGATGCTCGGCTCGTTCCCCGAGGACTTCCGCTACGTGCTCGGCCTGCAGGAGGCCGTCGCGGTGGGCATGGCGGATGGCTTCGCGCAGGCGAGCGGCAGCGTCGCGCACGTGAACCTGCACACGGCGCCCGGCGTCGGCAACGGCGTGGGCGCGATCTTCAACGCGCGCGCGAACAAGGCGCCGCTGCTCGTCACCGCCGGCCAGCAGGTGCGCTCGCTGATGACGCTGCAGGCCAATCTGACCAACCGCGACGCGGTCGAGGTGCCGAAGCCCTACGTCAAGTGGAGCAACGAGCCGCCGCGCGCCGCGGACGTGCCGTTCGCGCTCGCGCAGGCCATCCACCACGCGTCGCTGCCGCCGAAGGGGCCCGCGTTCGTGTCGATCCCGATGGACGACTGGGGGCAGGAGGTCGCGCCCGTCGACTACGCCACCCAGATCGCGCGCTCGCTCGACGGCCGCGCGCAGGCCGACCCCGCGCGGGTCGCCGCG
>JBEKGK010000244.1:0-3840 GCA_050012835.1 Solirubrobacteraceae bacterium | reverse complement strand
CCGTGTCGCTGCTCGGGCTGCCGCTCGCCGCGCGCCTGACCTCGCCGGGAAGCGAGGAGCGCGGCGGCACACCGGCCGCTGCCGCCGCCGGCTGAGGGCTCACGCCGGCGCGCTCCCTGGCCGTCGCAACCAGCCTTTGGCGATTCACGTGGCGCGAACGCGCTCAATATCGCGATGGGGCCCTGGTAGGCTCCACGACCCTTATGCCGAAGTCGTCGCCGTGCTGGCTGACCACCCTCGCGAAGAAGCTCTGGGGCCAGTACAAGTGCGCCATACCCGCGATCGTGATCGTGCTTTGCGTGGTGGCGGCGCTGATCCTGACCGGCGTCATCCCATCTTGCTCGTGCGCCACCACGCGGCTGCACAGAACGGGCACGCCGCTGGAGTTCGCCTATCTCGACTCGACCCGAGCTGACTCCTATCGCGCCCAGCTCAGCGGGGGCAACATCGAGAGCGAAAGCCGTCAGGAAGTCAGCTCCCAGACCGCCGGGCTGGGTCTCGAAGTCAACAACGTCGGCAAGGCCACGGCTTCGCGGAGCACCCAGCTGACCAGGAACGTCGTCGTCACGCAAACCGAGGCGGACAGGTTCGATGAACTCCTGAGCGAACTCAAAGCCCAGCCTTCGTTCCGCGAATTCGACGCCGCCCGCTGCGATTTCGGCGAGCGGCTGGCCCCCTCGACAGTCCCGGCCGGGACCATGGTCATGATCAAGAACGCGCTCGTGCGGATGCCGCCATATCTTTCCGTATATCCAGAATTGCGAGGCGCGCTGTATAGGCTTCGACTGCAGTCGGTATTTGGCCCCGCGCCGCTCTATTCGTTTCAACAGGTCGACGAATCGGTCCGTGGCACGCCAAAGCGAGAACGGGAAGCGTTCAAAAAGACCGTCGGGTCGAATCCCCGCGTGCCGTTCACGATCACCACTCCCTACACCAGGAAAGAAGTGGACGCCTGCATAAAGAGCGAACCCGACGAACATCAGCACGTCAAGGCCACAAGACAAGGACGCGAAGTGACCGTCTTCCTACCCGCGCGCTTCGCAAGTCTCACCGGTGACCCCAGCCTGCTCTCGCAGCCGCTCACCATCGTCGGCATGGTGGTCAGCAACAGCGTTGGAACGTTCGGCGACGGCGTGTCCGTCTCGACCTACTGGCCGGCTCTCTCTGCGGCGAAGGCGCCGCTATTGGGAGAGCTGGGAGTAGGGCAGCCATTTCTCGAGATGAAGCGGCCCGTGCTGCGCGAAGAACTGTTCAAGGCGATGGCAGAGTCCCTGACCTTCAAGGGACATGTCGTCGAGGTCGTGCCGATCGCGATGTACGACTAACCGGGCGATCCCGGAGCCAGCGCTTCGGACTCGTCCTCGAAGGCTTCGCGCAGCGCACCGGCGAGCGGAGCCCCCGCGTGCAGCGCATCCTCGGCGCCGTACCACCAGAAGTAACCGCCGACGTAGTAGGGAAGCCCGGGCTTCAGCGAGTAGGCCCACCTCATGATTCGCTCCGCCCTCTTGAGGGTGGACCGCCTCACCGCGTGCGGGAGACCCACCTCGCCGAATCCCAGCGCTGCGTTGGGAAAGACGCTGTGCAGCTGCTGCATGTAGCTCGCGACCGCTTCCGAGGATGGTTCCCTGCGACCACACTCGGTCGGGTAGTAGGAGAGGAACACGTAGTCGAGGCCGTCGGCCACCTGGCTGGGGACGTACTGCTCGGCGAACTGCAGCGGCGTCAGCTCGGCTGGGCCGTCTCCACAGTTGTTGGGGCCGAAGTTGTTCGCGTAGAGGGTCAGCGCGCTCGCCGCACCGGTGGCGGCAACGTCGTTGTACGCCTCAGTGAGCTTCGCCGCCACGGTCGGGTAGCTCCCGGTCCAGTTGCCGTTGACCTCGTTGCCCACTTCCCAGATCCCCACCTCCGAGCCGAGAGCGTGCAGGTAGGACTCGACGCGGGCCTGAAACGCTTCTGTGGAGATCGACTTCTCGTCGGAGGAGTCGAGCAGCTCACCCATGACCGAGCTCACGCTGTCGATCTGCGTCAGTGCCGACGCGTAGTAGGAGGCGGGCTCGCGCACGTCGAAGTACACCCGCGTCGTAGGCCGGACGGGGAGGGCGGCGAGCGCCCCGAGAATGCTTTCGAGCTGGTTGACTTCGTCGATGGTGACCCCGTAGATCGGCGGGTCACCGGCGGCGAGGGCGGTGGCGCCGCTCGCGCGGGCCGGCCCGGCTCCTATTGTCAGTGCGAGCAGCAGCGCTAGGGAGAGGAGGGCGCGCCAGCGGCGCGCCACCTCGTGCGCGCGCGAGCGGAGCATGGACGTGTTCATGGACGGTCGGGCCTTCACGGTCTCGGGACGGCGGCGATTCTGCGATCCTAGCGGGCATGCCGCGGGTCGATCCGCAGCAGAAGCCGGCGCGGCGATCGCCCGATTGCGAATGAGCCAGACCTTCGAGGCGCTCTACCACCCTGAGCTTCTGCACACCGTCAACCCCTCCGGCGACATCGGGCTCGTGACGCTCTGGTCGCCGCTGCAGGCGGCCGAACGCACGCTCGACTCGATCTCCCCCGCGATACTCGATCCTGAGCACAGCCGGATCGTCGCGATCTCCAATCTCTACGGGGACGGGATGTACGCGATGTTCTGCAACCTGCTGTTCAACCCGCAGGTGCGCCATCTGATCGCGATCGGACAGGACCTCGCGCTGCCGACCTGTCACGAGATCGAGGCGTTCCTCGCGCGCGGGCTCGAGGACACGGTGATGCTGGGGGCGCCGATGAAGCGCATCGTGGGAACGGCGAGGGTCTTCCCCGCCAACCATGGGTTCGACGAGTCGCGCCTGCGCCGGCTGCTCAGCTTCCGCTACCTGGGCAAGCTCACCGGCGCCAGCCTCGCATCCGATCTGACTAGCTGCCTGCAAGAGCTTCCGCGGGCCGCATCCGGCTCAACAGCAGGGCGGATCCGGGTGGACATGGCGGAGGCGACTCCCGGCGAGCGCCTGCAACAGCCCTCCGAGCTCTCTGCCCACCAGGTGATCCGACGCAGGCCGTTGGACTGCTGGGAGGAGCTGGTCGTGCGCGCGATCCGGTTCGGACGCGCGGTCACGCTCGGGAGCGGTCCGCGCCTGGAGCTCCTGAACGCAAAGGCCGTGATCACCGAGCCGGCGCCCGAGCCCGCGGAGGCACTGCGGAGTTACGGGTTCGCGCTCGCGGACTTCCAGAGCTACCAGGCGCAGATCCTGAGCCCCGAGCTGCCAGAGGAGATCTCCTACACCTACGGCAACCGCCTGCGCGGGTATTTCCATCGAGGCCCAGACACGCTCGACACGCTGCAGGCGGTCATCGACGCGCTCGCGTCCAACCCCGAATCGCGCCACGGCTACATCGCGCTGTGGGACACGCCGGTGGATCTTCCTGGCGGCGCGGGCGCCCCCCGGGGCGCGTCTCCGTGCATGGTCACACTCTTCTTTCGCAATGTGGACGGCGCGCTGTCGCTTACGGCGACCTACCGCTCGCACAACCTGCTGACCGCGTGGCTGGAGAACGCCTACGGGCTGATGGCGATCCAGCGCCACGTGGCCGACGGCACCAGGATGGCAATCGGCCCGATCACGATCGTCAGCCACTCACTCGGGCTCGACCCGCGCAGCCCGCGCTACGCGCTCGCGCGGAGCATGGCAGAGCGCTGGAAGCGCGACGACGACAGGGACCAGCAGACGGGCAGGTACTCGCTGCGGGAGGATCCCAACGGCTACTTCGTGGTCACTGTCGACCGCGACCAGGGGTGCATCGTGGCCGAGCACCGCTTCCACGGCGTGCTCGTCAAGCGCTACACGGGCGCGCGCGCCGACAGGCTCG
>JBEKGK010000243.1:0-3842 GCA_050012835.1 Solirubrobacteraceae bacterium | reverse complement strand
CTCCAGTCGAGGTTCTCGGGGGTGTCCGTGGGCCAGTGGTAGTTGGCGGGGAACTTGGTCGCGTCGATCGAGGCCAGCGTGGCCGCCGCATAGCCGCGGCGCAGCGCGATCAGCGCGTCGGTGGCGGCGACGGTGCGCAGGCCTCGTACGAGCTCCACGCCGGCCGCCTCAGCCGCCCGCGCCAGCCGCTCGCGCGCCGCGTCGCTGTAGGGGCGCATCCGCAGCATGCCCTCCGCCTCGACCAGCGTGAGCGTGGGACTGCCCACGCACTCCAGGCACAGCACCGTCGTGCGCGCGGGGTCTAGCGTCGCGCGATGGCGGCGCATGAAGCCCTGCATGCCCTCCATGAACGACTCCTCCGAGCCCGTGGAGAGCAGCAGCACCCGCACGCCCGGCGGCGGCCGCTCGGCCAGCGAGCGGGCCAGCGCGACGAGCACGGCGACCGCGCTGAGGTTGTCGTTGGCGCCCGGCACGACCCGACTGCGCCCGATGTCGGCCATCGCCACGGCTGCGCAGGCGGCAAGCAGCGAGCCCCCGCGCAGCAGACCGGCTCGGCGGAGGATCGAGCCGAGCGCCACCATCACCGGGCCCAGCCACGTGGCGTACATGATCGGCAGGCTCTGCTGCGCGCGCTCGTGCTGCGCTGGGAAGCGCTCGGCGAACAGGCGCGGCAGCGCGGGGTGGAAGACCAGCCCGCTGTGGGCGGCGTCGTGATGGGCGACCACGATCACCGTTTCGGCGCCGTCCGGATCGCCCGCTTCGGCCACTACGTTGAACGTGTCGCGGTGCGGGAGAGCTGCGCGCCGGAACCACAGCCGCCCACCGCCGACTTCATCCCAGATCGCCGCCGCCGCGCCCGCGCCCGTCCCTGCCGCCAGCAGGCGCGCCCAGCGCGAGCGCCGGCGGAGTGCCGCCAGCCCCGCCAGCGCCGCACCGCCGTTGAGCAGTCCCAGCGGCCACCAGTAGCCGCCGTGGGCGCGCTCGACCTCCACCGTCGCGGAATGCCCATGCTCGCGCATGCGCGCGGCGATCCACTCGGCGGCCCGGCGCTCGCCGTCCGAGGCCGAGGGCCGCTCGAATGCGGCGAGCGCGTACACCACAGTGCTCAGCTCCCGCTCGAGCCACGGGTGCGCCGTGGGGCGCGAGTCACTTCCTGTCGCCGCTCCGGTCATGCGCACACGCTAGCGGTCATGCGCACACGCTAGCGGTCATGCGCACACGCTAGCCCAGGTGGTCAAATTCTCGCAACCTCGAATGTTCTTGACAGAGAAGAACAATCCTGTAAAGTCCACCCGATGCGACGCTGGGGGGCGATGTGGATCGGGCTCTTGACTGTGCTCACGCTGTGCGCGCTTGCGCCGGCCATCGCGTTTGCCGCGACGACGGTCACGGTGAATGAAACAACCGACACGCCGCTGTCCGCCGAAGGGGAAGCCAAACACGAATGCATCGCCGAGACGTCGGGTAAATGCACCCTGCGCGCGGCGCTGGAGCTCGCGAAGTACACGCCCGGCGGGGAAATCACGGTCGAACTGCCCTCAGAAACCTTCGACGCCACGCTGGGGACGCTCGCGATCGAACCCGGGACAGTCGTGACGATCGCCGGTCAAGGTGAAGGCAAAACGATCATCGACGGCGAAAAACTCGGCAGCGTCCTCGAAGTCGAACCGGGAGCCTCGCTGACGCTCCAGAAAGTCACGGTCCGGCATGGTGAAGAGGACACAGGCGGCGGGATCTACGTCTCCCAACTCGCCTCCACCACGGTCGAAGATTCCGCGATCGAAGAAAACACGGCGAAAACCCAGGGTGGTGGGATCTACGGCGAACCACGTTCCTCGATCACGATCAAGCACTCCCGGATCGCCGGGAACAAAGCCGTTCAGGGCGGCGGCGGGATCTACGGCAGCGAAAGCGACGTCACGGTCGGCGAACAGTCGACGATCACCGACAACGAAGGCAGTGACGGCGGCGGGATAGACGCGGAAGAAGGCGGCGAAGTCACGGTCAAGGAAGAATCGACGATCACCGAAAACACCGCTGGCGAAAGCGGCGGCGGTGTATCCGGCTACGAAACGTCGATCGCGGTCGAGCATTCGACGATCACCAAGAACGAAGCCGGTCGCTACGGCGGCGGGATCGACATCCAAGCCACAGAAGGCGGCCCAGTCGAGCTCACTGTTGACCAGTCGGCGATCGAAGAAAACCACTCAGGGGAATACGGTGGCGGGATATACGGCGAAGAAGCCGAAGTGACAGTCGAAGGACACTCGACGATCGCCCACAACATCGCTGCACACCACGGCGGAGGCATCGCGACCTTCAGAGAAAGTGGCGGGAGCTGCGGGGATCTGGTCGGAGAACTGATGGTCAAGCAGTCCACGATCAGCGACAACACGGCCGGCGTGGACGAGGAGGGCGACGGTGGCGGGATCTACGCGGAGACCTCTGTGCTGTGCGATCAGGCTCGCGCCCACGCCTCCACGCGGCGCTCATCCGCCGCCGCGCATCGTGCCACGCCTGCGACGGTCGCGCTCGCCCCCGAAGAAGGTGGCGGGCTTACGGTGGAACAGTCCACGATCGTCGGTAACACGGCCGGCTACTACGGCGGCGGGATCTACGAGAGCGGCATCAACGCGGACCCAATCGTCAACTCGACTATCGCCGACAACGTCGCCGGGTACGAAGGCGGCGGCATATACACCGGCTTCAACGACGTCGCGGTGCTGGTCAGCGACACGCTCTCCGACAACACGACCCAATCCGGAGACAGGGCCAATAACCTCGCGACCGCCGACGGGTCCAGCGAAATCCACCTGCGCGACACGATCCTCGCCGAGGAACCCGGGGAACACGAACAGAACTGCGAAGGCGAAATCGGACCGCTCATATCCGGTACCGGTTACAACCTCGACTATCCCTCCGAGCCTGGTACCGAGACTCCCACCCCTGACACGTGTGGACTGAGCGCCGACGACCACGACCTGGTAGGTGTTCTGCCAAAGCTCGATTCCAAAGGCCTGCAGAGCAACGGCGGCCCCACGCAGACGATCGCGCTGCTGTCCACCAGCCCAGCGATCGGCGTCGTGCCCGTGAAAGAAGACTGCGAAGAATCAAGCGATGGCCCCGCGTCCGTCGACCAACGTGGGGAGCCTCGTCCGGGAATCGCTGGAGACGGCTGCGACATCGGCGCCTACGAGTACCAGGAACCGAAGCTGGAAGAACCCGCCAAGAAAGAAGAACCGAAGAGCTCCACCGGCTCGACCACGACGCCGGCAGCCAGCGCGACGATCTCCGTGCTCCCGTTCAAAGTCGTCAGCCCGCCGCAGTGCACGAGCGAGCGCGACATCACGATTCACATCCAGAACGTCAAGCAGCTGGGAATCGTCTCGGCGGTGATCTCGATCGACGGTCATTCCAAGCGGACGCTCACAGGCAGGCATCTCACTGCGGCGATCGACCTCGTCGGACTGCCCAAGGGCACGTTCACGGTCGAGATCGTGGCCCGCACGCGCAGCGGGCGCACGCTCAAGGGCAAGCGCGTCTATCACACCTGCCACACCAAACTGCCCGGGCACTCCTACCTGCCTCTGTAGTCGCGCCGTAACCGACTGGCGTAGGGTTCGGCGGGTGAGCGGCGTCGCGCGAGCAGGGGGACTGGCCTACCGCGAGGCCGGACGTCCGTCGGACCCGGCGGTCCTGCTCGTGCACGGCTACCCGGAGTCCTCCTACATGTGGCAGCACGCGCTGCCGGCACTGGCCGACGCGGGCTGGCGGGCGCTCGCGCCCGACCTGCCCGGGTACGGAGACTCCGAGCCCACTGGATCGGGGTCCGGATCGTGGGA
>JBEKGK010000242.1:0-3861 GCA_050012835.1 Solirubrobacteraceae bacterium | reverse complement strand
CATGGAGCGGCCGGTGCGGCTGCTGATGTTCGACCTCGACGGCTTCAAGGCCTACAACGACAACTTCGGTCACCTCGGCGGCGATCTGCTGCTCAGCCGGCTGGCGCAGGCGTTCAAGCGCGCGGTGCGCGCCAGCGGCTGTGCCTATCGCCTGGGCGGCGATGAGTTCTGTGCGCTGCTGTGGGCGGACAGCGGCGAGGCGATGGTGGGCGACTGCCTGCAGGCGCTCAGCGCCGAGGGCGACGGCTTCTCGATCACCAGCTCGTACGGCTCGGTGACGCTGCCCGAGGAGGCGGCCGATCCCCACATGGCGCTGCAGCTGGCCGACGAGCGCATGTACGCGTACAAGGACTCCAGCCGCGCGAGCGCGGGCAAGCAGACACGTGACCTGGCGCTGCAGATCCTGGCGGCGCACGAGCCCGAGCTGCACAGCCACTCCTCCCACGTGGCCGAGCTCACAGAGGGCGTGGCCCGCCGGCTGGGGCTCGCCGGCGTGGATCTCTCCGACGCGGTGCGCGCGGCCGAGCTGCACGACATCGGCAAGGTGGCGATTCCGTACTCGCTGCTGCACAAAGCGGGCCCGCTCGACGATCACGAGTGGAAGCTGATGCGCCACCACCCGATCGTCGGCGCGAGCATCCTCAGCGCGGCGCCGGCGCTCGCCCGGGTGGCGGAGATCGTCGGCGCGACGCACGAGCGCTACGACGGCAGCGGCTACCCGCGCGGGCTGGCCGGCCGCGAGATCCCCCTGGCGAGCCAGATCGTGTTCGCGTGCGACTCGTTCGACGCGATGATCTCCGATCGCCCGTTCGGCGAAGCGAAGTCGGAAGTCGATGCGCTGCGCGAGCTGCGCAAGTGCGCCGGCACCCAGTTCGACCCGCGCGTCATCGACGCGTTCGTGATCGAGCACGCGGCCCGCCGGGCGGCGCGGCTGGACGCCGCGCATGCGCCTGCGGGGCCGGCGAGTGGTGCCACGCCGAGCGCCACGGTGGCATCCGCGCGGCCGAGCGCCTCCACGCCTGGCAGCACGACGCGCGCTTGACGGTAGCCTTCGCTCTGTGGACAGCGGCGGTGGAGGAAGGGTGAGGCTGCGCCAGGCGGTGCTGGTGGCGGACGAGCTCGAGCCGGTGGCGTCGGCGCTGCGCTCGGCGCTGAGCCTGGACGAGCCGTTTCGCGACCCCGGCGTGGGCGAGTTCGGGCTGGCGAACACGGTGTTCGCGCTGGGCGACTGCTTCCTGGAGGTGGTCTCGCCGACGCGCGCGGACACGGCGGCCGGCCGCTACCTGGCGCGCCACGGCGGCGACGGCGGCTACATGGTGATCTTCGATCTGGAGAACCTCGAGGGAGCGCGCTCGCGCGCGCTCGGGTCGGGCGTGCGCGTGGTCTGGCAGATCGACCTGCCGGACATCTCGGGCACGCACCTGCACCCGGCGGACATGCGCGGGGCGATCGTGTCGCTGGACCGCTCGCAGCCGTACGGCACGTGGCGCTGGGGCGGGCCGCAGTGGACGGGCCAGACCGGTGTCGGCGCGCCAGGACGCCTGGCGGGCATCACGCTGGCGGTCGCAGACCCGGCGGCTGCGGCGTCGCGCTGGGGCGAGGTGCTGGGTGTGCCGGTGAGCGGCGCGGACGGGGTGCCTCCGACGAGCGGTGGGGGCGAGGTCATCGCGAACGGGGCAGACGCGCCCGTGCTGCAGCTGGACGGCGCCGAGGTCCGCTTCGAGACGGCGGCGAGCGAGCGCGAGGAAGGGCTTGTGGAGATCGCGCTCGAGCTCCCGCAAGAGTTGCCGGGCGGCATGGCGACGCTCGAGCTGGGCGGCGTGCGGCTGCGGCGGGTGTAGGTCAGAGCGTGCCGGAATGTGCTCGCGCCGCGGTGCTTGACGGGTGTAGGATCAGCTGATGGCGCTTGACGGCCAGATCGTCACGGGAGTGGACTTCGTGGCGGTCCCGACGGATGACCTCGACGCTGCGGTCGAGTTCTACGGCACGACGCTCGGCCTGACGCGCTCGGTGTACTACCCGGAGCGTCACTTCGCGGAGTTCGAGACCGGCACGGTGACGCTGAGCGTGATCGTGGCCGAGAAGTTCGGTCTGGGCTATCACCCCAACCACAACGCGATCGCGTTGCACGTCGAGGATGTCGAGCTTGCGCGAGCCGCGCTGACCGAGCGCGGGGTCGAGTTCGCCGGCGACACGTTCGACACGGGCGTCTGTCACATGGCGTTCTTCTCCGACCCCGACGGCAACGCGCTGATGCTTCATCATCGCTACACGCCGCGCGTCACGGAGTCCTGAGCGCTCGACGCCGCGAGTCGCGCGGATGCGAGCGCGCTACGCGTCGAGCGCCGCGAAGCGGGGGTCGCGCCGCTCGACGAAGCTCGTGACGCCCTCGACGAAGTCCGGGGCGGTGAACGACGCGAGCATCAGGCGGTCGGCCTCGGCGAGCGCGTCTGGCAGCGTATGGTCGAGGTCGGCGTAGACCTGGCGCTTCATCGTGGCCATGCTCGCGGGCGAGCAGTTGACGACGAGCTCGCGTGCGTAGTCGAGCGCGGCGTCGAGCAGCCTGTCGGGCGCGAACACGCCGTTGACCAGCCCCAGCGTGTGCGCCTCCTCGGCGAACACCACGCGGCCCGAGAGCAGCAGGTCCAGCGCGCGCGCCGGTCCCACCAGCCTGGGCAGGATCCACGAGATGCCATGCTCGGCGACCAGCCCGCGGCGCGCGAACGCGGTCGTCAGCTTGGCGCCCTCGGCGACGAAGCGCACGTCGCACATCAGCGCCTGCACGAGGCCGATGCCGGCGCACGCGCCGTTGACGGCGGCGATGATCGGCTTGGGGATCGACAGCGGGAAGGTCTGCAACCGGCGCTCGTGGGCCTCCGCCGGCGGCGTGAGCGTGCCGTCGCCGATCGCCTGCAGCTCGTGCATGTCTGCGCCCGCGCAGAATCCCCTCCCGGCGCCCGTTACCACGATCACACGGACCTGCTCGTCGCCCGCGCACTGCTCCAGCAGCGCGAAGTACGCGTGCTCCATCTCGGCCGTCCATGCGTTCAGGCGATCGGGCCGGTTGAGCGTCAACAGCGCCACGCCGTCCTCGATCTGCATCTGCACCACTTCGCTCATACGTGTTCCCTCCGCTCGCTGCGCCGCTATGCGCTTTCCATCGAGCCTAGCGGGGAACGGCGCGCGGCCTTCGCGCGGGGCCTACGCCGGCTGGGCGGCCGGCGCGGGGACCGACCGGAGCACGGCGTCGAGCAGGCCGGGGAAGCGCTCGTCGAGATCCTCGCGGCGCAGCGACGTCAGCCGTGAAGTGCCGACCTCCTGCTGGGCGATCACGCCGGCCTCGCGCAGCACGCGGAAGTGGTGCGTGGACGTGGACTTGGAGACCTGCAGGGCGAAGCTGCCGCACGGGCGCGGCGCTGGGTCGCGGCTGAGCTCACGCACGATGCGCAGGCGATGCGGATCGCTCAGGGCGTGCAGGATCGCCGGTAGCTCGAGATCCTCGGGTGCGGGGTGGTACAGGCTCATGTCCCTCATTGTACGACGATCATCAAACATCTGTTACGATGGTCGCCGTACTTACGGACGACAAGGATAACGCGATGGCAGCCACCGTGATCGAGAATCCCGACGTCGAGCCCCGCTCCGCCCTTCAGTCGAGCGCCGCCGTCGAGCGGGGTGGTGCTGGCAAGCAGGGCACCACAGTGGAGCAGCGCTCCGCCGTCGAGCAGGGCGGCGCCGGGAAGCAGCGCTCTGCCGTCGAGCAGGGCGGCGCCGGGAAGCAGCGCTCTGCCGTCGAGCAGGGCGGCGCCGGGAAGCAGCGCTCTGCCGTCGAGCAGGGCGGCGCCGGGAAGCAGCGCTCGG
>JBEKGK010000241.1:0-3879 GCA_050012835.1 Solirubrobacteraceae bacterium | reverse complement strand
ACCGAGATTCCCAACATGGTCAACTCCAGCATCCACCCGGCCGCCTCCGTCTACCACCTGCGGGCCTGGCCGCTGGTCTATGGAACGCTGCTGACGGCCATCACGGCCGTCGTGCTGGGCCTTGTGATCGCGATCTTCTCCTCGATCTTCATCGTCGAGCTGGCTCCGCAGCGCGTGCGCCGGATCGCGATCCCAGTCATCCGGCTGCTGGCCTCGGTTCCGTCGGTGATCTATGGCTTGATCGGGATCCTCGTGCTCGTGCCGTTCGTCGGCAACGACCTCGTGACGGCTCACGAGAAGGCGGCGGTGCAGAACGTGGTCGAGCTGACCGGCGCCGGGGTGCTCGTGACGGTTGTGATCCTCACGGTGATGATCACGCCGATCATGATCGCGCTGATCTGCGAGGCGCTGGTGTCCGTGCCCCGCTCCTGGCGAGAGGGCGCGATCGCCCTCGGCGTCAACCCCGTCCGCGCGATGCTCGCCGTGACCCTGCGAGCCGCGCGCCCGGCGATCGTCGCGGCCGCGGTGCTCGCAACCGCCCGGGCGCTCGGGGAGGCGATCATGATCTCGATGGTCTCGGGCTCGCGCTCGTTCGCACCCAAGCCGATCGACGGGCTGACGTTCCTGTTCGAGCCGCTGCGGACGCTCGCCTCCTCGATCGTCGACTACCACGAAAGCATCAGCGCACCGGCGCTGAAATCGACGCTCTACGCCTTCGCCTTCCTGCTGCTGTTCTCGGCCTTTGTCCTGTCGATCGGCGGTTACCTGATCAAGCTGCCGCTGCGCCGCTACCAGGTGCGGGGATGAGCGCGCTCGCGCCCTACAGCCCGGGCCCGGAGCGGCCGATGCAGACCGGCCCCGGGCGGCGCTCCTCGCCGATGAGCTGGCGCTGGGGCGACCGCCTCGCACTCGCCTTCGCCTGGACCGCCGGCATCGGGCTGTGCCTGATCGCCGCTGCCATCGTCATCTACATGGGCTACCGGGGGGTCGAGTACCTGCGCCCGAGCCTGCTCGTCAGCCGCCCCTCGGCGGGCACCTCCCAGAACGCGACGGGCGGCTTCCTGGATCCGCTGCTCGGTACGGCCCTGCTGACGCTGATCGGAGTGCTGCTCGCGGTGCCGCTGGCCGTCGGCAGCGCCGTGTGGATCGCCGAGTACGGCCGGCCAACCTGGCTGGCGCGGGCCGTGGAGTCGAGCATCGAGATCGTCGCCGGGACCCCCGACATCGTGATCGCGATCTTCGGCCTGGCGATCTTCCAGCTGAGCCTGTTCGCGCCGTTCTCATTCACGGCCGAACACGGCGGCGTCTTCGGGCGATCCTTCATAGCGGCGGGCGCGATGATGTCGCTGATCGCCCTGCCTCCGCTCTTCACGGCCACCAGGGACGGCCTGCAGGCTGTGCCCGCCCACATGCGCGAGGCGGCGTTCGCGCTGGGCAAGACGCGGATCGCGACAATCCGCCGGGTGCTGCTGCCGAGCGTGCGCTCGAACATCGCCACCGGCGTGACCCTCGGTGTCAGCCGCATCATCGGCGACACCGCGATCGTCGTGCTGCTGCTGGGCGAAACGCTTCGCTTCGGGCCGCAGGGGTCGGTGCCGGCCATCAACATCCTGCGCGGCACGGGGGCAAGCCTCACGAGCTACATCTACGACAACTCTCCCGCCGGCGAAGGTGCGGCCCCGCAGAAGGCCTACGCCGCGGCCTTCGTGCTCATCGTCTTCGTGCTCCTCCTGAACCTGATCGTCCAGCGGATCGGGCGCTCCGGCACGGACTCGACCGGCCTGACGGCCGTGGGCGGGGTGGTCTGAGGATGCGCCCGAGCCCGCTTTACAAGTTTGTAAAAGGCCGCTATTCTCATTGGTCCGATGGTGAAAGTCCTTCCAATGGAGAAAGTGTCCGATGAGTCCTGAGACGATGACGGCCGAACCGTTCAGCTTCTCAGCGGACCGACCTCGGGATCAGGACCGGGCTCTGGCCCCCGACGGCAGGGAGACGGTCCCGCCGATCAAGACGATCGTCCTCGATCGCCTGCCGGTCCCGGTCGCGGCTCCCTCCGAACGCGAGGCCGTCAGGGCAGCTGCATCGAGCGGCCCAGAGCGTCTGCGCCTGGAGGGCGTGAGCATCAGCTACGGGCCCAAAGAAGCCGTCAAGTCGGTTTCCCTGTCGATCCACCAGGGCGAGGTGCTGGCGCTGATCGGCCCTTCGGGCTGCGGCAAGACGACGCTCCTGCGGACCCTGAACCGGCTGACCGAGCTCACGCCGAGCGCCTCGCGCGCCGGCCGGATCATGCTCGACGGCGAGGACATTCACGAGCTCGCCGACACGACCCTGCGTTCGCGCGTGGCAATGGTCTTCCAGCAGCCCAACCCGTTCCCCATGTCGATCTTCGACAACGTCGCCTTCGCCCTGCGCGAACAGTCGCGCAAGCGGCCGCGCAGGCGCGAGCTCGAACCGCAGGTCATCGACGCGCTCCAGCGCGCCGGCCTCTACGAGGAGGTCCGGGATGATCTCGACCGTCCGGCCCTGCGGCTCTCCGGCGGCCAGCAGCAGCGTCTGTGCATCGCCCGCGCCATCGCCCCCCGGCCCGAGGTGCTGCTGATGGACGAGCCCTGCAGCGCGCTGGACCCGATCTCGACGAACACCGTGGAGAAGCTGATCGGGGAGCTGCGGCGGGAGCTCGCCGTGGTGGTCGTCACCCACAACCTCGCCCAGGCTCACCGCGTGGCCGACAAGGTCGCCTTCATGTATCTGGGCGATCTGGTCGAGTACGGCAGCACGGCCGAGGTGTTCGACGAACCGCGGGCGACGCGGACGCGCGACTACGTGAGCGGGGCCTTCGGATGAGGGTCCCCGTGCCTCCCGTGCCGTCATGCGGCTCGGCCTCCTGAGGCGGGGTCTCTTCGTGGTCGGCTGCGGCGTCACGGCGGTGACCCTGTCGGCGTGTGAGAGCACCCAGCAGGAAAGCGAAAAGATCGGCCGCGAAGGCGGCCAGTCCTCTGCCGCGAGCGCCTCGCTGAAGCTCGGCGCCGTCAACAGGGGCGTGCGGGTCTCTGAGGTGACGCTGCTGAGCTCCTCCGGGCGAAAGGCGGTCGCCGCGCGGCTGACCTCGACCTCGGCCAAGGTGCAGAGCGAGATTCCCCTGCTGGTGACCGTGACCGGCAAGGGGGGCAAGGTCCTCTACACCAACGCCACGGGCGAACAGGAAGACTCGCTCCAGCACCTGGCCCTGCTGCGGCCCGGCCAGAGCGTCTGGTGGGTCGACGACCAGGTGCTCACCTCCCAGACGGCAGCCGCGGTGAAGATCCAGGCCGGCACCGGCCGCCAGGCACGCGGCGGCTCGGTGGCGGATGTGGGCACGACCGGGGTTCGCAACAGCACCCAGGGAGGCCTCGCGCTGGTCAGCGGCAACGTCGTCAACCACTCCTCCACACCCCTGAGCAAGGTTCCCGTCTTCGTCGTCTCGCTGCGCGGCGGAGCGATTGTCGCCGCCGGACGTGCAGTGATCCCCTCGCTTGCGGGCCACAGCGGCGCCTCGGCCCCCTTCCAGGCCTTCCTCGTCGGGACTCCCGGCCCGAGCACCCGGCTGAACGCCGTGGCTAGCGCGGGCTGATGGTGAGGTGTAGAAAGTGAGTCTCGTGCCAGTCCCATCCGGCCAGTCCGAGACGACCTGCGAGCACTGCGGCGCGCCCCTCCTCGCCGACCAGCGCTACTGCCTGGCCTGCGGGCAGCCCTGCTCGCCGGTGCGCCTGGCGTTCCTCGACGTCCTGCAGGGCGAGCAGAGCAGGGGTGCTCTTCCGGGGCCCGGAGGATGGGCCCCGGGGACGATCGACATGAGCCCCGTCGGCTACGGTCCGGCGTACCCGCAGCAGGGCGCCGCGG
>JBEKGK010000240.1:0-3968 GCA_050012835.1 Solirubrobacteraceae bacterium | reverse complement strand
CCGCGCACCGATGAGACATGCGCCAGGCGCTCCAAGCCGGCGGCGAGCCGCTGTCCGAGCTCGCGCACGCGTCCAAGCAGCACCGGATCGTCGGTCACCTCCAGCGCCGCCAGCGCGGCGCTCGCGACCACCGGCCCGCCAGCGAAGGTCGAGCCGTGATCGCCCGGCTCGAGCACGTCCGCCAGCCGCTCGCCGGTGATCAGCGCCCCGATCGGCAGCCCCCCGCCGAGCGCCTTGGCGACCGTCATCGCATCGGGCGTCACGCCCGTCTGCTCATACGCCCACAGCGTGCCGGTGCGGCCCATGCCGCACTGGACTTCGTCGAACACGAGCGCCGCGCCGTGCTCGTCGCAGGCCTCGCGCGCGGCCGCCAGCAGCTCCGCGGAGAGAACGTTCACGCCGCTCTCGCCCTGGATCGGCTCGACCAGCACCGCCGCCGTGCGCCCGTCGACCGCCGCGCGCAGCTCGTCCGGATCGGGCGCCACCGCGCGAAACCCGGGAACGAGCGGCGCGAACGGCGCCTGCTTGGCCTCCTGCGGCGTCGCCGACAGGGCGCCGTAGGTGCGCCCGTGGAAGGCGCCGTGGACGACCACCACGTCCCCGCTCGCGCGCGCCTTGCGCACGAGCTTGAGCGCCGCCTCGCTGGCCTCGGCGCCGGAGTTGCAGAAGAACACCTTGCCGCCCAGGCTCGACTCCGACAGGCGCCTGGCCAGGCGCATCGCCGGCTCGGTGTAGAACAGGTTGCTCGTGTGCATCAGGCGCCCGACCTGCTCGCGCACCGCCTCCACCACGCGCGGGTGGCAGTGGCCGATGCTCGTCACCGAGATGCCGCACAGGAAGTCGAGGTACTCATTGCCCTCGTCGTCCCACAGGCGCGCCCCCGCGCCGCGCACGAACTCGACCGGCATGCGCGCGTAGGAGCCGATCACACGCGTGCGCTCCAGCTCCTGCAGCTCGGCGAGGCTCATGGCGCCGCCTCGATCTTGGTTCCGATGCCAGCGTCCGTGAAGAGCTCCAGCAGCAGCGAATGCGCGATCCGCCCGTCGAGGATGTGCGCGGCGCTGACGCCGTCCTTGATCGCCTCCAGGCAGGCTTCGAGCTTCGGGCGCATGCCGCCCTCGAGGCTCGGCAGCGCTGCGTCCACCTGCTCGGCGGTGGCCTGGCCGATCAGGCTCGCGGGGTCGGGCGGATCGGCCAGCCAGCCGGGCACGTCGGTGAGGAAGATCACCTTGTAGGCGCCCAGCGCGCCGGCGACCGCGCCGGCGGCCTCGTCGGCGTTGACGTTGTAGGAGTGCCCCTCGCGGTCGGCGCCGACCGAGGCGATCACCGGGATGTAGTCGCTTGCGACGTGCTCGATCACGCCCACGTTGACGCGCTCGATGCGCCCGACGAAGCCGATGTCCTCGCCGCCGGGCGCGGCGCGGCGGGCGACGCGGAACAGCGAGCCATCGTCGCCGCACAGGCCGACCGCCGGCTGCCCGTGACGGTTCAGGCGCAGGACGATCTCCTTGTTGACCTTGCCGACGAGCACCATCTTGGCGACCTCCACGGTGCTCTCATCGGACACTCGCAGGCCGCCCACGAACTGCACCGGCAGGCCCAGGCGCTCCATGTAGCCGGTTATCTCCGGGCCGCCGCCGTGCACCACGATCGGGTTCAGGCCGACGTACTTGAGCAGCACGACGTCGCGCGCGAACTCCTCGCGCAGGCCCGCGTCCTCCATCGCCGCGCCCCCGTACTTGATCACCACCGTCCTGCCGTGGAACTCCCTGATGTACGGGAGCGCCTCCAGCAGCGTGCCTACGTCGCGCATCCGTGCCCCCTTGGTCTCTCGTTGATCATGTGTGGTAGTCCGCATTCACCGTCACGTACTCGTGCGAGAGGTCGGAGAAGAACACCTCGGTCTCGGCGCCGTCGCCCGGCAGGGCGACCTCGTACTCGACCTCCTTCGCCTGCAGGGCGCTCGCGAGCGCCTGCTCGTCATAGGGAATCGCGGCTCCCGCGGAGCACACCTGGATGCCCTCGAGCGAGAGGTCCACGGCGAGCGGCGTGGCGAAGCCGGGCCTCCCGCCCAGGGAGCCGCCGACCGCCTGCACGATCCGCCCCCAGTTGGGGTCGCCGCTGTGCAGCGCGGCCTTCACGAGCGGCGAGTTGGCGACCGCGCGCGCGGCGGCCTCGGCGCCGTTGGGGTCGCCGCCGCGCACGACCACGCGTGCGATCCGCGCGGCGCCCTCGCCGTCGGCGACCATCATGATCGCCAGCTGACGTAGCAACGCGTCGAGGGCCTCGCCGAAGCGCAGCTCGTCCTCGCTCTCGGGGGCGATGCTCACGCCGCTCGAGCCGGAGCACATCAGGATCGCGGTGTCGTTCGTCGAGAGCTGTCCGTCGACCGACGCGCGGTCGAACGAGCGCTTGACGCACACGCCGAACAGCAGGTCTGCGGTCTCGGGCCTGAGCCCGGCGTCGGTCTGCACGAAGCAGAACATCGTGGCGAAGCGCGGAGAGATCATGCCGGCGCCCTTGCACTGGGCGGTCAGGCGTACGGGGCCGGAGGGCAGCTCCACCTCCAGGCAGGCGCGCTTCTCGAACGCGTCGGTCGTCTGGATCGCCTGCTGAAGGTCCACGTCGCCCTCGCGACGCAGCTGCTTGTGCGCGGCGAGGATGCCCTTCAGGATGGCGTCCACCGGCAGGTGATCGCTGATGCCGCCGGTCGAGGCCACCGCCACGGCGGCCGCCCGTACCCCGAGGGCGGCTGCGGCGGCGCCCTGCGTCTTGGCGGCGTCTTCGAGCCCGCGCTTGCCGGTGGCCGCGTTCGCGCATCCGGAGTTGGCGAGGATGGCGCGCAGCCCGTCGAGCTGGCAGCGCTCCCGGCTGAGCAGCACCGGCGCGGCCGGCGTGGCCGTGGCCGTGAAGCGCGCGGCACTGACCGGGCTCTCCGCGTCGCACACCAGCAGCGCCAGGTCGGGGTTGCCGCTGGGCTTGATCCCGCACGTCACCCCGGCGGCTCTGAAGCCCGCCGGCAGCCCGGCATCGAGATCGAGCTCACGCACGTGCGCCGGCGCGGGCACCCAGCGCGAGCGGAAGAACGGCTGTGGCGGCCCGCCGGACTTCCGGTCACCGAAAACGTCTTTGCCGGCGCTCACAGCAACCCCCTCGTCTCGGGCAGGTCGAACATCAGGTTGAGGTTCTGCACGGCCTGCGAGGAGGTCCCCTTCCAGAGGTTGTCGATCGCGCCGAATGCGATCACCTTGCCGGTGTGCTCGTCGGTGGCGACGAACACACGGCAGTAGTTGGTCTCGCGCACCTCCAGCACGCCCGGAGGGACGTCCACGAGCTCCACGAACGGCTCCTGCGCATAGGCATCCGTGTACAGGCGGCGCAGCTCATCGGCCGCGACGAAGCGTGTGGTGGTGACATAGCAGCTGGCCATCTCGCCCTGGTCCAGCGGCACGAGGTGCGCCTGGAACTGGACCCTGAGATCTTGCGGCGCGATCGCACAGGAGCCGTCGCTGCCGGCTGAGGCGATCAGCAGTCCCAGCTGCTCCTCGATCTCGGGCGTGTGCCTGTGCGCGGCGACCTTGTACGGGACGATGTTCTCGCCCGCCATCGACAGGTGGGTGGTCTCGTCGAACACGCGCCCGGCGCCGGAGATGCCCTGCTTGGCGTCGATCACCACGTCGGCGATCAGACCGGCGCGAGCCAGCGGCGCGAGCGCGAGCAGCGACGCGGTCGGGTAGCAGCCCGGGTTGGCGACGATCGCGGCGCCGGCGATGCGCTCGCGGTGCAGCTCGGTCAACCCGTAGACGGCGTCGCCGAGCAGGTCCGGGCGCGGATGCTCGCCGTACCACTGCTCGTACGTGGACAGCGAGCCGAGGCGGAAGTCGGCGCTGAGGTCGACCACGCGGATGCCGCGCTCGCGCAGCGCGCCGACGGTGGGGGCCGCTGCCGCGTGAGGGTAGGCGACGACC
>JBEKGK010000239.1:0-4013 GCA_050012835.1 Solirubrobacteraceae bacterium | reverse complement strand
GTTGCCGAACGCTGCCTCGCCTGTTGCCAGGGTGCCGATGATGGCGCTCATCGAGCAGGCCATCCGGACCCTGCGCTCCAGCGGGATCGCCGGGCTCTGCAGGATGCGTCGAAATTGCTGCTCGATGTCGTCGTTCTCGGCCTGGTGGCGCTCGCTGTTTGCGAGGTCCGCCAGCGCGCGGTAGTTTCGCTGGTGCAGCAGGACTAGCTCGCGGTTCTCGACGACCTGGTCGATGAAGTGGTCGATCAGGGCTGGCCATGCATCGACCCGCGCCTGCCCGTCCTCCAGGTCGTCGAGCTGGTCGAGCGCTTCGCGCCCGAGGGCATGTAGGCGGAGATGGAGCTCCAGCAGGATGTCCGCCTTGCGCTCGAAGTGGTAGTAGAGCGCGGCCTTCGTGGTCCCGAGCCGCTCGGATATGTCGCGCAGGGAGGTCTTGTCATAGCCCTGCTCGGTGAAGAGTTCGAGCGCAATGTCAAGAATCCGCTCGCGTGTGGACGCGGCCGCTTCCGACGCGGGAGTCGCTCCCGGTGGTCCGGCCGCGCCGGCCGGATGCTGTGTCGACCCTCTGGCCATGTCCACAGCTTACTTGACGACCGGCAAGTTGTGTGTATTGTCCGACATCTTGCTAGCCGACCGGTAAGGAGCGTTGGATGTCGGGCACCGCGATGATCGAAGCGCACGACCTCAGAAAGAGCTTTGGCTCCACGGTCGCCCTCGACGGGGTGGACCTGCAGGTGCCGGGCGGCTCGATCCTGGGCATGCTCGGACCGAATGGCGCGGGCAAGACGACCGCGGTGCGCATCCTCACGACACTCGCCCTGCCCGATGGCGGCTCGGCCCGCGTCGCCGGCTACGACGTGCTCACCGAACCAGCCGCCGTGCAGCGGAACATCGGCGTGACCGCCCAGGACGCGACGCTCGACGAAGTGCTCACGGGGATGCAGAACCTCGTCCTGATCGGACGGCTCAGCGGCCTTCGCCGTACCCAGGCGCGCGCGAGGGCGACCGAGCTGCTCGACCAGTTCGAGCTCACCGACGCAGCCGAGCGAGTCTTGAAGGAGTACTCGGGAGGGATGCGCAGGCGCCTTGACCTCGCCGCCGGGCTCGTGACCAGACCTCCGGTGCTGTTCCTGGACGAGCCGACGACCGGCCTTGACCCCACGAGCCGAGTACGGATGTGGGGCGTCATCCGCGAGCTGGTGGCCGACGGCGTCACCCTGCTGCTGACGACGCAGTATCTCGACGAGGCCGACGAGCTCGCAGACCGCATCGTTGTGATCGACCACGGCAAGGTGATCGCCGGTGGCACCGCGGCCGAGCTGAAGAAGCAGGTCGGGGGAGCACGGCTGGAGCTCACGCTCAGTGTTGCCGACCCCGCGGCTTCGGCGGCGCTCAGCTCGCTCGTCGACGGCCCAGTCCACACCAGCCACGACGGACGTCGCCTGCGCGCAGCCGTGAGCGCCGGTGCCGGGCTCGCGAGCACCCTAGTGAGGGCCCTCGACGCGGCCGGCATCACGGTCGACGACGTCGAGGTGCACCAACCGTCGCTTGATGACGTGTTCCTCGCCCTCACCGGTCACGACTCCGACGACCCGGCGACAGCCGTCGAGCCTGCGGGCTCCGACGCAGACCTGGAGATCACCCGCACATGAACACCAACACCGCAGCAGAGCGACCGCGTGGCGCCCTCCAGCGGGTCCGCGACGTTGCTGCGCTCACCGGGCGGAACCTCGTCCACATCAAACGCGAGCCGCTCCAGCTCTCGGACGTCACGGTCCAGCCCGTGCTGTTCACGCTGCTCTTCGTTTACGTGTTCGGCTCCGGGGTAGTGCTCCCCGGCGGCGGGACCTACAAGGATTTCGCGATCGCAGGACTGCTCGCGATGAACCTGACAACCTCCGCGATGGGGACGGCCGTCGGCCTCAGCACCGACCTCAGCAGCGGCGTCATCGATCGCTTCAGGACGCTGCCGATGTGGCGCCCAGCCGTGCTCGTCGCGCGTTCCCTCGCCGACCTCATGACGGCCGCGATCTGCGCCAGCTTCGTCGCGATCACCGGCCTCGCGATCGGCTGGCGTCCCGACGCGGGCATCGCGTCGATCGCCGCGGGCTTCGCCATCTTCCTGCTCTTCAGCTACGCGATCTCCTGGGGCTGCGCGTGCCTGGGGATGGCCAGCAAGAGCCCGGAGTCCGCGCAAGGCGTCGGCCTCGTGATCCTGTTCCCGCTCGCGATCGTCTCCAACGCCCTCGTCCCGACCGAGCACATGCCCACCCTGCTCCAGGATCTCGCCAACTGGAACCCCGTCAGCGCCGTCACCGCTGCCAGCCGCCGGCTACTCGGCAACCCCAACCCCTCCGCGGCAATCCACGCCTGGCCCATGCAGCACCCGCTCCTCGCATCAACGATCTGGTCGCTCGCACTGATCGCGATCTTCGCGCCGCTCGCCAGCCACCTCTACCGACGCCGCACCACCAACTGACGCCATCAACGCACCACATCCGCGTCCACCGAGGATCCTCGCCGCACCCGACGCTCGCGCTGGTCGGACTGTCCCGGCCACCAACAAGCGCCCTACTGGCGAGAAGCGGGAGGGGTCGAATCAGGGTGCCGTTGCGAGCAGAGCAAGCGACAGCGGCGTGTGCTCAGTCCTCGCCAGAGCCGGCGCGGGTCCCAACTGGCTGGCGGTGCGGAGGGCGTGAGGACTGTCGCGTTTCGGCCCCACTGCTAGCCGGAGAAGGACTGCAGGCCGATCGCTGCCAGTAGCGCGAGTGAGTCGGCGTCGCTGGACCCGGACGGCGCGGTGTAGACGATCACGTTGAGATCGCTGCCGTGGACTTTGAGCGCGTCGCAGTCGAGGGTGACGGTGCCGTGCCATGGTGACCGACGAGCAGCCCTTGCGGCGGCGGCGTTGCCGCCGCCCATAGGCGCCGAGGCAACGGGCTCAAAGGTGGCGAAAAGGAGGACGCGCCAACAACCAGCCCAATCGCTCAGACTCTCAACCTGATGACTCCCCTCACCGTGACCTGTCCGCAGTGCGGAGCGGCTGTGCCCGATGTGACTGAACAGAAGCTCGTCGCATTCACCCCCTCGACGACTGACCGAACACGGATCGGCGCGCTGCTCGACGAACTCAGCTGAAAGATCTCGCCAACGCAAGCACGCACCGTCTCGACACGGCCCCCCCGCGTGGAGACACTGGTCAGGCGCCGTTATGGCAGCGACGTGGCGGCCTGCGCGACAGCCTCCAGCAGCACCGGCAGCAACGACTCATCTGCGGTCTCCGGCTCGATGAGCTGCTCGACCGCGAGGCCGTTTGAGAGGGCGAGCACTGTGATCGCGAGCTGTGCTGCTGGTAGGGGGAGGGTGACCCCGAGTCGCGCCGCGTGGCCTTCGATGTAGTCGGCGATTGCGCCGCGCTCGGCGCGGCGGTGCTCTGCGAAATCTCGACGCAACGTCGGATTGCGCATCGCTCTGGTCCAGAATTCGATGAAGGTCAGATGCCACTCCGGGTCGCCTGCGGTCGTGTCCCTGATCACCCGGCCAGCGGCGCGGGCGAACTCGGCGAACGTCGTGTGCGCACCGATGGAGTCCGTGATCTGGCTTAGCCGATCGTTGATCTGACTGCTCATGAGGGCGTAGAAGAGCTCGTCCTTGCTCCCGAAGTTTGAGTAGATCGCACCCTTCGTCAGTCCAGCAGTAGCCGAGATCTCATCAAGCGAGGCCTGCATGTAGCCCCGCTCAGCGAACACTGTGCCCGCAGCGGCGAGCAGCCGCTCACGGGTCTGTTCCCGGGTTGGGCGACGGCGACCCCGCGTGTCTGGGCGGCTGGTCATAACACCTATGATACTGTCGGTATTGGATACCACTGGTATCAAAAACGAGGAAAGAGATGCGATCATGGCTCGGACGGCTTTTGTGACAGGCGCTGCTGGTTTCCTGGGCCGGCATCTCATCGAGGAACTCGAACGCCAAGACTGGGACATCACGGCGTTCTGCCTCGAGACGGACCACAC
>JBEKGK010000238.1:0-4654 GCA_050012835.1 Solirubrobacteraceae bacterium | reverse complement strand
AAGCCCGCCAACCGAGAGCTGCAGCTCGACCGCGCCCTCATCCGGCAGCGCCAGAGGGGCCTCCAGCACGAGCTCCTCCACCACCCCACGCCCAAGCTGGCTGCCCCCGTGCAACGCCAGCTCCAGCAGCGCCACACCCGGCACCAGCACCGTGCCCTGTACCGCGTGGTCAGCCAGCCACGGATGCGACGAGAGCGACAGGCGCCCCGTGAACAGCCAGCCGCGGTCGTCCGGCAGCCCGACGGCAGCACCCAGCAGCGGGTGATCGGCCGAAGACTGGCCGATCGAGGAAAGATCCGCAGCGCCAGCAGGCGCGTCGACCCAGAAGCGCTCGCGCTGGAACGCGTAGGTGGGCAACTCCACACGCCTCGCACCTGAGCCCTTGAACACCGCACGCCAATCCACGTGGACACCGCGCGCCCACAGCTCCGAGAGCGCGCTCAGCAACGTGTCGGCCTCGGGACGCTCACCCCGCAGTGCCGGCACCAGCACGGCCGCGGCCTGCCTGCGCGGCGCCTCGTCCTCGATGTCCAGCAGGCACGCCTGACCCATTGCGCTGAGCACGCCGTCGGGGCCGAGCTCGAGGAAGCTGCGCACCCCCTGAGCCTCCAGCCAGCGAAACGCGACGGCGCTCGCCACCTCGGCGAACTCCTCGAGCATGTCGTCCATGCGCGGAGAGTGAAACGCGTGGGAAACCCTGAGGCGCTTGGTCTTCGTCCCCCGCTCCCGCCACGCGCCCGCCACCCGCAGGACGGCATCCTCGTCGCCCGAGATCACCACCGAGGAGGGCCCGTTCACGGCCGCCACCGCGACCTGCGTATCGAGGCCCTCGAGCGTCTCGAGCACCTCCGGCTCCGAAGCCTGGATCGAGACCATCGCCCCGCCCTGCGGCAGCGCTCCCATCAACCGTCCGCGAGCAGCCACCAGCGCGCAGCCGTCGCTCAGCGAGAACACACCCGCGACATGTGCCGCCGCCAGCTCGCCGATCGAATGGCCGATCAAGAAGTCGGGGCGCACGCCAAAGCTCTCGACGAGCCTGAACAGAGCCACCTCGAGCGCGAACAGCGCAGGTTGGGTGAAGCGCGTCTGATCCAGGAGCTCCGCCTCGGCGGAGCCCTCGCGGGCGAACAGCAGCTCGCGCAGCGGGCGATCCAGATGACGATCGAGCTCATCGCACAGCTCATCCAGCGCGTCCCTGAACACGGCGGAGGCCTCATAGAGCTCCCGACCCATGCCCGCACGCTGCGCTCCCTGGCCGGTGAACAGGAACGCCGTCCGGGCACCGCCGGAGACTGGAGCGACTCCCTCGATCACACCAGATGTGGGTGCATCCGCGGCCAGGGCGCCGAGCGCATCGAGCAGTTCCTCACGCTCACCACCGACCAGCACGGCGCGATGCTCGAAGGCGGAGCGGCCGGCCAACGAGAGGCCCACGTCGGCGACACGCAGTTGCGGGTGAGCGAGGAGATGCTCACGCAAGCGTCTTGCCTGAGCCAGCAGCGCCCGCCTGCTCTTGCCCGACAGCAGCCACGGCAGCGCAGCGGCTCCCAGCGCGCCGCGAACACCCCCGTCGGAGCCGGGGCCGAGCCCGGCATGCCCGTTGGCGCCGGCGCTCTCGGCGTGCGTCGCGAGGTCCGACGTCGGAGGCTCCTCGAGGATCACATGTGCGTTGGTGCCGCTGACACCGAACGAGGACACGCCGGCGCGGCGAGGCTCGCCGTTTCCCCGCCACGCGACCTCCTCGGTCAGGAGCGCGACGGTCCCAGCGGACCAGTCCACGTGCGTGGAGGGCTGATCGACGTGCAGCGTCCTGGGCAACGCGCCATGACGCATCGCCTGCACCATCTTGATCACCCCCGCCATGCCCGCCGCGGCCTGCGCGTGTCCGATGTTCGACTTGATCGACCCGAGCCACAGCGGTCGCTCCGGCGGGCGCTCCTGCCCGTAGGTGGCGATCAGCGCCTGCGCCTCGATGGGATCGCCGAGCGTGGTGCCCGTGCCGTGCGCCTCGACCGCGTCGACCTGGCTCGGTGAGAGACCCGCATTCGCGAGCGCCTGCACGATCACCCGCTGCTGAGAAGGCCCGTTGGGAGCCGTCAAGCCGTTGCTTGCACCATCCTGATTGATCGCGCTCCCCCGCACCAGCGCCAGCACCCGGTGGCCGTTGCGGCTCGCGTCGGACAGGCGCTCCACCAGGACCACGCCAACGCCGTCGGAGAAGGACGTGCCGTCCGCGGCCTGCGCGAAGGGCTTGCAACGTCCGTCAGGAGCAAGACCGCGCTGCCGGCTGAAGTTCACAAACGACTCCGGCGAAGCCAGCACCGTCACCCCGGCGGCCAGCGCGAGCGAGCACTCGCCCGAGCGCAGCGACTGACAGGCCAGATGCAGCGCGACGAGCGAGGAGGAGCACGCCGTGTCCACCGACACCGCCGGGCCCTCGAAGCCGAACGTGTAGGCGACGCGGCCCGAGACGACGCTCGGCAGTGTCGCTGTCAGTGCATAGCCCTCGCGATCGTCAGCGGAGACGCCCGCGCCGTAACCCGACGGCGAGATTCCCGCGAACACCCCCGTCTGGCTGCCGCGCAGCGCAAGCGGGTCGATGCCAGCGTCCTCGAAGGCCTCCCAGGCGACCTCGAGCAGCAGTCGCTGCTGTGGATCGGCAGCGCGCGCCTCCTTTGGCCCGATTCCGAAGAACGCCGCGTCGAACTCCCCGACGTCTGACAGGAAGCCGCCCACGCGCGCGTAGCTCGTGCCCGGGTGATCGGGGTCGGGGTCGTACAGACGCTCGAGATCCCAGCCACGATCCGTCGGGAACGGGCCGATCACCTCGCCGCCGGAGTGCACCAGCCGCCAGAGATCCTCCGGGGAGCACACGCCGCCCGGGTAGCGACAGCCGATCCCGACGATCGCCAGCGGCTCGTCGGCTCTCCCCCTCTCCAGGCCCGACTCGGGAGCGCCGAGCTCGACCCCTTCCAGGCGCAGGCGCAGGGCCCTTGCCACCGCCTCAGGCGTGGGATGATCGAAGATCAGCGTCGAGGGCAGCTGCAATCCGGTGGCTCTTGCCAGGCGGTTGCGCAGCTCCACGGCGGTGAGCGAGTCGAAGCCGAGCTCCTTGAAGTTTCGCTGCGTGTCGCTCACCTCCGCGGGCGCGCGCCCGAGCAGCGTCGCCACGTTGCTCAACACCAGCTCCAGCACGTCCTGCGCACGAACGGCCTGTGCAGTCGCCTCCGGCTGCGGCGGCGGCTCCTGCTCGATCATCTCCCGCAGCTTGAAGCGCTGGGGCTTGCCGGTGAGCGTCTGCGGCAGCTCATCGACAAACCGGATCACGTGTGGATACTCGTGCTCACGCATCCGCTCTCTGCACCAGGAGCGCAGCGACTCCATCAGCTGCTCGTCGGCGCTGGCCCCCTCACTGCACTTGACGAACGCGGCCACGCGGCTGTAGCTGTCGATCGTCACGCCCGCAACGCCCACGGCGTCGACCGCGGGGTGTTCGAGCAGCACCTGCTCCATGTCGACGGGCGACACCCACAGGCCACCGATCTTCAGCATGTCGTCGGTGCGCCCGACGTACGCGTAGGTCCCGTCGGCACGCCGCTCGAAGCGATCGCCGGTCGAAAACCATTCACCACGCATGCAGCGCTTGGTGAGCTCGTGCTGGTGCCAGTAGAAGGCCGCACGGGAATCGCCGCGCACCTCCAGGGCCCCCACGGCCGGGCCCTCGAGCTCAACCCCCTGCTCGTCGATCAGTCGCAGGTCATAGCCCGGCACCGGACGACCGGTCGTTCCGGGAACGACCGCGCCAGGCACGTTCGAGCAGAACGCCTGCAGCATCTCGGTGGAGCCGATCCCGTCGACGATCTCCAGCCCGAAGCGCTCGCGCCACTGATCGAAGATGCGCACCGGCAGCGGCTCGGCCGCCGAGACGCACAGCCGTACGGAGTGAAAGCCGTCGGCGGCGTCCGGGTCGCCGACGAGGTTTGCGTACAACGCCGGCACGGAGAAGTAAACGGTCGGCTGCAGCTCGCGCAGCGTTGCCAGCAGCCGCTCCGGCGCGGGCGCACCGTCGAGCAGGATGGCCGTCGCACCGAAGTACAGGGGGAATGACAGGCTGTTGCCGAGACCGTATGCGTGATAGAACTTCGTCGTCGAGAAGATACGGTCGTCCTCGCGAATGCCGAGCACCTGGCGGGCGAAGGTCTCACAGGTAACCTCGATGCTCTTGTGAAGGTGGACTACGCCCTTCGGCCGGCCGGTCGAACCTGAGCTGTAGAGCCAGAAGGCCATGTCGTCGGGGTGGGTTGCGACTGCGGTGAGCTCGTGCTCCTGAGCCGCGAGAGCGCTCTCCAGCTCAACCGCTCCGTCTCCCCCACCGTGCACCAGGAAGCGCACGTCATAGCCCGTCAGCGCAGCCTGCAATCTCGGCAGGACGCCTCGGTCGCAGACGACGACCTCGGCGAGTGAGTCCTCGATGAAATGCCTGAAGTTGTCAGTCGCCTCGAGCACGCTCACGGGCACGGGCACCGCACCGATCCGAAGCGCTCCAAGGAAGGCGATCGGGAACGCGGTGGTGTTGTCGAGGACGAGCAGGATCCGCTGTTCGCGGCGCACTCCCAGATCGCGCAGGAGATGCCCCATGCGATTCACCTGCCGA
>JBEKGK010000237.1:0-4048 GCA_050012835.1 Solirubrobacteraceae bacterium | reverse complement strand
GAGCTGCGCGACGCGCGCATCGGCCACGGCGACCGTGTCGCCTTCGAGCAGCGCAACGTCGAGTTCCCCAAGAGCTGGTCGCAGAACGCGACCAACATCGTCGCCCAGAAGTACTTCCGCGGCCAGATCGGCGCGCCTGAACGCGAGAGCTCGGTCAAGGAGATGATCAGCCGCGTCGCCGGCACGATCACCGGCTGGGGTCGCGCGGGCGGCTATTTCGCCGAGGAAGACGACGCGAGGGCGTTCAACCACGAGCTGACGCACATCCTGCTGAACCAGCTGGCGGCGTTCAACTCGCCCGTGTGGTTCAACGTCGGCTTCGAGGAGTCGCCCCAGTGCTCGGCGTGCCTCCCCCACCACGCGCTGGTGTCAACGCCCGCGGGCATGATCCCGATCGGCGAGATCGTCGAGAACGAGCAGGTTGGTCTTGAGGTCTATGACTCGCAAGGGACCACGCGGGTGGTCGCGGTCAAGGACAACGGGCGCAAGCCGGTGTGGCGAGTCAAGCTGCGCAACGGGAGCTTCGTCGAAGCCACGGCCGACCACGTGGTCAAGGCGGTCGCCGAGCGCCGTACACAGCCACAGTGGCTGCGCGTGGATCAGCTGCGCCTGGGTATGTGCATGCACCTGCACCCGCACGGCGCCGTCGTCCGAGAGCCCGTGATGGTGGGTGCAAGCGAGCCGTTGACCGGGCTCGAGACGCTCGAGATTCCCGTATCGACAGACCCGATCGAGCTGGAGATCGTCTCGATCGAGTGCCTTGGCGAGATGCACGTCTATGACATTCAGACCGAGTCCAACGAGTTCCTCACGAACAACGTCGCCGTCCACAACTGCTTCATCCTCAGCGTCGAGGACACGATGGAGTCGATCCTCGACTGGAACACCAAGGAGGGGATGATCTTCCGCGGCGGCTCGGGCTCGGGCATCAACCTCTCGAACATCCGCGGCTCGATGGAGCCGCTGGCCAAGGGCGGCACCGCGTCAGGCCCGGTGTCGTTCATGCGCGGCGCCGACTCGTGGGCGGGCACGATCAAGTCCGGCGGCAAGACGCGCCGCGCCGCCAAGATGGTCGTGCTCGACATCGACCACCCCGACATCCGCGAGTTCATCTGGTGCAAGGCCAAGGAGGAGGACAAGGCCGAAGCGCTGCGCGACGCCGGCTTCGACATGTCGATCGACGGCGAGGGCTTCAAGTCGATCCAGTACCAGAACGCCAACAACTCGGTGCGCGTGACCGACGAGTTCATGCGCGCCGTCGAGGAGGACCGCGAGTGGCTGCTGACCGCGCGCACCACCGGCGAGCCCGTCGGCGAGCCGATCCCAGCGCGCGAGCTGATGCGCGAAATCGCGGAGGCGGCATGGCGCTGCGCGGACCCGGGCGTGCAGTTCGACACCACCATCAACCAGTGGCACACAGACCCAAATTCGGGTCGTATAAATGCTTCTAATCCCTGTAGCGAGTACATGAGTGTCGACAACTCCGCGTGCAACCTCGCGTCGCTGAACCTGATGAAGTTCCGCCGCGCCGATGGCACGCTCGACGTGGCGTCCTTCGAGCACACCGTTGACATCATGCTGCTCGCACAGGAGATCATCGTCGGGCCGTCCAGCTACCCGACCGAGGAGATCGGGCAGAACGCGCGCGCCTTCCGCCAGCTCGGACTCGGCTACGCCAACCTCGGCGCGTACCTGATGAGCAACGGCATGCCCTACGACTCCGACCACGGGCGGGGAGCCGCGGCCGCGATCACCGCGCTGATGACCGGCCGCGCCTATCGCCGCTCGGCGGAGGTCGCGGGCGCGCTCGGGCCGTATGAGCGCTACGAGGAGAACCGCGAGCCGCACAACAACGTCATGCGCATGCACCGCGACGCCTCCTACGCGATCCCAGACGCCGCCTGCGTGGACGGGGAGCTGCTGGCGGCCGCGCGGCGCTCGTGGGACGAGGCGGTGGAGCTCGGCGAGCGCAGCGGCTACCGCAACGCGCAGGCCACCGTGCTCGCGCCCACCGGCACGATCTCCTTCCTGATGGACTGCGACACCACAGGCGTTGAGCCGGACTTCTCGCTGGTCAAGTTCAAGGAGCTCGTCGGCGGCGGGCAGATGACGATCGTCAACAAAACGGTGCCGCTGGCGCTGCAGACGCTCGGCTACTCCGAGCAGCAGGTCGAGCAGATCGAGGCGCACCTGGCCGAGCACGGCACGATCGTCGGCGCACCCGGCCTCAACGAGGAGCACATGGCGGTGTTCGACGTGGCCGTGGGCGAGCGCGCGATCTCGCACATGGGCCACCTGAAGATGATGGGCGCCGTGCAGCCGTTCATCTCGGGCGCGATCTCCAAGACCGTCAACCTGCCCCAGGAGGCGACCGTGGAGGACATCGCGGACGCCTACACCCAGGCGTGGCGGCTGGGGGTCAAGGCGCTCGCGATCTACCGCGACGGCTCCAAGACCGCGCAGGCGCTGCGCACCGACGCGCAGCAGGGCGTCAAGGAGACGGTCGACGTCGACGCGATCGTCGAGCAGGCCGTCAGCAAGGCGCTGGCCGAAGTCGGTCCGCGACGCAAGCGGATGCCGGTCGAGCGTCAGTCGATCACGCACAAGTTCTCGATCGCCGGCCACGAGGGCTACATCACGGCGGGCATGTACGACGACGGCTCCGTCGGCGAGATCTTCCTGACCGACATCGGCAAGGAGGGCTCGACGCTGCGCGGCATGATGAACTCGTTCGCCACCGCGATCTCGATCGCGCTGCAGTACGGCGTGCCGCTGGAAACGCTGGTGCAGAAGTTCAGCTACATGCGCTTCGAGCCGGAGGGAATCACCGGCAACACGGAGATCCCGTTCGCGAAGTCGATGCCCGACTACATCATGCGCTGGCTCGCCTCGCGCTTCCTCGACGTCGATGCCCAGGAGGAACTCGGCATCCTCACGCCCGCCGTGCGCGCACGCAAAATCGCGCAGGAGACCGCACAGTCGGTGAGCTCCTCCGACACCGCCGGCCCGGCCTCATCCGATGGCGCCGGCCCCGGCAACGGCGGCGGCAACGGAGGCGGATCGCCGGGCACGTCCCCGCAGCCGGGTACGTACTCGCGGGCATCCGCCGGCAGCAGCGGCCAGGGCACACCCGCCGCAGCGTCGCTCACGGACTCCCCGCCGGTCGTCCCCGCGCGCTTGCAGGGGCTCGACCTCGGGCCAGCGTGCAGCCAGTGCGGAGGCATGATGCAGCGCACAGGGTCGTGCTACACGTGCAGCAGCTGCGGCAACAACACAGGCTGCGGCTGAATTACATCGTAATTCCTGTGCTACGCTGGCGTGATGAGCACGAAGTCAGCCCCGTTCAGCATGCGTCTGTCCAAGAAAATGGAGACGCTCGTCGAGTTGGAGGCGGCTCGCACCGGGCGCAGCAAGGGCGCGGTGGTGGAGGCACTCGCCGAGGAGGCATTGCGCATGCGGTTGTTTCCCGGCATCGCCTTCAGGGGCACCGACTGGGATCGGCGGGCCTGGGTGATCGGGACTGCGCTCGATGTGTGGCAGATCATCGACGCCTACCAAGACATCGGATCGGTGGAGCCCATGGTCGACGGAGGCAGCGCCAGCAAACGGCACATCAACCTGGCTCTCGCCTACTACGAGCGATTCCCCGAGGAGATCGACACAGCCATCGCGGAGAGCCGCCGATCGATCCAGCAGCTCCGGGATGAGTTCCCCTTCATCGCAGTGAGCAAGATCAACGATTGAGCGCTGAGCAGAGCTCCCAGTGCGGCTCTTCCTCGATGCTCATATCTCCGGTCCCCGCATAGCCAGAGCCCTACGCGACAGCGGAAACGACGTGCGGGCCGCCGACGAGGAGCGCGAGCTGGATGGAGCGAGCGACGAAGAGCTGCTTTCGCTCGCCGCCACAGAAGATCGGGTATTCGTGACCTTCGACGTCAAGGACTTCCCGGTGATCGTGCGACGCTGGGCCGAAGCTGGACGCGAGCATGCTGGGTGCGCGATCGTGGTGGGAATAGGTCACGGCGAGTTCGGTGCGGTTCTCGAGGCC
>JBEKGK010000236.1:0-4202 GCA_050012835.1 Solirubrobacteraceae bacterium | reverse complement strand
CTGCAACGAGCAGGGCGGCTTGAAATCCGTTGACGACGTTCGTGGGGCTATGGGCGGCGCCGCTGGTGTAGCTGGTCGCGACGGCGGTGATGACGGCGAGTCCGATTGCTCCGCCGATTTGCTGGGTTGCGTTGATCAGTCCACCCGCGAGACCTGTTTGGTCTGCCGTAACACCGGCGACTGATTCGCTGGTGATCGCCACGAAGATCAGGCCAAGGCCCGCGCCGATCGGTATTGATGGGAGCAAAATGTCGGAGACGTAGCTGCCGTCTACCGGTATCCGCGAAAGCCACGCCAGGCCGACGGTGAATAGGCCGAGGCCGCTTATGAGTACCGGCTTTGTTCCGATGCGCTCGAGCAGCGGTCCGGCTGCGCCCGCGGCGCCCATCAGCGTCAGCCCTAGAGGCAGTTGGCTTAGCCCGGCGTGTATCGCGCTGTAGCCGAGGATCTCCTGCAGATAGAGGTTCATGATGAAGAACAGGCCGACCATCGCCGCTGCGGTGCCCGCCAGCACGACGTTCGCTGCGCGCACGTGGCGCTGGTGGAAGATCGAGAGCGGCACGAGCGGCGCTGCGACGCGTGACTCTACGACCACGAATCCAGCGAGCAGTACGGCGCTGAGGGCGAGCAGCCCGATTGTCTGCGTCGATCCCCAACCAGCGGCGTTGGCACGCACCAGCGCGAACAGGGCGCTGAGGATCCCTGTCGTCACGAGCGTCGCTCCGGCCCAGTCGATGGAGCGGTCGGCGATGTTGGGGCGCGACTCGCTGATTGCCCGTGAGGCGAGCACCGCGAGCGCGAGAGTGATGGGGACGTTGATGAACAGGACTGACGGCCACCCGAAGGTGCTCGTCAGGATGCCGCCGAGGATCAGCCCGGCGACACTGCCTGAGCCGGCGACGGCAGCCCATATCGAGAGGGCTCTGGTCCGCTCGGCGCCTTCAACGAAGAGCACGGCGAGGATCGAGCGTGCGGCCGGCGCGAGCGCAGCGGCACCCAGGCCCTGGAGCGCACGGCACGCGATGAGCTCCCCGATCGAGGTCGACAGTCCGCCCGCGAGCGAGGCAGCGCCGAACAGGCTGAGGCCGAGTATGAACAGTCGGCGTCGACCGAAGAGGTCGGCGAGTCGGCCGCCCAAGAGCAGCATCCCGCCGAACGCCAGGATGTACGCGCTGACAACCCAAGAGAGCGAATCGGTCGAGACATGCAGATGGCGACTGATCGATGGCAGCGCAACGTTGATGACCGTGGCGTCAAGGATCACGACGAACTCCGCGATCGCGAGCAGCGCCAAAGCAAACCACCGGCGCGGATCGGGCATCTCAGAAGGCTTAGAGGCAGAAACGGCAGACATCAGACGACCTCCGCAGCGGCCGCTGGCTTGACGATCGGCGCGATGATCCGGCGGCTGATGCGCCACTCGCCGTTGTGGCGGCGAAGCGTGTCGAGATAGGTCACGCTCTCGAGCGCGCCGCCGGCCATCAACATGAGGCCCTTGGAGCGTGCGGTCACGACATCGTCGTCATCGCTAGAGATGAGAACGTTGGTCACGTGGTGAGCAAGGGGACCGCGGCCGCCCATTTGCTCGGCGGCGCTGCGGACGGTCTCGATTCCCTCGAACGTCCCGATGCCCACGGCGCTCATGTCGTAGACGATCTCGGGGGTGAAGATCTCCTCGAGTCGATCGAGATGCCCTTCGTCGACTAGGTGCCCGTGCAGCGACAGGATTTCGCCAATTGCCCAGCGGTCTTCGGCATTCAACATGGTCCGTCTCCTTCGGTTAGCTTGCGTTCCTTTTGGTACGGCGTTCAAGATAGCATGGCGTACCGTTACGTGTTGCGTGCCGTTTGGGACTCTGGCCGCAGTCGTGTATGCTCATCTCATGACGCAGCCCGGTTCGCTCGTTGAGCGCAAGCAACGCCAAGCGCGAGAGCGCATCGTTCAGGCCGCGGAGGAGCTCTTCGCAACGCGCGACTTTGACGACGTCTCGGTCAGCGACATCGCTGAACACGCCGAAGTTGGCCGCACCACGTTCTTTCGGCACTTCGGCGACAAGCAGGAGGTCGCTTTCGGCAGATGGCCGGCGCTGCTCGAAACGATTGCCGCAGCCGCTCAAGAAGACGACTTCGCTCCGGTCCGGAGCATGACCGACGCCGTCGAACAGCTCTGCCCGATCGTCCTCACCCTCTGCGCCCGGGTAGCCGCCGACCCTGAGGACTACGTCCGCCACTTCCAGCTCGTCGAACAACACGCGGAGCTGCGCGCCCGTTACGCACTGAAGATGCAACAAGTCGCCAGCGAGCTAGGTGACGTTCTCGTTCACCGAGGAGCCGACAAGCCCGTCGCGGTCTCCGCAGCGCAAGTGGCCCTCGGCTGTTACATCACCGCCAGATCACTCGGCGACGATCCCCGAACGTTGGTAGACGAAGCTCGAGCGGCCTTCAGGCGAGTACTCACGCTCGGGGCAGCGAGCACCCCCGCCTAGCAGCGCGGTCGGACTCGGCGCGCACTACCGCAGCCACAAACGAGCAGGCGTCGGCTGTGCGAAACCAGAAGGACATGCAAGTCGCCACGAGCAGGCAGGTGGTCGGACGGAGACGAGACGCATCCTTGGGACGAGGCTCGAGCGCTTCGGCGGAGGGCCGGCAGACGACTGCTTACTCGGCACAGTGCGGCAGTCTCGTCGCCTGCGGGCGTCAGTGCCCCAGGTCGTCCGCAGCAGGAGCCGCGCGCCGTCGCGGCGGGACGACTGCTTGCACGCGGGAGCAGTAGCGTGGGCAGAGGCGGTGCGGACCGGGCTGCTGCTCCTGCTGGGCACGGTTATCCGACGCCGTTGACTATCGACAGTTGAACGATATATACTGTCTCTATGAGGAAACGGGCGATGCAGGAGGCGACGTTCCTGATCTTGACCGCGTTGGCTGGAGGCATCCAGCACGGTTACGGGATCATCACCGACGTCGAGCGGATCTCGGACCAGCGCGTCCGATTGCGCGCTGGGACCTTGTATACGGCTCTGGAGCGTCTTCGCGCGGACGGACTGGTCGAGGTGGACCGCGAGGAGGTCGTGGATGGCCGGTTGCGCCGCTACTACCGTCTCACGGCCGTGGGCCAGGAGCGCCTCGCCGCCGAGGCAGCTCGCCTGCAAGCGAATGCCCTTGTCGCGATGTCGCGGCTGGACGCGGTCGGAGTATTGCGATGACCGATGGCGCGGATCTGGAGCGCCGCTACCGGCGTCTGCTCGTCTGCTACCCGGCCGCGTTCCGCCAAGAGCACGAGCAAGAGATCCTCTCGGTGCTGATGGCCGGCGCCGAGGAGGGACAGCGGTGGCCGCGACTCGCGGAGGCCGCCGATCTGCTGAGAAGCGCGATCTACATGCGGCTGCAAACCAGGCTTCAAACTTCATGGGCATGGGAGTACAGGCACCGGCGTGTCATGGTCCCCGTGCGCGTTGTTATCGGGATCTGGTTGGTGGCCCTTACCGCCATCATGTATGGCTACGGCGTTGGAGGCTGGTGGGGACTGCTGCTGGTCCCAGCAGCAGCAGCCCATTTCTACTTCGCGTACCGCAGCCTGAGGCACCGCGTCGAGAGTTAGCGCTGCCCGCTCGTGGGCAGGCTCGATACGCGCTGTTCGCGCAATCGACTCGGGCCGTGCTGTCGCTAGGCGCGACAGCAGCACTCTCGACCAGCGCCGCGGGAGACGACCGCTCCGGACGGTGGGTGTCGCGCAAAGCGGTTTGCGCGACACCCACGACGACAAGCGGGCGTATCCGCCAATGATCGGCTTGCTCTCGCAACGCGCGAACAACGCGACAGTCCGACGTCTGCGAGCATGGGAGACAATTACGGATCCCCCATTCGGGGCGATTACGGATGATGAGCTTGCGCCAAGACTGATTACATGGCAGTTGCCGTGAGATCGGACGCGCGGAACGAGCCAGTTGCAGCGATAAACGCGGGCGAGCCCACGGTAACGGTGGTACTCAGCCACCGTGAGGCTCGTGCGCTAGCTCACGCCGCGGAGCTTCTCCGCGCTGCCTGCTCTCGGGCGAGATTCCCTGGAAACGACGACACGCTCGACCTCGCCCACCTACGACTCCTCAGTGCAATCGAGCGACAGGAGAGGCACGTAACATGATGGTGCTGGCTGAGGTGATCTGGGCGGCAGGTGGCATCGTGCTGATCCTTGCGGTGTTGGCG
>JBEKGK010000235.1:0-4264 GCA_050012835.1 Solirubrobacteraceae bacterium | reverse complement strand
GGACGCTCAACCATGCCGGGCTGCCGGTCAAAGGCGCGCGCATCGCGGTGCTCGGCGTCAGCTACAAGCCCGGTGTCGGCGACATCCGCGAGTCTCCCGCCCTGAAGATCCTGACCCTGTTGAAAGGCCTTGGCGCGGAGCTGCGCTACCACGACCCGCACGTGCCCGCGCTGCGCGACTACGGCCTGCAGAGCGTGTCGCTCGACGACGCGCTCGAGGACGCCGACCTGGCGCTGATCGTCACCGCCCACCCCGAGGTCGACCACCGGCTCGTCGCGCAGCGCGCACGCCTGCTCGTGGACCTGCGCGGGGTCACGCGCACGCTGGGGGCCGCCGGGGCGGTGCGGCTGTAGGGGGGCACGCGCCACTCGAGCGTCTGACGGCTACGTCGCGGTCGCCGGCTCTCGCTCCCTCGCCACGACCTCCTGGCGCTGCGCAAGCTGGTCCAAGGAGCCGGACATCGCCGACCAACCGCTGGCCTCCCACGGCGTGCTCGATGTAGAGCAGTCTCAGGCGTCTCGTATGATCGATCCATGTACTGTTGGATCGGTGGTTGCGGCCCAATGGCTCGGGTAAGGAGCCTCGGCATCGGGCGTGGAGAGGAGCCGTGACCGTTCGGGTCCCGGTTCGGGGCGCGATGCTCGCCTGGGCTCAACGACGATCCCAGGTGTCCCACGACAGGCTCCTCGCGAAGTTTCCGGCGTTGGATGCGTGGGAAGTTGGCGAGAAGCAGCCCACCCTCAAGCAGTTGGAGCAGTTCGCCCGCGCGACATATACGCCCGTGGGCTACCTGCTCTTGGCGGACCCTCCCGAGGAGAGTCTCCCGGTTCCTGACTTCCGCACAATCGGCGAAGCCGAGGTCGGGCAAGCAAGCCCCGACCTGCTCGACACCGTCTACCAATGCCAGCGGCGCCAGGATTGGTATCGAGACTATGCGCGCTTGCATCACGAGTCGCCTGTTGCGTTCGTCGGGACGCTCACGACCGAGGTGGATGTCGGCGAGGCCGCCCGTCAGATGCGCATGGTGCTTGCGTTTGGGCCAGATGACCGCGGAGCAACTTGGAGCGAGGCTGCACGTCGTCTGATCAACGAGGCTGACGAGCATGGCGTGCTAGTCATGGTCAACGGTGTTGTCGGTAGCAATACGCATCGTAAGCTCGACCCTCAGGAGTTTCGTGGGTTTGCGCTCTCAGACGAACTGGCGCCGGTGATCTTTGTCAACGGCGCCGACACAAAGGCCGCGCAAATCTTCACGCTCGCTCATGAGCTTGCCCACCTCTGGCTGGGCGAGTCGGCGGTTTCCGACGTCGATCTCGCCACGACGTCCCCGAACCCGGTCGAGCGTTGGTGCAATCGCGTGGCAGCGGAGTTCCTGTTGCCGCTGGCAGACCTCGGTCACGTGGACGTTGATGAGGCGCGGCTCACCGGGGAGTTGGAGCGCCTCGCTCGCAAGTTCAAGGTAAGCACCCTGGTTGCCCTCCGACGCGTCTTCGATGCTGGACGGCTGACGGAGCCGGAGTATCGGATCGCCTATGCCAGGGAGCGTGACCGGGTTCTCGAGTTCATTGAGGACCGCGCCGGTGGAGGCGGCGACTTCTACAAGACTCAGCCGGTGCGAGTCAGCAAGCGTTTCGCTCGAGCGCTCATCGAGAGCACGCTGGAAGGCCAGACGCTCCACCGTGATGCCTTTCAGATGCTTGGCTTCAAGAAGCACGCCACCTTTGAAGAGCTTGCCCACAGGCTCGGGGTGGCGTGATGGCATATCTCCTTGACTCGAACGTCTTTATCCAAGCGAAGAACCTCCACTACGGCTTCGATTTCTGCCCTGCCTTCTGGGACTGGGTCATCGAGAAGAACTCCAAGAACGTGGTCTTCAGCATCGAGAAGGTCCACGACGAGTTGATCGCGGGCGGTGACGAGCTGTCGCAATGGGCACAAGCGCGAGGCGACACGTTCTTCTTGCCGGCCGGCGAATCGATTGTGCCCAGTCTGACGGCGGTGAGTGTATGGGCCGGCAGCGGCTCCTCGCGCTTCGTGCTTGGACCCTGAACGGCGCTCGGCGGCAGGTCACCGCCCTGCTCGCCGCCGACGAAAGTCATTGAACCCGATCGATTCACTTCGTTAGAATGGCCATCATGGATAAGCTCGTCCCAGTCATCGGAGTCGAGGTCGTCGGCGATCACCAGCTCCGCGTCACCCTCGGCGACGGGCTTGTCGGCGACATCAACTTCGCCGGCCGGCACTGGCGAGGCGTCTCTGAGCCATGCGCGAGCAACGCCTTTGATCCTTGGAAGTCGACATCCTTGCTCGCGACGCGCCAAGCGTCGAGGTCCTCCAGCAGCGGTTCGAAGTAGGAGACCCAGAGGGCTACTGCTTGACCGCCGATCAGGATCGCCTCGCCAGCGCTGAGGACATCTTCCAGCGCAGACAGGATCCGTTGTGCCTCTTCGATCCGCAGTGGCGGAATCTCCCGGGGGATGCTCGCCGCCCGGGTGCTGCTCAACGGGCTATCTGACCCGGGAGGCTGCACGGGCGGACTACCGTTCAGTGCAGCGACTTGGCGAGATCGAGTCGGATACGGATGCTCTCTCGGGGAAACGCAAACGCCTCGTTCTCGCGCTTGAGCTGCGCCTCCGACTTCTGCCCGGACCGCAGCGCCTCGAGATCGGCACGGCGTGAGCGCTCCTTTTCGTCGAACCGCTGCTGGGGATCGAGATCATCTGCCAACACGTTCATCACCCGCCAGAAGGGTAGCGCGTACCGCAGCAGCCGTCGATTGAGCCGAGCAAGCTCTCGAGAGTGCGACGAGCCGGGGGTGACGGTAGACGAGTGGGCCGACCTCTCCAAGCTACACGACGTCGCGTTCGGCGAAACGATGCACCGGCTCGCCGAGGAGGAGCGTGCCGCGGGACACGAGCCTTGGTGAGCCGCGGCGAGGTCTACTGTTCCGGCGCGGCCCGCAGCCGCGCCGGCCACCCTCCACGGCTCACCCGCGCGCACGCATCGCGGACGGCGGAGCCGTCCCCCTCAAGACTTGCACTCCCGTCCCACCGCACGCTACCGTCGAGCTGACGAAGCTGCTGGAGAACATCTTCCGCTCGGTCAACATCGCGCTCGTCAACGAGCTGTCGATGCTCACCGACCGCATGGGCATCGACATCTGGGAGGTCGTCGACGCCGCCTCGACCAAGCCCTACGGGTTCATGCGCTTCGAGCCCGGGCCCGGGATGGGCGGGCACTGCCTGCCCGTCGACCCGTTCTACCTGTCCTGGCGTGCGCGCGAGTTCGATATGTCGTTGGAGCTCGTCGAGCTGTCGGGCAAGGTCAACCAGCAGATGCCCTACCACTGCGTGGCGAAGGTGCAGCGGACGCTCAACCAGGCGGGGCTGCCGGTCAAAGGCGCGCGCATCGCGGTGCTCGGCGTCAGCTACAAGCCCGGTGTCGGCGATATCCGCGAGTCTCCCGCCCTGAAGATCCTGACCCTGTTGAAAGGCCTCGGCGCGGAGCTGCGCTACCACGACCCGCACGTGCCCGCGCTGCGCGAGCACGGCCTGCAGAGCGTCTCGCTTGACGACGCGCTCGAGGACGCCGACCTCGCGCTGATCGTCACCGCCCACCCCGAGGTCGACCACCAGCTCGTCGCGCAGCGCGCACGCCTGCTCGTCGACCTGCGCGGGGTCACGCGCACGCTGGGGGTCGCCGGGGCCGTGCGGCTGTAGGGGGCGACGCAGCCTCGACCGAGCCTCTCTGTGTGCCCAACGAGCGAGCCATAGGGGCCGGCTTGGAGGCCCGCACCGTCCGCCGCTGCGGTTCCGCGCCGTGTGCATTGCTGATCTCCCATCGGGCCGGTCACATCCATGGGGTTAGGGCTCTTCGGCGGGGGGCCATGGGGTCGGCCTCATCGCCTAGAACTTTACGCGCACGTCGGGCGACTCGCGCAGAAACCTCCATCCGTGGGATACGAACCGTCGCCGAATCCGTTTACCGCGATGGGCGCGATGGGGTGCGGCCAGATACCGACATGCCGGGACGCGGAGGATGAGCCACAGTTGTGGCCCTGTGTGGAGTTGTCGCCCGACCAACGTCCAGCAGATGCGTCAGCGCGGAGGTGAACAATGGCGCGAGCTCTTCGGCGTACCTACTCGTGATGTGACCCCGATTGAGCTTGACGACGGTATGGCCGACGACCATCGGGCATATGCTCTGGTAGCAAAGCCACGGTACGGTGTCGACGAACACGCCCCCGAAATCCCTCGTGGCTGAT
>JBEKGK010000234.1:0-5738 GCA_050012835.1 Solirubrobacteraceae bacterium | reverse complement strand
ACCGCCAGCGGTAAGGAGCTCGAGGCAGCCATCCGACACGAGAACCCGGAGGGTCTCTCCGGGGAACCGGCCGATAACCTTGGTGCGCCGCGGCGGACCTCCACGAACGTCCTCTCCAGGAGATTCGTGGTGCCACCAGCGCGCCTTGACCTCCTGGTGGTGGCGCTCCGGGAGCTTGCCCTTGACGTTTCTGAGCGGGTGGACGGCGCAGCGTTGCTCGAGCGCGTGCGGGCAGAGGACGCTCGACCCGGGCGGAATCTGGGGCGGCTCGCAGCGACGTACGAGGCGCTGCTTGCACTGTCAGCTCAGCCGCCCAGCTCGACTGGTGGCGGGGAGCAGTAGGCTGGGAAACCTATGCAGAGACGGCCGTCATCAGTGATCATGGCCTGCGGCGTGCTCGCACTCGTGAGCGGCTGTGGCTCGTCGGGCAACAGCACGAACAGCACCTCAGCCACCACGACGAGCGGCACGACGGCGAGCAGCTCGAGCCCTGCGGCGTCGCTGAAGGTCAATGCTGCGCCGAAGTTCGCTTCGCCCTCGCCGTCCGCACCTGTGCAGAGCGGGCTCGTGCAGATCGCCTATCGCAACTTCGCGATCGACCCGGACACGGTCAGAGTGAAGGTCGGCAGTACGATCAGGTGGACCAACTACGACTCGACGCAGGCTAACGTCACCAGTAAGGGCGGTCCGCAACGGTTCGCCTCGACGAACTTCGGCGAAGGCGGCACGTTCGAGATCAAGGCTGAAAAGCCTGGCGTGATCCACTACGAGTGCACGCTTTATCCAGCCACCATGAACGGCACGATCGAAGTCGTCAGCTGAGGAAGACGTGCGGTCGGCCCCGATGAGCGCTGGCGGTGAGCTGGGTTTGGAGCGCGAGCTCGTCGCGGGGGTCTTGGCGTGTTTCGTCGAGTTCTGCTCGCCAGACGGCGAGCGCTGCGAGTGTCTCGACGGTTGATTCATCGGTCCACCATTTGTCTTTGAGCGCTTCGAGCTGGCCGGGGTAGCGGCCGTGCAGCGCGACGATCTCGCCCCACATCCGCTTGCGCCACTCGGCGTCGCCGCCGTATTGCTCAAGCCACGGCGGTCGCTCGGTGCTGCTGCGGCCGACGAGCACGGGGGCTGAGCGCAGCGGAGGATCGTGGCCGTTCTTGGCGGCGCGCGCGATTTCGCGTTGGACGAACTGTGCGGCGAGCGTCGAGTGTGGTGTGTCGGCGCCGGCGGCCAGCTCGCGGAGCTGGATTGCTACGGGATCGGATAGGACGGCTTGGACTCGGTGGGTCACCATGTTCGCTCCTGTGCTGGTGGGTTTGGTTGATGGCGCGGACGATCCCCGGGTATCCGGCTGGTGCGCTGGGCGCAAGCTGACCGGGATCGCGATCACGATGTCGCTCGGCCTGAGCGCCGGCCGCGGCGAGCAAGTCGAGTACGAGGCCCTGTTCAAGGCCGCCGACGGCGCGTTGTATGAGGCCAAGCGCCGTGGGCGCAACCTCGTGCGCGCGGCCCCAGCCCGGACCCTGGATCTCTCACCCCCAGCGCCTAGGCGAGCTGCGCCTCGCAAGGTCAGAGAGCCGGGACGGATACCAGGCCCAAACACCCGGGTTGAGCCGCGCACTGCACTAGCGGGATGTCCGCACAGGGCCGCCCAGAGCCCAAAACAGGCCCGTTACCGGTGGGGGTCCCCCCTTGGACGCCTCACGCATTTCGATGCGTCACAGAGGCGCTGAGAGCCGCTCAGCGCCCTTTTCGGCGTGTCGGCGCGCGGGGTTCGGCGGCGAGCTGGACGGCGCGCACGAGCGGGCAGGGCGGCTTTGTGGCTCGTCTCACACGAGCGTCGATGTGTCGACCGCGTTCAAGAGATCGCAATCTCACAGGCTCGCGGGTGGGTTTCCCAAAGAGACCCTTGCAATGAGAAACGGCGGGCGTACTGTTGGTTTGTCACTGCAATGAACCGGGAGAGGAGGAAGTCAAAGGACCGCGAGAGGCGTCGAGCCGCAGCAGCCCCGGTGGGGGCTGAGAGGCTTGTGTTGCCGATGTTCGCTGCGCTTGTGTGGCGCGCGCCGCTCACGCCCGGCTGGATCTGGAGTCGCGTTACCGGTAGTGCCGTGAGGCATGCCGTCGAGAAGTCGGCGACGGGTAGCGCCGGTGTCGTGTGGGGCCTGCTTCACGAACTCGTCCGCACCGCCAGGGGCCTGCCGCCCGCGTCCAAGACCCCGGCGGGTATCCACTCACGCCACCTGTTGCCGGACGCGGCCGGGGAGATCGTGCTCATCGGCAGGTGTCTCGCCGCCGTGTTGATCTGCCTGACCGCCGCGCCCTATCTGCTCTACCTGGCCGTCATCGTGCCCGCCTCTTATCTGGCGCGTCTCGTCCCGTACCTGCGCGGCGAGATCGGAAGCGGCGAGGAGGAGAGGAGCGCAATGGCGGCTGGCGTTGCCGCGACGGGCGTGATCGTGGGCGCCAGCACCGGCGGCGGCGTGTTCGACCTCGGCTGGCCTGTTCCCGCCGTGCTCTACCTCGGCTACCTCGCCGGCGCCGTGTCCGTCGTCACCGCGGCCGTTGTGAGCTACCGCGGCCGCGTCGGGTGGCGAACGCGGGAGCCCGCGGGCGCGACCGGGATGCCCGGCTACGCCGAGGCCAACCCCTACCTGGCCGGCGGGGTCGAGCTGCCCGCGAGTAGGAGCGACGCGGACGAGCAATCGGGGGACGCGGGCACCGCGAAGGCACGGGTCGCGCCGTTGGCGCTCGGTGTGTTCGTGCCGACGCCGCTTGAGCGCGAAGTCGGGGAGGTCATAGGCGGCACGATCGTGCCGCGCAGCCACCATCGGTTCCTGCCCGGCGACGGCGCGCTGTTTGACCAGGACGCGTCTGATCTGCTCAAGCACGTGATCATCCAGGGCAGCATCGGCACGGGCAAAACCACGAAGTTCATCCTTCCGTACAAGCGGTACCTCGTCGAGGAGTTGCGCCCGCATGGTGTGGGCGGTTTGGTCTTCGACTTCAAGGGCAGGCTGAACCCGCACACGGGGCGTAGCGGCTCGCTTGACCTTGAGGACGGCTGTGACCAGGTGTTCGCGCTCGACCTCGGTGCGCGCTCGGCGCGCTGGAACCCACTACAGGCGGGCGGGCAGGCATTGCTTGAGAGCATCTTCGGTGCCGTTGACTCGCGCAGCGACAGCGCCTACTACCACGAAACGGAGATCAAGTACGGCGCGATGCTCGTCGACGTTCTACGCGCCTGCGCCCAAACCTGCCGTGAACACCAGCAGATCCAGGTCGGCAAACACGGCGAGAAGGTCCCAGCGTTGGCGCTGCCGGGCGGCGGCTACGTGCGCTTCCATCCCGCTGCGCGGCACGCGACGATCGACGCTCTCGATAACCTCGTCAGCGCGTCAAAGCTGGGGGAGGACATCGCCAAGGGCATCGACCGGCTGCTTCGCTGGCGCGACCCCGACAAGCTCGCAGGACGCGACCCACTCCTGTCGGCGGGTAGGCGGGGGCCCGAGTTCCTCGTGCGGCTGGGCGACGCTGACTGGGATACGTGGCAAGACTACTTCCGCCAGGCCGTCGGCTCGTGGGTCACCGAGGGCGACAAGGCCAAGCGCAGGGGTGAGCGTGTGTTCAAGGCGGCGAATCCGCAGGTGCGCGCGCAGTTCATAAAGAACATGTCGGGGCTCTCGAACAAGATCACGCTGCTGCGAAAGACATACGGGCAGCTGCTCGACGACAGCGACCCCAACGCGAACGTGATCCGGTTGCAGGACTGTGTCGACGGCGGGAAGGTCATCGGTTTTCGCCTCTCAAGCGGCGGCGGGGAGGCGCAGCGCATGCTCGGCAAGAGCATCGTGCGCATGTACACGGCCGCCGTCGTGGATCGCGGCCAGGAGCGCGAGACGCTCTCAACGCTGTTACTGCTCGATGAGTGCGTGACGCTGCTCGTCAACGACGAAGACTTCGCCAGCGGCTTCCTGGATAAGGCCCGCAGCATGGGGGGCGGGGCCGTCCTCGCGTTCCAGTACCGCGAGCAATGGGAGGACAACCGCAAGACGCTCGGGAACCTGGAGAACAACTGCGGCACCCATATCACGCTGCTGCCCGTGAGTCCGCGGGAAGCACGCAGGCTCAGCGAGGAGAAGCTGACCCGCGAGAAGGTCGAGACCACCGAGCGCCGCCGCTACGCCGGCAGGCTGCTCGCCGTCGAGCAGAGCCTCGTCCGCGAAGCAGCCGAACGGGAAAGAGCCAGGGGCCGCGAGGTCTACATCGCCCGCGCCAACGAGCACGCCCACCCCGACCGGCAGCTCGAGGACCAGGGGAGCGACGAGCAACCCGGTGAACGCGACGCGGGCGAGGAGAGCGATTTCTCCTGGGCAGACCACCCCGAACCAGGCACCGACGACGGCTTCGACGAGCCGGGCGAGCGCGACGAGGATCTAATCGTGGGGGCAGCCCGATGACGGCCTCAGCAACGCCAGAGACGACGCTGCAGCAGCTCGTTGAGCGTGTGCAGGAACTCGAGCGCCAGCTCTCCCAGCCGCTCCCGCCGGCCGCGCCGGCGAGACAGCCACCCCGGGCGACCCAGGCGAGCCAGGTGCTGCGCGACGCGCCGCGCAGCCATTTCGAGAACACCGCGTTGGTGACGTTCAGCGACCGTGAGATCGTCTCGGTGCGCAAACACTTCAACCACGATCAGGCGCGGCCGCTCACGAAGACCCCGTATGTGCGGATGACGCCGCGGGTGCACGAGCTCCTCACGTTCTTGTACCGCTTCAAGGGCGCGAACTACGGCTGCATCGCCAAACGCGGAATCTGGAGCAACAAGGGCATGCACAAGGGCCTTGACGCGGTCAGCACGAACATGCTGCACCTGCACGCCGCCGGGCTGGTCGAGCGCAACCCCTACACGCATAAAAAGATCATCCCCGACCGGGATCTGCTCGCGCCCGAGGGCAAGCCGGCACCCGACAAACAATGGGTTCACGTCGCGCTCAGCACAAAAGCGATCCGCCTCCTAAAGACCGACGGGACGATCACGACCGGCACGAACCCATCCACGCTTCGCCAGCGGCTGCTCAGCGGCCGAGACGGCACGATCTGGTCGCACCAGAACAACGCGCTAGAAGCCGCGCTGAACCTCGTCAACCTCGCCAGCGGCACCAACGAGAACGGCGCCACCGTCTCCTACGAGCTTGAGAAGTCAGACCGTGAACTCCGCCACGAGCAGATCGCTTTCCTCGCTGGCGGCGGCAAACTCACCTTCTCCTCCTACAAAGGCCGACTGGTCACCCCCGACATCAGCGTCGTGAAAACGGTCACGAGCCCGGATGGCTCTACGCGCCGCGTTTGCTGTCTACTCGAGTACGATCACGGAAATTACTGGGCCGGGATCCTGGAGCACAAAATTGCTCTGCTTCGCGGACCATTCGGCGCCCCGCCCGGCACAGGCGCTGGCGCCGAGGACCAGGCCGGCGATACCCATGAGGCATACGCCGACGGGGAGGAGGGCCTGTTCTTCGCCGACGAGGGCAGGACCGTGGCCAGGGAGTCGCGCGAGCAGAAGGCAGAGCGCTACTGGGCCGCGAAAGCCAAGAACTACGACGACGTCAAACTCGTCTTCGTCTCCTACAACAACACCGTACGGCGCGCCCAGCAGCGCCGGCTCGGCGCCGACTACCAGCCCGGTGCCGCCGAGACCCACAGCGACCCAGCGTATGTAGAGCGGATGACCCGGCGCCGCGACT
>JBEKGK010000233.1:0-4343 GCA_050012835.1 Solirubrobacteraceae bacterium | reverse complement strand
GACCCGGGCGCAAGCCGGCTCAGGCGCTGGCCGCGTCGAGCCGCTCGAGCTCCGCCGGCGAGAGCTCCAGCTCGGTCGACGCCAGCAGCTCCGCCAGCTGCTCCGGGGAGGTGGCGCTGGCGATCGGCGCGAGCACCGTCGGCTGTACCCGCAGCCACGCGAGCGCCACAGCGGCCACAGCCGTCCCGTGCGCCGCCGCGATCTCATCGAGCGCGTCGAGCACCGCGAAGCCGCGCTCATTGAAGTAGCTCTCACGCACGCCGGCCGCGCGCGGGCTGTCGATCTCGTCCCCGTCGCGCCGGTACTTGCCGCTCAGGAAGCCCCTGGCGAGGCCGAAGTAGGGGATGCACGCGAGGCCGTGGCGCTCGCACACGCGCTCGAGCTCGCCCTCGTACTCGGCGCGCTCGAGCAGGTTGTAGTGGGGCTGCAGCGCCACATACGAGGCCATGCCCGCGCCCGCGCCGACGCGTATGGCCTCCTCCAGCCGGGCGGCGCTGTAGTTGGACGCCGCCGCGTGGCGGATCTTGCCCTCGCCGATCAGCTCGCCGAACGCGCCCAGCGTCTCCTGCAGAGGCGTGTCGGGATCGTCCTGGTGGGCGTAGTAGAGGTCCACCGTGTCGATGCCCAGGCGCTGCAGCGAGCCCTCGATGCCCCGCCTGATCGTCGCCCGCGAGGGCCCGCCGAGGTCGGGCGACATGCCGACCTTGGTGGCGATCACGAGCTGCTCGCGGTTCCCCCGCGCCGCGATCCAGCGGCCGATGATCCGCTCGGACTCGCCCGCCCCGCCAGATCCGCGACGACCGTAGACGTCGGCGGTGTCGATGAAGTTGCCGCCCGCCTGCACGTACGCATCGAGCACCGCGAACGAGCGCTGCTCGTCGATCGACCAGCCGAACACGTTGCCGCCCAGGCACAGCGGGAAGACGTCCACGTCGGTGTCGGCCAGGCGCGCGATGCGCTCAGGGTAGCGAGGAAATATCGCTCGTCGACTCAGCGACGCGATGAGGTCGGCGCGTCAGCACCGCTGATCTGCCAGCGAACTCCCGGTCCGAACTCGAGGACAACTCCAGCGGGGCTGATCAGCTCCCAATTAGGAGGGTCGTCATCTGCCTCGGCCGCGGTGGGCTTGATGTCGAGCATGGAGCCGTCGGAAAGCCTGCAACGCAGCTCGCCGGACTCCTCGTCAATGTCAGCATCATCGATCGAGCGCCCGACCAGCTGAGCCGGGTCAGATGGCGACCACTCGGCATCTTGGGTGGCGAGGCGCCAGATACCTCCGCCCGAGTCGCGAACTTCTACATGGAGAACATCTGGATAGGCAATGCGCGCATCAACAATCGACCCACGCATCGAGCCTAGGACAGTGGTCGGTGAGGCATCTAGAGCTACGACGGTCGCCATGAGTCCTTCCATTGTCGCAGCCAGGCCAGCAGTTCTCCATAGCTCATGTCCTCCTGACCGCCGCTGGATTCCTTCTCGGCATGCAGTGCCTGGCTCGCCTCATAGCGCTCACGGACTGTCAAGCCGGCCTCCTTGCAGGCCTGCCGGAATTGCTTGATGTCGCGCTTCCGGGTCACGGCGCAGCGAGTCTAGCTCTGCTACTGCACGGGATACGGCGGCGGCGGGTTGTCGATGATGCCGCTCTTCACGCCGGACACGTCCATGTACACCGCATAGACGATCGCCAGGAGCAGAAATGCGGCCAGAACGGGGCGAGCCCAGCTGGGGTGGCGGGCCAGCACGTACGCCGCAGCGGGATAGAAGACGGGCGCCGCGAGCAGGATCATGCGCCCCCAGTCGAGCGCGAACGTCATCGACAGCAGCGCGAGCGCCACCAGCACCAGCCCGCGCCGCGCGAAGCGCATGTCCCGCAGCGCCAGCGGCGCGACGAGCCACAGCGGCCCGTACACGGTGAACATGCGGCGCGCCTCCTGGAAGGCGCTCTGCAGGCCGAGCTTGATGACCGTGAAGCGCTCGGCCACGAGCGAGCCCGCGTAGCCCGGCACCTGCGCCTCGCCGACGGTGCTGACGCCGAGCCTGATGGCTGCATAGATCGCGACCGCGGGCGCCGCCACCGCGAGGCCGTCGACGGCCGCCCGCCGATCGAGCGGGCGGACCGCCCAAAGAGCGTAGGCGAGCGGCACCACGAACAGCACCGCTTCGCGTACCACCACCCCGAGCAGCAGCGTCACGGCAAGCGGCCAGCGCTGCCGCCTGACGGCGAAGTACGTCGCCGCCATCATGAAGAAGACCGTCGCGATGTCGGGATTGCGCCCGTGGCGCAGCGCGACGATCAGGAACGGCGGCGAGACGCTCATCAGCACGGCCAGCGCCGCCGCCACGCGCCGGTCGCCGCCAAGCTCGCGCATGAGCAGATACGCGAACGCCGCCGCCCCGCCGGCGGCGAGCAGCGCCAGCCCGCTGAACGACACCGTGTGGTCGAACGGCAGCCAGTGCACCGCCAGCGGCAGCCCCAGGCGAAAGCCGAACGGAAACGTGTGCACCGCGAACGGGTGGCGGGCGATGTCTTCGTAGATCAGGTCGTCGCCGCGCGGCGTCCCCTCCTTGCGGATCGGCGCGCTGAGCACCCCCAGCGCGATCACGCCGGCGAGGCCCACGAGGGTCGCCCTGCGCCGTTCTGGCCGCGACCCGGCTCCCGTCTGATCTGCCCACGGCGGCAGGTGTCGCGCGATAGTCGTGGCTGGGCCCGGCACCGGCGAGAGCCTACCGCCGGCGCCCCTGCGCAAAGCTCTGCATGGGCGGCGCCGCGGCGCGCATGCTCGAGCCCACCTCCCCACCTTCTACGTCCTCATCGCCGCCACTGCCCCGGGACGCGCCGCCCGTCTGCGCCAGCGGGCGCTCGCGGCCGGGCAGGTGGTGCACGCGTGCTGAGGCAGCCCCGCCCTGCTCCTGCTCGATCCCATCGGAAAAGAAGCGCTCGAGCGGCGCGAGCTCGCGCACGATCACGTTGACGACCCCCTGCGAGCGCTCGAGGACGCCCCTGGCGAGCAGTAGCGGCTCCGCTCGCGCGAGGTGGCGGTGGCGCTCGTAGACCGCCTTTCCCACGATCAGGTTGATCGTGCCGAACTCGTCCTCGAACAGCAGGAACATCGTCCCCTTCGCCGTTCCCGGCCGCTGCCTGGCGATCACCAGCCCAGCCACCGCCACCTGGCAGCCCGATGGCAGCCTGGGGAGCTGGGCGCTGGTGGCGAGCATCGGCACGGTCAGCCGCTCGCGCAGGATCGCCAGGGCGTGCTCGCCGATCGTCACGCCGCTGGTGGAGTAGTCGGCGATCAGCTGCTGCCAGCGCCCGAGCGGCCGCAGGCGCGGCGCCGCCGGCAGCCGCAGTGGCAGCGCGAGCTGGGTCGCCTCCCCGGCACCCGCCGTCTCAGCCGGCGTTGTCACCCCCAGCTGCCACAGGGCCTCGCGTCTGCCTGCCTGTGCCCCTGAGGGTGTGCCCGTTTGGGCATCGCGCCCGCCGATGAGGCTGTCGCAGGCGCCCGACCAGGCCAGCTGCTCGAGCGTCCCGCGCCTGCAGGCGACGCGCGCGGCGAGATCGCCGAGGCTGGCGAAGGGCCCGTTTCGCTCACGCTCGGCCACCAGCGCCTGCATCTCGACGCTCGCGACATCCTTGATGTAGCCCAGGCCCAGGCGCACGCCCCCACCATCGATCGTGCACTGCACCTGCGAGGCGTTCACGTCGAGCCCCAGCACGGGAATGGCGGTCCCCCGATTTTCGGCCTCGTGCACGAGGCTGTCCGGGGCATAGAAGCCCATCGGCTGCTCGTTCAGCAGCGCGCACAGGAACTCCGCGCCGTAGTGAACCCGCAGCCACGTCGACTGGTAGGCGAGCAGGCCGAAGGCGGCGCTGTGCGCCTTGGGGAAGCCGAAGCCGGCGAAGCCCTCGACCATCCCCCACACGCGCTCCGCCGTCTGGCGATCGGCGCCCGCGTGGCGCAGCGCGCCCGTGACGAAGCGCTCGCGGTGACCCTGGATCATCTCGTGCGAGCGCTTGCGGCTCATCGCCCGGCGCAACCCGTCCGCCTCGCCGGGGCTGAAGCCGGCGAACGCTTCGGCGACCTGCATCACCTGATCCTGGAAGATGATCGTGCCGAGCGTCTCCCGCAGCACCGGCTCGAGCGCCGGGTGCTCGTAGGGGATCTCATACGCAGGGTCCTCGCGCAGGCGCCGGCGCCGCTCGATGTACGGGTTGATCGCCCCGCCCTGGATCGGCCCCGGGCGCACGATCGCGACCTGCACGACGAGATCGTCGAGGTTCTCAGGCTGCGTACGGCGGATCGACTGCATCTGCGCGCGGCTCTCGATCTGAAAGACGCCGACCG